>DAHWJK010000142.1:0-11810 GCA_027344185.1 Thiobacillus sp.
CCTGGATCAACCGCAACAGGCGACTTGCAAAGGACTTCGAGGCAACGATCGAAAGCGTCGAAGCCTTTCTCTACGCCGCTTCCAGCGTCATCCTACTACGAAGGCTGGCCCGTTGATCAGCCGATTCGAAATGGACTCTCAGAGCATCCCGGGGCGCGGCCTGATAGCACGCATTAATGGACGCGATTTCGTCATCGGCAATCGGGCCCTACTTGCCGAGCACGAGATCCCGATCGGCTTGGAGCAACACGCGCAGGTTTTGGAGGAGCGCGGGCGAACGGTTATCTGGGTTGCGGAACTGGCGCCGTCGGCCGCGTTGTTGGGCCTGGTCGCCATGACCGACCAGGTCAAGCCGTCCGCCAAGGCCGCCATCCTCGGCCTGCACCGAGCGGGGATCACCACAGTCCTGCTGACGGGGGACGCCGAGCGCACTGCCAAGGTCGTGGCAAGTGAGCTGGGGATCGGGCGTCTCCTGGCCGGGGTGCTGCCCGAGGGCAAGGCCGCCGAAATCGAGCGGCTTCAGGCCGACGGGCACAAAGTCGCGATGGTCGGGGACGGTGTCAACGACGCCCCGGCGTTGGCGCAGGCGGATGTCGGAATTGCCATGGGCACCGGCGCGGATGTGGCGATGCAAGCTGCCGGGATCACGTTGATTCGCGCCGATCCGGTGCTTGTCGCAGACGCGTTTTCCATCAGCCGCGCAACGTATCGAAAAATCCGGCAGAACCTGTTCTGGGCGTTCGCTTACAATATTGTCGGCATTCCACTGGCGGCGCTGGGTTTTCTCAGTCCGATGCTGGCCGGAGCCGCGATGGCATTTTCCAGCGTGAGCGTGGTGAGCAACGCGCTCCTGCTTCGCCGGTGGCGTTCCCTCACCGAACCATATCACCGGTCCGTCTTGGGATTGATCGGTTCGTCACTAAGTCGTCGGTCATCATAATAGATTTGGACACTTTTTCGTGCGCGCCGCACAGACCTTGTCGTCCAACGCACACCAAAAGGGGACTTCGAATGGGTTCTACGACAAGCCGCCGCCGACTTCTTGCAACGGCTTCGGCGGGACTGATCGCCCCGTTCGCGGGCAGGTTCATGGGCACCGCATGGGGCGCCGATATGCCGGTCGTCCTCACCGCGGGAAAGCGGTCGATCGAGGTCAATGGTCGCGCCGCAGCAGTGTTCGGCATTTCCCAGCCCGACGGGACGTCCGGGCTGACCACCGAAGTGGGCACACCATTTCGGGTGACCCTTCGCAACGAGGCGGGAGTGGAGACGCTGATCCACTGGCATGGGCTGACGCCGCCTTACCAGCAGGATGGCGTGCCCGGCGTTTCAGCGCCGGCCGTGGCACCCGGCGGGACGGCGCATTACGACTTTCCGCTGACCTTTCCAGGCACGTTCTGGATGCACTCGCACCAAGGGCTGCAGGAACAGTCGCTGATGAGCGCGCCGCTCATCATCCGGCCGCGCGCGACCTCCGCCGACCGGCAAGAAGTGGTGCTCATGCTGCACGACTTTTCGTTCAGGGCACCCGAGGAGATCTATGCCGGCCTGCGCGGCAGCCAGCCCGCAGCGGCTGCCATGGCGATGCCGGGTATGTCGATGCCGGGTATGTCGATGCCGGGAATGGCGATGGGCAGCGGCCAGGTCCCGAAAGCGGGCATGGCCGACATGAAGATGGACCTGAACGACGTCGCCTATGACGCGTTCCTAGCCAACGACCGCACCCTGGCCGATCCGCAGGTGATCCGGGTGGAGCCCGGCGGCCGTATCCTGCTGCGTGTGATCAACGCGTCGGCGACGAGCGGCTTTCACATCGACCTCGGCCAGACGTCGGCCCGCCTGGTTGCCGTGGACGGCCGCCCGATTGAGCCGCTTGGCGGCACTGTCTTTCCGGTGGCCACCGCGCAACGGCTCGACCTCGAATTCGAAATGCCGGCCGGCCAGACCGCGCTGCCGGTCATGGCGGTGCTGGAGGGGGAGCGCAAGCGCACCGGAATCATCCTCGCCACGGCCGGCGCGACCGTGGCCAAGATGAGCGACATGGCAGAGCAGGCCACAGCTCCGCTCGACCTTATGATGGAGCAATCTCTTCGCGCCGTGGCCCCACTTTCGTCCAAGCCGGCCGACCGAACGCACACCGTTGATCTTACCGGGGCGATGGAGGGTTACGTCTGGGGGCTCAACGGCGTCGAATACGGGCAGGACAAGCCCCTTATGGTCGCCTCCGGGCAGCGTGTGGAGATGGTGATGCGGAATAGCACCATGATGGCACATCCCATGCACTTGCACGGTCACGCGTTCCAGGTGGCGGCAATCGACGGCCAACGCTTCTCGGGCGCGGTTCGCGACACTGTGCTGGTGCCGCCGATGAAGTCGGTCACCATCGCGTTCGACGCCGACAATCCCGGTCGCTGGGCCTTTCACTGTCACAACCTTTATCATATGGAGGCCGGAATGATGACCACGGTCCAATATGAGAACCTCTGACAGCCTGATTTCGGCTGCGCCGCTCTGGCGGCGGGCCGGTGCCGGGATCGTCGCGGCACTTGCCAGCATACTGGTGCTCGGCACGGTAGCCGCGGTATGGCCAAACCCGTTCTTCATTCGCATGGTGCCCACCAAAGGTTATGAGATTCCCCTGCTGCTGACGCAGTCATCGTTGTTTGGAGTCTACGTTATGGTGCGCCGTCCTGCTTGCGGTCTGCGACGGATGGGATTCGCCTCGGCCATCAACTTCCTCGGCGTTGCCTGTCCGATCTGCAACAAGGTTCTGCTGCTGATCTTCGGTGCGACAGCGCTGATGACCTATTTCGAGCCCGTGCGCCTTTATGTCGGCATCCTCGGCACGGGCTTGGGTGTGCTGGCCATCGTGACGCAGCTCTGGCGACGCAGTGCCCACGACATCATCGGCGATGCGGCCCAGGCGGCTACGCGATGACGCCGATGCTCCCGGCCGGGCTCGGGCGGCGTGCATCGCTGCTGGGTGTCACGGGTTGGCTGGTGGCAGCCACCGCCCATGCCCAGGCCCCCAAAACAAATTCAGATGAAAGTGTTGCGCAGACGCAGAACCAGCAGGACGCCATGGGTGGCCTGGTAACCGAGGACCTTCTGCACGATGCGACATCGCCGGTGCTGGGCAATCGCGACGGCGACGTGACCATGGTCGAGTTCTTCGACTACCGATGCCCCTATTGCAAAGTGATGGCACCACGGCTGACCGCGCTGATTGGCAGGGATCCCGGGCTTCGGCTGGTGATGAAGGAATATCCGGTGCTGAGCCGCGAATCGATCTTCGCGGCCAAGGTGGCCCTCATCGCCGCCCGTCATGGCGTCTATGCCGGCTTCCACAAGGCGATGTTCGGGCTGTCTGGGCAGTTGGACGACCAAAAGACGCTGCAGGTCGCGCAATCCGTCGGCCTATCGAACGATGCGGTGCGTGCGGAATTGGGGGACAGGGAAATCGCTGCCGAGCTTCGCCGCAACCTGGCCCTCGGGCAGCTCATCGGCGTGCGGGGCACGCCGGCCTTCATCGTCGACCGAGGCATCACGCCGGGCGCGGTCGCGACCGAGGTGCTGGCCAAGATGGTCGAGGACGCCAGAAAGAAACCGAAGTGAGTCAGGCCCGCCTGCGCTGATCGCCGCCGCGCCGGAGCGTCGACGCCATCCGACGCAGCCCGGCTTTCTGCTGTGCGAGATAGGTGCCTGTCGCCATAGCCTCCGCCGCCGAGGGATCGCCCGTTCGCGCAAAGTCGCGGGCGAAGTCGGCGGTACCGAACATCATGTCCCACCAAGGCAGTACCGCGCCGTAATTGCAGCTTCGCTGACCGGCGGCCAGCACGCCATGATGGGCGCGATGGAAGCGTGGCGAGATCAGCAGCCGCTCGCCCAGCCATCCGAAGGACAGCCGCACATTGGCGTGCGACAGGCTCTCGATGAAGCGCAACAACAGGACAAGCAGCGGAAACTGGAAGGGAGAGATCCCGATCAGCAGCGCGATGACTCCGAACCACAGGGCGGCGATCAGGTCGTCGAGGATGTGGTTGCGGTCGTCCGACCAGAAGGTCATCTGCCGTTGTGCGTGATGCAGGGAGTGCAACGCATACCACCAACCCAGCCGATGGGAGAACCGGTGACGCCAGTAATCCGCGAAGTCCAGGATGACCGCGTAGAGAACGAATGCCAGCACCGGTTGGCCGGCGAGACCCGGCACCAGGCTTTCCAGGGTGGGGGGCAGCCACCCGGCATCGAGCAGCACGCCGTCGAACCAGGCCTGTACGTTGTAGAAGCCCACGAAGGTGACGAGCGGCAGGATGCCGGCCCGCGCGATCACCGTGTAGAGGATGTCGGTCGCCACCGTCTTGCCGTCTGCATGCCGCTCGATCGGCCGCCAGCGTTCGAGCGGCATGCAGACGGCGAAGGTCAGCATCACTTGGGCGAAGCCGTAGACCGAGAACAGCGCCCATCCATAGGCGGGCTCCTGCCACTGCATCAGGCCGAACTGGAACAGCAGCGGCACCAGCAGGTTCTGCTGCAAGATGTCGGCAACGAAGCTCAATGGATCCATCATGCGGTGGACAGGCTGAGGGCGGTTGGCCGGTCGCCGCCCGGAAGGGCTGGCGAGCGCGACAGGAACACGCCGTGCGGCGACCGCCCGACCGCGACCGTCTCGTGGGTGCCGCTGGCGGGGTCGAGCACCGCCACCCGGCCGCCCCAGCGCATGCTCACCCAAAGCTTGCCGTCCGGCGCGAACGCGATGCAGTCCGGCCCGTTCGGCACGGCATAGGTCCGCACGACGTCGAGCGTGCCCGTGTCCAGCCGGCTGACACTGCCCTCAACGCGGTTGGTCACGTAGATGCTGCGCCCGTCCGGCGCGTAGAACAGGTTGTGCGCGCCCCGCCCGGTCTTCACCCGGCGGATTTCGCGGCCATTCGCAGGATCGGTCACCGCCACGTAGTCGCTGCCCATGATGCCGACCAGCACCTGGCCGTTGTGCCAGAACACCCCTGCCGGCGTCTTGCCGACCGTCACCTGCCACGAGACGCCGAGCGTGCGCAGATCGATTCCGACCAGACGGTCGTTGCTCTGCAGGCTGACGAACACCGTGTTGCCGTCGGGCGCGTAGCTGATATGGCTGGGCATGGTCGGCAGCCGCAGCCGCTTGAGCAGCTGCATGGTCTTGCCGTCGTAGATGTCGACATTCTCCACGGCCAGCGCGGTGACGACGAGATGCCGCCCACCCGGCCCAAACCAGAGCTGGTAGGGATCGCTCAGCGCGGTGCGCCTGAGAATGTCGCCGGTGTTCGGGTCGAGATGGAACAGCGCGTTGGCGCTGGTGTCGCCGACCAGCAGGGCCGAGCGGTCCGGCAGCAGCGCCCAATGATGCGGCTCGCGCAGCACCGGGGTTGTGCGGATGACCTTGCGGGTCGCCACATCGATGACGCTGAACGACGCCGAGGCGGAGTTGAGCACGAAGGCGAGCCCCTGGTCGGATGCGGCTCGCGTCTCTCGCGTCATGGAGAGAGACGTTGCGCCGCCTATCGCCGCAGTCAGTATGGCCCGGCGCGATCGTCGTTGCTGCATAATCTGGCTCACGTCGGCGCTGTTATAAAAGGCACAGACTGAAACATTTCAATTTCTTAGAGAGACACAAGGGAATTATCATGCACGGCATTGAAATGCAAGGGATTGGCGCTCTTTTCGACCACCAAAAATTCCCTTGCGCGCTGGTGCTTCGAATGCTAGCGACAGATTATGAAATATTCTGTGATTGTCGTCTCGGCCCTGCTCACCGCATTTTGCATCCGTATGGCAGACGCAAGCCCGTCGCCGGGTCATATGGTCATGCCGGCGGTCGATATCGAGCGCGTTTCTTCCGGTTTCGGCGATCGTCACGATGGGTTCCATCCAGGGGTCGATCTCGCGGCACCATATGGCTCGCCGGTTCGAGCTGCGCTGTCCGGCAGGGTCGTTTATGCCGGGTGGTATGGGGAATACGGCAAGGTGGTCGACATCAGCAGCCGGGACGGGTTGCTCACCCGTTATGCCCACCTTTCACAGATCGGGCCGCAGCTTGTTCCCGGCCGGACAATTATGGAAGGCAGTACGATTGGCAACATTGGAACGACTGGTAACGCCCACGGCGCGCATCTGCATTTCGAGGTTCGTGTGGACAGCAGGCCGGTCGACCCCATGATCTATCTGGCGTCGACAAAAGCCCCCCTGGCCACGCAGATGTCGGTGATGAACGTGGCCACCGGGTCATCACGTTACCACGCGAGTCGCAAACCTGTTCACGGGGTAAGCATCCTGCGAACGCACCACCACCGCTGAGACGGCAGACGGCGCTCCGGTCTGGCTAATTTTCCGATAACCAGCCCCCGTCCGAGACCCGTCTTGATGGAAGACTGGGGGTTTATGGCCAAGGAGGGGAGGGCCGACATGTGCGTAATATTCTGACTCCGGCCCGCGGTCGGCTCGCGTCTGATTTCAATCATGTAGGGCGTGCATACGCGATCTTAACGCTTGTGCTGTCAGCCCTCGGCCTTTCCGGTCTGATGACACACGCTGCCGCCGGCATTTGGGATCGTCAAGCTCACGGAGCGGCCCGGCTTATCGCCGCGACCGAGGCAACAGGCTCGGGGACCAAGGTCGATATTGGTCTGCAGCTACGGCTCACGCCAGGCTGGCACACCTATTGGCGTATGCCAGGCGATGCCGGCATTGCGCCCACTATCGATTGGCAAGGCTCTGACAACCTCGCCCAAGCTACCATCGCCTGGCCGGCGCCTCAGCGTCTGCCGACGTTGGGTGGCCTGGAGACGATCGGATACATGGACGGTGTCACGCTCCCTGTCACGATCACGCTTGCCCGGCCTGGTGAGCCTTTGCACCTGCGCGCCGAGATCGATTACGCCTCATGCAAGGATATCTGCATTCCTTATCATGCCAGTCTCGAGCTCTTATTGCCGGCTGGGGTGGCGCTGCCAGGCGCAGAAGCGCCGCAGATCGCCGCTGCCCAGGCGCTGGTGCCAGGTAGCCCCGAGGTGACGGGGCTGCAGATCGCGGGAGCTGTGATGGATGGGCAGACGCTCGCAGTGCGGGTCACAAGCGTGGGACCCAAGTTGCACGCGCCGGATATGTTCGTCGAAGGGATCGCCGACGGATCGGCTGGCCGCCCGGAGGTTGATCTCGCCGAAGGCGGCCGAGTGGCCACCCTCCGTACGCCCATCCGGGATCAGTCGCAAACCCGGCCCTCGGCCCAGCGACTGCACCTGACGATCGTTGACGGCGGCCGCGCCGTCGAGTTCGACGCTGTCGCGATGCCAGGCGTGCTGCCGCCGCTGGGTGCCCCGTCCACACGCCTGGGTATTCTCGGCTTGGCGCTCGTTGGAGGGCTCATCCTGAACCTAATGCCCTGCGTGCTGCCAGTGCTGTCGATGAAGCTGCTGGCGTTGGTGGGCTATGCCGGAGGTGAGCGCCGCCTCGCCCGCCTGGGACTGCTTGCCACGGCCGCTGGAATCCTTGCCTCCTTTGCCGTGCTCGCCGGTGGGCTGATCGCGCTCAAGGCGGGGGGGGCTGCGATCGGCTGGGGCATTCAATTCCAACAGCCCTGGTTCCTGGCGGCAATGGCGCTGGCCACCACCCTGTTCGCAGCAAGCATGTGGGACTGGCTGACGCTCGCCTTGCCGGGCGGGATTGCGAACAGGATTGCGGGAGCTGCCGACACATCCGGCCGGACCGGACAGGCATTCCTGCTTGGCGCTTTCGCCACCCTACTGGCCGCGTCCTGCTCGGCGCCGTTCGTCGGCACCGCGATCGGCTTCGCACTGGCACGTGGCCCAGCCGAGATCGGGCTTGTGTTCGCGGCCCTGGGCCTGGGCATGGCAGCGCCTTTTCTGGCTGCTGCAGCGGCCCCGGGGCTGGTGACCTGGCTGCCGCGTCCGGGTCCATGGATGCTCTGGCTGCGTCGGGTGCTCGGCCTCGCGCTGCTGGCCACCGCCGCCTGGCTGTTGTTCGTGCTTGGCCTCGAAGTGGGCCACGACGGCGCGCTGCTCAGCGGTTTGGGGCTGGCCGGCGTGCTGGGGGCACTTGGCTTGCGTCACTTCATGCCGGCCCGTGGCCGGTCCGTAATGGTTACCGCTTTCGCTTTTGCCGGCTTCGCGATGCTGGCGCCGACGTGGCGCATGCAGGCTGCGCCTGCTGCTGCAGTGGCCCGTCCGGGGCCGGCCGGTTCGTGGCAACATTTTGACCAGGCGGCGCTGCACGCGGCGCTGGCGAACCGCAAGATCGTTTTCGTTGACGTGACCGCCGCTTGGTGCCTGACCTGCAAGGTCAACGAACTGACTGTGCTGGACCGCTCACCTGTTGCGGATCGGCTGCGCTCGCCCGGCATGGTGGCGATGCGCGCCGACTGGACTCGGCCAGATGCTGCCATCACCGACTATCTACAAGGATTCGGCCGCTATGGCGTCCCGCTGGACGTGATTTACGGCCCAGGTGCCCCGGATGGCGTCGCCTTGCCGGAACTGCTCACCGCCGATGCCGTGATCGATGCGCTGCGACGGGCGGGCCAGGCCGTGACCGCACAGGAATGAAGCACCAGGGTGAGCAAATCAGTTGACCGGCGCGGGATCCGCGTGGCGCAGCCGGTTGTGAATGGCCGTGGCGGCGATGGCGGCCTCTCCCATCGCTACACTGATCTGGTCCAGGCTACGCACCACGTCGCCTGCGGCAAACAGGCCGTCGGTGGATGTGTGCAGATGCGCGTCGGTCGGCACGCAGCCCGCCGGATCCAGCCGCGTTCCCAGTCTCCGCGCGAGGTCGCTTCGCGCCTCGCTGCCCATTTCGGAATACATCGTCTCGAAGCCCAAAACCTTCCCTGTTTGCGTGCTCAGCCAGACCCGATCCTGCCTGATGGCCACCGAAGCAACGGGATCGTCGATCACGGCGATACCCGCGGCCTGCGCCTGGCGATGCTGCTCGTCCGACAGGCCGGGCGGCTCCTCCAACGACAACAGCGTGATGTCGGCGCTGTAGGTGCGCAGGAAAAGTGCCTCGCCGAAACCGCTGGCGCCGCGCCCGAGCACACCAACTCGCCGATCAATCGCTTCGAACCCGTCACACACGGCACAGTAGCGGATCAGTCCGCTCTGGATGGCGTCGTGAAGATCCGGCACCTCGGGGTGGCGGTCGGCAACGCCGGTGGCCAGCAGCACCGTCCGTGCATGAATGTCTCCAATGCTGGTCCGGGCGATGAATACGCCGCGGTCGGTTCGCTCCAGCCCGGCCGCGATCGCAGGTAGGATCGAGGCGCCGTATCGGCGGGCCTGTTCCGCCATCCGGTCGAGCAGCACCGTGCCGTGAATTCCTTCCGGGAAGCCGGGAAGATTATGCGACGCGGGTATCAAAGATGCACGGCTGGCGCCGCCGTCGAGCACTGTGAAGCGGCGCCGGTAGCGTGCGAGATAGATCGCCGCGGTCAGTCCGGCCGGCCCAGCGCCAATCACGAGGCAATCCAGTGTTTCGCCGATCATGCGGAGGTTCTCCTGAAGCCGCCAAACCGATTTTTTGGTGGCGTGCGGTAACGCCGGCTTAAGGTTTGGGTTGCTAAGTTGCGGGAATGTGCCGGTTCATCGCGTACCAGGGCGTGCCCATCGCACTCGAGACGCTCGTCTCCCTGCCGGCGCACTCACTCATCCATCAATCCACAGGATCGCGCCAGGCCGTCACGTCGCAGCATTGCGACGGGTTCGGCTTGGGCTGGTATGGCAGCCTTCCGCGCCCCGAAACGTATCACAATGCCGGCCCGATCGGGGCCAGTCCAGGTGTTCGTTCGTTGTGTCATCTTACCCGGTCTGCCAGCTTCTTCGCCCATATTCGCAGCGCGACCGGCACTGATGTGGCCAAAACCAATTGCCATCCCTTCTCCCACGGCCGCATGCTCTTCATGCATAACGGCCAGATCTCTCATTGGACCGCCTTGCGGCCTTCGGTGGAAGCGTTGCTGCCGACCGCCCTGCACCGGTTTCGCCGCGGCACGACTGATTCTGAGGCGATCTTTCTATCCGCTATCGCCGACGGGCTTGAGGACGATCCGGTCGCTGCCATGCAGTCGACGCTCGCACGGCTCAAAAATGTCGCGCGTGCCGAAGGCTACGCCGGATCTTTACGCTTCTCGGCCGCCTTGACAGATGGAGACACGCTTTGGGCATTTCGCTGGGCCTGCGACGGATGCGCGCCGACCTTGTATTTCCGGGCCGGGCCCAATGATATCGTTGTGGCTTCAGAGCCGACCGACCCGCTTTCCCACGATTGGAACGAGATCCCGGTTTCAAGTTGTCTCGTTGCCCGGCGCGGCGGCGACATACACATGCTGACGTTGCAACCAGCTATGCCGGTCACGTCATGTCAATTAGCATCATAAGCCCGCCGTCACCCTGCTCCTCGGCATTGTTGTTCGTGGTGTGTTGTGGAATGTGACAGTGCATGAGCCATCTTCCGGGTTGGCGCGCCTGCCAGATCACGTCGTAACGCTGGCCCGGCGCGACATTGACCGTCTCCGCCAGCTTCATGTGGATCGTGTCCGTGGCGGTGTAGGCGCGGCCGTTGATGGTAAAGGAGTTGGGCTGCATGTCGTCCATCGCCATGGCGGGAAACGTATGACCGTCGCGCTTCAGTCATTCCTGGAGCTGCATGACGGATTCGTGGTCGGTCGGCATCTCGTCGGCCAATACTGCGGGGTCGATGATCAGGGCACCGTCATCCAGCGGACGAGATCGCTCGTGCGCGGATCAAAGAACAACATCTCATTGCCGACGGTATCGCCGATCAGGAGAAACTTCTTATCCGGCGTCAACGCCATGTGATGAGGCTCGCGCAACACAGAAACGCGCCCCACCTCGGCGAGCGTGTCGACATTGATCAGACTGACCGAGGCGCTTGATGAGTTGACGACGAATGTCAGTTGGGCCTTGGAAGGCGCTGACCCCGCATCTACGCCTTGCGGGCACGACGTCAAGAAAATCATCAGCAAAATGAGTCGAGTTGGCAAATTTGGACGCCGTTTCTGGGGCCGCTTGGCGACCTCAGGCCACGCCGAGCGAGGCCTGGTCAGATCGGAGTGGAGCATGCATCCTCCAGTTTCTGAAGTGCGACTGAGCTATCGACTTTTGACTGCAGCTCGCGATTTTTGGCTTCGAAACCTGGAAGCTCACCTTCGAGAATAGGCTTGAGCGTGCGTTCAATATCACTCAATGCGGCACCAGCCTCTTGAAGTAATTTGATCGTTTCTGGCTCCGAGACGAGAGATTTTATGCGTACCGACAAGTCAATGACCGCCAATGAGTTTGCACGTGCGTGCTGCCTGTAGTGACTGGCGGCCGCGTCTCGAAGGCACTGCTTCGCCACGACCTCCCGGCCCAACACGATCTGCCTTGAGTCCAAGACCATGCTGATCCGAACACGCACCTGGCCGGCACAATGCGCCGGATAAGGATCGTCAACTGCGATCCTGTAGCTGAACGTCGAGAGATAAAATCCCAATGGTTCATGTGGTGATGGAGCGCCGTTCGCATCATATAGCTTGCGTATGTCATCGAGACCCATCGTCTGCGATTCCACTATTGCACTTCGCTCAACGACAACTTCCACTTGTGGACCCGGCTGTTGTAAGAGGCCATTTCGGAATCAAGGTGGAACGTCTGCCGCGCGGGGTTGGATGGCCGGGCCAGATGTGATTCTGGGCAGGTGTTCGAAGCCTTGCCGGAGACCTCATGTGGACGCCGACCACCCGCAGGCAGCATAGCCGGGCG
>DAHWJK010000175.1:0-2070 GCA_027344185.1 Thiobacillus sp.
GCTGGAGCACTATCCCGGCATGACCGAGAAGGCGCTTGCGAAGCTGGTCGACGACGCCCACACGCGCTGGACGCTGCAGGACGTGACCGTGATCCACCGGGTCGGCCGCCTGCTGCCGGGCGACCCCATCGTGCTGGTCGCGGTGGCGAGCCGGCATCGCGGCGAAGCCTTCGCCGCTTGCGAATTCATCATGGATTTCCTGAAAACCCAGGCGCCGTTCTGGAAGAAGGAAGAGACCGCAGACGGCGCGCGCTGGGTCGAAGCGCGCGCCAGCGACGACGCGGCGGCGGCACGCTGGTCGCGCGACTGATCGGCACCACGCCAGTACACATTAGCCGTCCGCCGCACTAAGTCAGTGCTGCTTCCGATGCCTGTGCGCGGGCATCCCCTCCACCCGTCGATTCCCCGCTATCCCTTTATTCATCAGGCCTGAGCGGGCACGCACACGCGTTGCCCCGAAGTTGGCACGCGCGTTGCTACGTCATTACTCGTCATAACAAGTTCTGGAGTCTGACGCGAAATGGTGAAGCCACGGAAAACCGCCTCGCAACTGCTGCATGTGTCGCCTGTGCCGCTCTACACGCAAATCAAGGAGATCCTGCGCGACAGGGTTCTCGACGGCAGCTACCAGGCGCACGAACAGATGCCGTCGGAAAGCGAGTTGATGAGCACCTTCGGCGTCTCCCGCATCACGGTGCGGCAGGCCCTGGGCGACCTGCAGAAGGAAGGGCTGATTTTCAAGATCCACGGCAAGGGCACCTACGTGTCCAAGCCGAAGGCGTTCCAGAACATCGCCGAGTTGCAGGGTTTCGGCGAGGCGATGTCGAGCATGGGTTACGAAACGTTTTCGCGCGTGGTGAGCATCAAGTCGATGCCTGCCGGTGCAACGGTCGGCGCCAGGCTGAATGCGGGCGACAGCGAGGAAATCGTCGAATTGCGCCGGGTGCGCTACCTCAACCGCGCGCCGATTTCGCTCGACGTGACCTATGTGCCCAAATCGATCGGCGAGCGTCTGGCGAAGGAAGACCTGGCGCATCGCGACATCTTCCTCATCCTCGAAAACGACTACGGCATTGCGCTCGGCGCGGCCGAGCTGCAGATCGAATCCATGCTGGCGGACGAGTATCTGGCGCGCCAGTTGAAAGTGGAAGAGGGCGCGCCGGTCATGCGGATCGAGCGCCTCACGCTCACCACCGACGGTCGTCCGATCGATTTCGAATACCTGTATTACCGCGGCGATGCCTTCCAGTACCGGATGCGCATCGAGCGTTCTCACGTCTAGGAGATTTTCATGAGCGACAAGATTGCGGAAGTGGATGTGCTGGTGATCGGCGGCGGTACGGCAGGGCCCATGGCCGCCGTCAAGGCCAAGGAAAAGAACCCGGCGCTGAAGGTGATGCTGCTGGAGAAGGCGAACGTGAAGCGCAGCGGCGCCATCTCGATGGGCATGGACGGCCTCAACAACGCGGTGATTCCCGGTCACGCCACACCCGAGCAGTACGTCAAGGAAATCACCGTGGCGAACGACGGCATCGTCAACCAGAAGACGGTGATGGCCTACGCGCAGGAGAGCTTCAACATGATCAACCAGCTCGACCGCTGGGGGGTGAAGTTCGAGAAGGACGAGACCGGCGACTACGCGGTGAAGAAGGTGCACCACATCGGCACCTACGTGCTGCCGATGCCGGAAGGCCACCACATGAAGAAGGTGCTGTACCGCCAGCTGAAGAAGGCGCGCGTCGAGATCACCAACCGCTACATGGCGACCCGTCTGCTGCTGGACGCCAACGGCGCGATTGCCGGCGCGATGGTGCTCGATACGCGCGAAGGCACGTTCGGCGTGATCCGCGCCAAGTCGGTGGTGCTGTGCACCGGCGCGGCCGGCCGCCTGGGCCTGCCGTCCTCCGGCTATCTGTTCGGCACCTACGAGAACCCGACCAATGCCGGCGACGGTTACGCGCTGGCCTACCACGCCGGCGCCGAACTTTCGGGCATCGAGTGCTACCAGATCAACCCGCTGATCAAGGACTACAACGGTCCGTCGTGCGCCTACGTCACCGGCCCCTTCGG
>DAHWJK010000177.1:0-15055 GCA_027344185.1 Thiobacillus sp.
TGCAGGCCCAATACAGAAACCTGCTAAACGACTTCGGGTTGACCCCTGTTGCGCAAGGCAAGGTGAAGCCAGCAGGTAAGGCGGCAGACACCAACCCATTCACCAGAAATGGAAACCGCGCACGGTAGGCGGCATCCAAAAGTTCACAGCCTTCGATGCTGGAACCCGAGCCTCAAACTTTCCTTTAACGCTAACCCGGAAAAAGCCGCCAAAACACATCGTGCGCGCTACCTGCACCTGCGCACGCGAGAGAGAGGATCAAACATGCTACCCAAGCCCGTTAAAACAGCCGTGAACCGCTTCGCACATGCCCAAGGCATGAAGCACGCCGAAATCACAAAGCAGCGCGTCCTGGCCGCTTTGGAAGCCATGCGAGCCGATGGCGTGACTCAGGCCGAATTGATCCAGCGCATTGAAGGCATTGCAGCCACTACCGAAGGCGTGCCGTCTGCTGGATAGGCCAGTGCTAGGGACAGGCGATTTAATCGCGCCCTGATCGATCCTGGCGGGGCTGTTTTCTTTTCGTGCGGCTGGGCGTAGGATGAATATATTCAACGCCCTGTTGAATGAGCGGGAATGTCGGACGTTACAGCGCCCAACATTCCCTAACCACCATCGACTAACTAGGAGTCAATCATGGCTGACAGCAATTCTACGCAAGATCAATCCAACGACCGCACAATTAACTTCGCGGCAGTAGGCCCGTTCTACACGCTGCACGCCGACGCAACGACCAGCGATATTCAAGACCAATTATCCGCGCGGCTTTCGCAGTTGAGCGCCATGCTGATAATGATTCACGGTGGCGGATTCGATTCCTTTTGCCAATGGTCCGACGAGATCAAGCAAAACTACCTTTGGGCTTGTTCCATGCTGGCCGAGGAGTGCAAGGATTTGTGCGACGCTAGCATCATCCCCGCTGACTGATACGCACACCACCCCACACCGCCCAGCCTTCGCGCTGGGCTTTTTGTTGTCCGTGAGTTACCCCAGCGTTACCCCGAACTGAAATTGAAAACGGCCCCCATCGCTGAGAGCCGCTTATTTACTGGTGCCGCTGGCCGGAATCGAACTGGCGACCTTCGCATTACGAATGCGCTGCTCTACCAACTGAGCTACAGCGGCGAAAAACAGCGCGCATTATAGCGGAAACGTTCCTGCCTGTGGCACCTGCAGGGCGGCTTTCAGGCGCGCGACCACCTTGTCCTTGCCGATCAGTTCCAGCGTCGCGTCGATCGCCGGCGTCTGCGGTTCGCCGGTCACCAGCACGCGCACCGGCATCGCCAGCGTGGGCATCTTGATGCCGTGCGCGGCCAGCGTTTCCTTGAGCGCGGCGCTGATCGCGCTGCGCTCCCAGGTCAGCGCCTCGAAGCGGCTGGCCAGGTCGGCCAGCGCCGGCAGCACCTCGGGCGTGACGTGTTGCGCCAGCAGCTCCGGCGTTGGGTGCAGGGTGCGGTAGAACAGCGTGGCGGCGTCGGCGAGCTCCATGATCGTCGCGGCGCGCTCCTTTACCAGCGCGCAGACGGCGGCAAGATCGGGGCCATCGTCCGGGTTGGCGCCATTGCGCACCAGGAAGGGGCGCACGAGACCCGCCAGACGCGCGTCGTCGGCCGCCTTGATGTATTGCTGGTTGAGCCAGCGCAGCTTCTCGGTATTGAACTGCGCAGCCGACGGCGTGATGTGATCGAGATCGAACCACTGCACGAACTGCTCCCGGCTGAACAGTTCGGCGTCGCCGTGCGACCAGCCGAGCCGCGCCAGGTAGTTGATCACCGCTTCGGGCAGATAGCCCTCGTCGGAATACTGCATCACCGACACCGCGCCGTGCCGTTTGGACAACTTGGTGCCGTCGTCGCCGAGGATCATCGACAGGTGCGCGTACTGCGGCACCGTCGCGCCCAGCGCTTTCAGGATATTGATCTGGCGCGGCGTGTTGTTGACGTGATCGTCGCCGCGGATGACGTGAGTGATCTGCATGTCCCAGTCGTCGACCACCACGCAGAAGTTGTAGGTCGGCGTGCCGTCGCCGCGCGCGATGATGAGGTCGTCGAGTTCGGTATTGGAAAATTCGATCACACCCTTGACCAGATCCTTCCACGCCACCGTACCTTCCAGCGGATTCTTGAAGCGCACTACCGGCTGCACGCCCGAAGGCGGCACCGGCAGCGTCTTGCCGGGTTCCGGGCGCCAGCGGCCGTCGTAGCGCGGTTTTTCGCCGCGCGCACGCTGCGCCTCGCGCATGGCGTCGAGCTCCTCGGTGCTGCAATAGCAGTGATACGCCTGGCCGGCGGCCAGCATCTGCTCGATCACGTCCTTGTAGCGATACAGGCGCTGGGTCTGGTAGAACGGGCCTTCGTCGTGGGTGAGTTCGAGCCAGGCCATGCCGTCGAGAATCGCTTGCACGGCCTCGGGCGTGGAGCGCGCGATGTCGGTGTCCTCGATCCTGAGGATGAACTGACCCCCATGGTGCCGCGCGAATGCCCACGAAAACAGCGCGGTGCGCGCGCCGCCGATGTGCAGGAAACCGGTGGGGGAGGGGGCGAAGCGGGTGCGGATCATGGCGGGCCGGGCGGAAAAAAGGGGCCATTTTACCGGATCGGGGGTCCTGAAATTGACCGAGCCGGGTCGGATGTGGTTTAATTCGCGCCGCTTCGGGGCAGTTAGCTCAGCGGTAGAGCATCGCCTTCACACGGCGGGGGTCACAGGTTCAAACCCTGTACTGCCCACCAGCCCGAACATGAAGTAAACTGTAGTAAATTCAATGCCCTGGCTAACCACTGGGGCATTTTTATTTTTCCCCTCGCCTATCACTTGGAAAGCTCAGGTAATGCCGCTGTCGGCCTTTAATATCGTGCTGGGGATGGAGCCTGTTGTTGCCAGACACAAATGACATTAGACGAATCACAGACGTGCAGCCTAAAAGCGTGAGCCAGGCTGTTTCAGGAATTCAAGCTCTTCGGGGGTAGACGGTCGCCCCAGGATTTCATTGCGATGCGGAAAACGGCCGAAGCGGGCGACCACGTCGAGATGCTTGCGTGCGTAATCGAGAAAGTTGTCGAACAGCGCGCGTTCGTCGGCGGCCGCCTCGTTCGCCAATTGCTCGTAGAGCGACACGGATCGTTCCTGCATTTCAATCGACTCGGCATGCTCCAGCGGCAGGTAGAGAAACACGCGCTCGATCGGCGCCAGTTTTCTGTCTTCGCCGGACTCCAGTGCAGCAAGGCTCAGCGCCAGCGACTGCGGGTCGGTGGCAAAGGCCTGGGGTTGGTCGCGATGGATGTGGTGCGGAAACTGGTCGAGCACGATCACCAGTGCCAGCCGGCCGCGCGGTGTATTTGCCCAGGCGTCGAGCCGGCCTGCAGTGGCGGCCATCAGCGTGGCAGCGAAGCGATCGATGACCGCCTGGTCGTTGGCGAGCGATTTGCCGAACCACAACTTGCTTTGGCGGCCGGCGATCTCGGCCGCGCTGCCCGGCGCGCCGAACCAGAAGTCGAGCACGCTTTCGGGCGAGGCAGGCAGGGCGGACATGGATGACTCAGAAAATGTCGTCGGGCAGATCGTTGTGGCTGCCGTCGCAGAAGGGTTTGTCCTTGGTGTGCTTGCAGTTGCACAGCCACACCGTGGTCTTTTCCTTGATGACGAAGGGCAGCGGCTCCAGTCCGGTCCCTTCGTGCGAGCCGTCGCAGAAGGGTTGCGTCATCGAGCGGCCGCATGAACACCACCAGTATTCACCGGGTTCGAGTTCAAGTTCGGCGGGATTGCGGTCGTACACAACGGGATCGGACATCAAAAGTCTCCTGCGAAAAGGCATGATTCTAGCCGCTTCGGCGAACAGAAGTCCGTACGCGGCGTGTGGCAATCCGGGTGGGCATGCGCAGGACTGTGCATTCTGGTTTCCATGGAATACCCCCGCACAAAAATGCGAGGCCCCAACAATCGTATCGCCGATCTCGACTGGGGTGCCGGCCTCGGATACCTCAAGCTATTGATTGAGAAGTAAAAACAAGCCGGACCGCGCTCCCGGATTATCCCCGGTGCCCACACAAGACTCGGCGCCTTCCTACATATCAATCGGTACATGATGGCAGCGCCGGTGGCCGGCTCTGCAGAAAATTGCACCGAGTCGCAGGCCGCCATGCCGGATGTGGACCTCCCCCGGTCATGTTCAGAACTCTTTGCATGTGCCTGGGTCATCCCTGCATGAACGGCCAGTCGTTTGGCCATTCACAGCGCATGCGGCTCGTCGCCCGCGCGCTCGTCGCGTGGCTGCAAGGTTCCCATTTGCATCCATTCTCGAAAGGAGAAACAGACATGAAAAAGATTCTACTCGCAGCATCCCTCAGCGTATTTGCCATGGGCGCGCATGCCGATGCCGGCTACATGCTGGGTGTTTCTTACAGCCTGGACGGCCAGGCATCGATGAAGAACCTGGGTTTCAGTGCCAAGGTCCTGACCTCGGATCGGGAAGACAAATGGGTGGGTGCGGCGGGCGTCTCGCTGTTCCCGTGGGCAGATCGAAAACTGGGGCTGGACGTCGGCGGGGGCTACACCTTCGAGGATTCGACTGCCGTGGTCAGCTATGACTTCCTGCAGGCGGCGCCGCTGGTCAGCTATGGCTGGACCGACACCAATCGCTAAGCGTGCCTGAGCTGGTTTAAGAAGCAGCTATCGTGCAGGCTCATGCAAAACAATTGGCCACGCCTGCAGACAATGTAGTTCTCATCGAACTCATGGAGTCGCTTGCAAGGTTCAACACCGAGGCGTGACGCACCTGCACATACATCTGATCCCCCGCTACCGGGGCGACAAGGACGGCCCGCGCGGTGCGCTGGGTGCTGCCGGATAAGGCATCGTACTGGTCATGAGCCTTTTCCGGGGCAGCTCTTCAACAGCACCGGTTTCGTGGCCACCCGCCGGCTTTTTTACTCACGGTCGGCGTCGACTCCCCTAATGCGGTGTCCGCGATCGGCCTGTCCGAGTGCGTCGACTGCTGCAATAGTGCGCCAGTGCAGCAGCGGTCGTCGGTAAGCGCTATACGGGCGGCTCGATTCGCCGCTTGTCCCCGCCGCCAGCAGCATCCTGATTGGCGGCCGGTCGCGCAGCGGCTGGCAGTATGGCTTTCCTCGGAAAGCAACTTGCCGGGCGGGATCATCGCCACATTCGTCCCCGAACCTTGGACCTGCGTCCTGTCCGCTGCGGGATTTCCTGCGGGCGCGAAATTACCCCATTCCGGTGGATTCAACTTCCTGTAGCTTTCCTCAGGTATTTTCGTCAGGCAATAGCCGCGGCTCGTCACCGGACAGGGATGGGTGGCGGAATCGATCAACGACGTGCCTGACATGGGCTACCCAGGAAACCCGCATCGAAACGATGTGTTGGATTGATGACAAACCATAACCAGTGGCTGTTCCGCCAGCAGCTTTCCGTCGTATCGCTGACCAAGATCCTGCTCGACCCGTTTGTGGCCGTGCTGGTGCTGATCGGCTGCACCATGGTGTTTGGCGAGCCGTTTCGCGGACCGTATCCCATCCTGGCGCTGATCGTTTTCACCCTGACCTTCCCCGGCAAATGGCCCGAGGTTACCCTTCATGCCTTCTGGAACGAGACTGTCATACCCTGGTTCTTCCTGTCCGGGCTGATCCTGCTGTTCGGCTATTCGTCCGGCTACCTTGACTGGTTCCCACCCAAGCTGGTGCTCGCCTGGGTGCTGGCCACCCCGGTGGCCATGTACATCGCCCACCGCGTGGTGCGCAGGCTGCTGCCGCGCCTGCTGCTGCTGGAAGGCGGGCGCCGCCGCGCCATCATCGTCGGCGCGGGGCATCTGGGAACGGAGTTGCGCGGGCGCTTTGTCAACGACAGCGCGCTCGGCGTCGACGTCGTCGGCTTCTTCGACGACCGCGCAATGGAACGCACCCAGCTGGTCGACCCCGCAAAACTGCTCGGCAAACTGCAAGATATCCCGGAATACGTCAACCGCAACGGCATCGACCTCGTCTACATCAGCCTGCCCATGGCCGCGCAGCCGCGCACCCTGAATCTGCTCGACGCCCTGCGCGACACGACCGTCTCGGTCTATTTCGTGCCGGACATTTTCATCTCCGACCTGATCCAGGCACGCGTCGATCACATCCATGGCATGCCAGTCGTCGCTTTGACCGAATCTCCCACCCTCGGCGTCAGCGGCATCGGCAAGCGCATCAGCGATGTCGTCATCGCCAGCCTCATCCTGCTGGCGCTCTGGCCGCTGCTGCTCATCCTGGCCGTCGGCGTCAAGCTGTCCTCGCCCGGTCCCGTCATCTTCAAGCAGCGCCGCTACGGCCTCGACGGCCAGGAAATCCTCGTCTACAAATTTCGTTCCATGACGGTGTGCTAGGACGGCGGCACCATTAGCCAGGCCAGCCGCCGCGACGCCCGCACCACCCCGTTCGGCGCCTTCATCCGCCGCACCTCGCTCGACGAACTGCCGCAATTCATCAACGTCCTGCAGGGCCGCATGAGCGTCGTCGGCCCACGCCCCCACGCCGTCGCCCACAACGAGCAGTACCGCAAGCTCATCAAGGGCTACATGCTGCGCCACAAGGTCAAGCCCGGCATCACCGGCTGGGCCCAGGTCAACGGCCTGCGCGGCGAAACCGAGACGCTCGACAAGATGCGCGCCCGCGTCCAGTACGACATCGACTACATGCGCAACTGGTCGCTCGTGTTCGACCTGATGATCATCAGCAAAACGCTTGCTGTCGTCTGGCGCGACCAGAATGCGTATTAGCAGATCAAGCCGGTACACGTCCCTTCCTGTGCCGGAATCGATGAAACATCCGGAACGCGTGGCATGGCCTGGACATGACAGCAGCAATACCTGGTATTGCTACACACCTGAAACCGTCTCGTAACATTCGCGCCACATACTAGCCGGCAATCCGGATAAAGAGGAAAACGATAATGCGCCATTTCAGGAAGATGTATATCCCTTTGCTGATTGCGGCACTGCTTGCCGGCTGCGGCGATGGCAAGAAGGAGGCGGCTGCGGGTGAAAAAGCCCCGACGCAGGTCGCGGCCCGAGTCAACGGCACCGAGCTGACGGTGCACCAGGTGAATTACGCGCTGCAGCGCATCCCCAATCTGGACAAGGAGCAATCCCGGCCAGCTTCGCTGCAGGTGGTGCGCAACCTGGTGGATCAGGAACTGCTGGTGCAGAAGGCGCAGACCGACAAGCTGGACCGCGATCCCGCCGTGGTGCAGGCGCTGGACGCGGCGCGCCGCCAGATTCTGGCCGAGGCCTGGATGGGCCGCAAGCTGGGCACGCCACCCGAGCCGTCTGACGCCGAAGTATCGGACTATTTCAACCGGCACCCCGAGCTGTTCAGCAACCGCAAGGTGTATCGCCTGCAGGAAATCTCGATCAAGGCGCCGAAAGAGAAGCACGACGCCATTCGCGCGCAGATGGGCGCATCCAAAACGCTGAACGATTTCGGCGCGTGGCTGAAGGCGGAAAATCTGCCGGCCAAAGCGGCGCAGGGGGTGAAGCCAGCCGAGCAGTTGCCGCTGGAGATGCTGCCCCGGCTGGCCAGGATGTCCGACGGCCAGGCCATGGTGGTGAACGCGCCGAACGGCCTGCTGGTGGTCGTGCTTGCCGGTTCGCAGGCGCAGCCGGTGACGCTGGAGCAGGCCAGGCCCGCGATCGTGCGCCTGCTGCAGACGCAGGCGCGCCAGAAAGCGGCCAAGGCCGAGCTGGATGCGCTGAAGGCCGCTGCCAAAATCGAATATATGGGCGAATTCGTCGATGCGGGCAAGGAAGCGCCTGGTCCGGTAACCGAACCGACGGAAAAAACGCAAAAAGTCACTCCCGATGCTGACGCCGACGCGATCAGCAAAGGGATTTCCGGCCTGAAATAATCCGATGGGCGTGGCGGCAAGCGCGCCCGTATTTAACCATGTCCCCCTTATTCGTCCGTGCCCTGCCGTTCGGGCTCTATATCGCCCTGCTTGTGCTGGAAGGCCTGTTGCCCGACTGGCTGCCGGGTTTCGATGTCCGCTGGCTGTACCCGGTGAAAGCCGGGCTGGTGGCGCTTGCGCTGATGCTGCTGTGGCGGCATTACACCGAATTGCGGACCTGGGGCCTGTCGTCCGTGCATCTGCTGCTGTCGGTCGTTGTGGGCATCGTGGTGCTGGTTCTGTGGATCAATCTCGACGCCGGCTGGATGCTGCTCGACGCGCCGGGCGAAGGCTACAACCCGACGGACGAAGCCGGTCGAATCGACTGGCTGCTGGTGGCCTTCCGCATCGCCGGCGCCGCGCTGGTGGTGCCGGTCATGGAAGAATTGTTCTGGCGTTCGTTCATTCTGCGCTGGGTGCAGCAATCCGATTTCATGAACCTGAACCCGGCTCGGATCGGCCTCAAGGCGCTGCTCATCGCCAGCGCGCTGTTCGCCGTCGAACACCTGCAATGGCTGGCCGGACTGATCGCCGGCCTGGCCTATGGCTGGCTGTATATCCGCACCCGCACCCTGTGGGCGCCCGTCATCGCACATGCCGTCACCAACGGCGCGCTGGGCGCCTACGTGGCGGCCACAGGCCGGTGGAGTTTCTGGTGAGGCGCGCGCCGCCGCTTGCCGGGCTGGCGATGCTGGGCGCGCTGCTGGCCTTGCCCGCGCTGGCGAAAGAAGGCGACACCTTCCGCCCGTTCGTCTCCTACGCGCGCCATTACGACAGCAACCTGTTTCGTCTCGCCGAGAGCGAATATGCATTGGTGCCGCAGCGATCCGACCAGTATGGCGTACTCGGCGCCGGACTGAACGTGGACTGGCAGCCGGGGCGCCAGCACATCATCGCCAGCGCGAGCAAAAACCAGGTACGTTTTGCGCGCAACGCCCAGCTGGATTACGACGGCTCGGATTACCAGCTGAAATGGAACTGGCGGCTGGGCAACCGCTGGTCGGGCTGGGTGGGCGCAACCGAGAGCGTCACGCAAAGCAGCTTCAGCGATCTGGCGGGCCTGCAGATCAACAACCAGGTCACCCGCGACAGCCGGTTTGCCAATGCCGACTGGCAGTTGCATCCGCGCTGGCATGCGGGGCTGGGCACGGCAACGTCCTCTGCGACCAATAGCACGGTGCAGCGGGCGCCGCTGGATTATGAAGATCAAAGCATTTGGGCCACGCTGGGCTACGCCACCCCCAAGGGCAGCAAGCTGCGCGGCGAAATTCGGCGTATAGAGGGCGAATATCCCAACCGCCTGTCGGGCGTGTCCGTCGACCGCGCCTATACGCAGACCGAATACAACCTGCTGGGCGACTGGAACGCGAGCGGCAAGCTGGCTGCGCACGCGAAAGCGGGGTATGTGAAACGCCAGAACGATACGCTGGCGCAACGTGATTTTTCCGGTGTGGCGGGACGGCTGTCGGCAGACTATTTTCCAACCGGAAAAACCGCGCTGAACTGGGCGATCTATCGTGAAATCGCAAATTCGGACGACCTCAACGCCACTTATCAGGTGAGCACCGGAACCAGCCTTGGCGCAGCCTGGCAGGCTACCGGGAAAATCACCCTGCGCGCTGACGCCACGTTCGAGAATCGTCGTTTCCAGGGCGATACCGGCCTGGTCGTCCCGGGCTTGCAGCAGCGCGATGAGGACACCCTGGGCGGCTCGCTGTCGATGCGTTACGCCCCGGTACGCATGGCCACAATCGACGTCGGCCTGCAGGCCGGGCGTCGCGATTCGAATATGACAGCCAACGATTACAAGTTTCATGGAGCG
Source organism: Thiobacillus sp. (assembly GCA_027344185.1). GTDB lineage: Bacteria > Pseudomonadota > Gammaproteobacteria > Burkholderiales > Thiobacillaceae > Thiobacillus. The sequence goes on from DAHWJK010000177.1 coordinate 9,755, forward strand.
TTTGTTAGTGTTCGGGCAGATTTCTAGGGGAGCCCTGAACAAATCGTCATTGCGCTGTAGGTCGGGAAGACCTTCCCGACGCAACGGGCGGGGGGTAAGCGGAGGTGTCGGGAAAGTATTCCCGACCTACGGATAGTAGGCGTAGGGCGGGAACACTTTCCCGCCGCTGTGGCTGGATAGCCAGTTTTCGACGGCTTGTCCAGCACGTAATTTCAGCAAGGGTGCGGCAGCCATTGCAGCTGTCGCCGAATGGAGAGTAACGATGATCGGGTTGTGGCGTAGTGTTTTGACGATGTGCGCGGTGCTGCTGGCAGCGCCCGCATGGAGCGCGGATAACGACTACCGCATGGGCACCGGCGATGTGCTGCGCATCACGGTATATGGCCAGCCCGATCTCACCACCGAAGCGCGCGTGGGCGAAAGCGGCAACATCACGTTTCCGCTGATCGGCAAGGTCAGGCTGGCCGGCGCCACGCCCGCCGAGGGCGAAGCCGAAATCGCGCAGCGCCTGAGCAAGGGCGGTTTCATCCTCGAACCCTTCGTCACGCTCAACGTGCTGCAATACCGCAGCCAGCAGATTTCGGTGCTGGGGCGGGTCAACCGGCCGGGCAAATTCGTGCTGGAAAAAGTCAGCCGCGTCTCCGATGCGCTGGCGCTGGCCGGCGGCATCATCGCCGACGGCGCCGACACCGTCACCCTGGTGCGCACGCGCGACGGCAAGACCGAATACCGCGATATCGATGTGGTCGCGCTGTTCAAGCCAGGCGGCGAAGCCAGCAACGTCCTGATACAGGACGGCGACATAGTCAACGTGGCGCGCCAGCCGATGTTCTACATCTACGGCGAAGTGCAGCGTCCCGGCGCGTTCCGTCTGGAACAGAACATGAGCGTGGTGCAGGCCCTGTCGATGGGCGGCGGCGTGACCGCGCGCGGCACCCAGAAAGGCATCCGGATTTTGCGCCGCGACGCCAAAGGCGGCATGCAGGAGCTGGACACCGAACTGGCCGATCTGCTGAAAAAAGACGATGTGGTCTACGTCAAGGAAAGCCTGTTTTAAGGGACGCCTGCCATGAACTTCACCCAATTCCTGCTGATTCTGAATGCGCGCAAGCGGATCATCCTCGGCGTGCTGCTGTTCACCGTTGCCGTCACCGCAGCGGTGAGCCTGCTGCTGCCCAAGGAATACACGGCGACCACCACGCTGATCGTCGATTCCAAGAGCAAGGACCCCATCACCGGCCAGATGCTGCCGTCGCAGATGTTCCCTGGCTACCTGGCCACGCAGATCGACATCATCAAAAGCAGCCAGGTAGCCAATCGTGTGGTGCGCGATCTGAAGCTGGCTGAGAACCCGGCCACCCGTCAACAGTTCATGGAGGCAACAAAGGGCGAAGGCACGATCGAGCAGTGGCTGGCCGATCTGCTGCTGCAGAAGCTGAGCGTCGAGCCCTCGCGCGAATCCAGCATCATCTCGGTCGAATTCAGCGGTTCCGATCCGCGCTTTGCCGCGATTGTCGCCAACGCCTTCACCAAGGCCTATATCGAAACCAGCCTCGACCTGCGCGTGGCGCCGGCCAGGCTGACGGCCACCTGGTTCGACCAGCAGATCGTCCAGCTGCGCGAGAAAGTCGATCAGGCGCAGCAAAAGCTCACCGCCTATCAGCGCGACAACGGCATCGTCGAATCCGAAGAGCGGCTCGACGTCGAAACCCGCCGCATGGCCGATCTGGCCGCGCAAATGGTGGCCGCACAGTCGGCGTCGTACGATGCCAGCTCGCGCACGCGCGACAGCGGCAGCCTGCCTGAAGTCATCAACAACCCCGTGGTGCAAAGCCTGAAGTCGCAAGTGGCGCAGGGCGAAGGCAAGCTGGCCGAAATGGCCAAGCGCGTGGGTGCGAGCCATCCCGACCTGATTCGTCTGCAGGCCGAGGTGAACACCTACAAGCTCAAGCTTGCCAATGAGCTCAGCACTGCGTCGCGCGGCATCGGCGCCACTGCCGGCGCGGCACGCCAGCGCTTCAACGAGCTGTCAGGCGCATTCGAGCGGCAAAAAGGCAAAGTGCTCGAACTGAAGCAGCAGCGCGAAGAAGCCACCCTGCTGGCGCGCGATCTCGAAAACGCCCAGCGCATCTACGATTCCGCCCTGCAGCGCTACGGCCAGAGCCGCATGGAAGCGCAATCCACGCAGACCGACATCGCGGTGCTGAACCCGGCCGTCGCACCCACCCAGGCATCCCGGCCGCGCGTGACGTTCAACCTGCTGCTGGCGGTGTTTTTTGGCACCCTGCTGGGCGTAAGCCTGGGATTCCTGATCGAATTGCTGGACCGGCGCGTGCGTTCCGGCCAGGACATCGTGGGTGGGCTGGAGATTCCGGTGCTGGCCGAAGTGTCGAAAAACGGCAGCCTGTTCGAGACCATGCGCCGCCTGTTTCATCGCAACCGTACCGCGATGGCTTGACGTACACCCTACCGCATAAGCCGAGGTTAATAATATGAATTCACCCCACCGTGCCAGCGAGCAGGGCAGCATTGCCGAAGCGGCCACCAGCATTCGCGCCGACTCCCATATCGGCAAGTTGTTGCTGGATGCCGGCAAGCTCAGGCCGCAGGACATGGAGCGCGTGCTCCAACTGCAACAGGAGCAGAATTTGCGTTTTGGCGAGGCCGCGCAAAAACTCGGCCTGGTGACCGAGGCCGACATCCGGCAAGCGCTGTCGCACCAGTTTGCATTCCCCTATATTCCCGCTGCCGAGGCAGGCCTCAGCCCCGAACTCACTGCCGCCACCGCACCCTACAGCAAGGAGGCCGAGGCACTGCGTTCGGTGCGCTCGGAACTGCTGCTGCGCTGGTTCAACGAGGGCCGCAAAACGCTGGCAATCGGCAGCGCGCGCGCAGACGAAGGCGCGAGCTATCTGGCTGCCAACCTGGCCGTGCTGTTCGCACAGATGGGGCGCAAGGTGCTGCTGATCGACGCCAACATGCGGCAGCCGCATCAGCATGAAATTTTCAGCCTGGGCAACGGCATGGGGCTGTCCGACAGCCTGGCCGAACGCGTGCCTTCGGTGCAGGTCCATACCGTCAAGCCGTTTCCGACCCTGGCCGTGCTGTCCGCCGGATCGCCGCCGCCCAACCCGGCCGAACTGCTGGTGCGCCCAAGCTTTGGCGCGCTGCTGTCCGGGCTGGAAACCGGCTACGACATCATATTGCTCGACGTCGCCCCGGCACAGCTCAGTTCGGACTTTCAATTGGTCGCAGCGCGCGCCGGCGGCATGTTGATCGCCACCCGCCGCAACGTCAGCCGCCTGGCCGCGCTGACCGAACTGAAGGAAAAAATCACGCACACCGGCGCGCAGATTGTGGGCGCCGTCGTCCTGGGGTGATGCCATGAGCATGCTTGCCCCGCATCCCTCCGCGCTGCCCGGCACCGCAGCACCCCTTGGGCTCTGGTGGCCGATCGTGCTTGGCTTGCTGGCGCTGTACGTGCCCACCTACTGGATGCTGGCGCACGGAATCTGGAACTCGGAGGAACAGGCCCACGGGCCCATCGTGCTGGTGGTCACCCTGTTCCTCGTCTGGCAAAACCGTGCCGTATTCACGGCCGACGCCAGCGCACCCACGCGCGTCGAGGCGGCAACCGGCTGGACACTGCTGATCGTCGGCCTGCTGGCCTACGCGTTGGGACGCTCGCAGGACATCCTGTTGATGGAAGTCGGCTCGCAGATTCCGGTCATTCTCGGCGCGCTGCTCGTTACCCTGGGCATGCGCGCTGCGCGCGCCTTGTGGTTTGCGCTGTTCTTCCTGCTGTTCATGATCCCGTTGCCGGGCTTCGTGGTCGATGCCGCCACCGGACCGCTCAAGCAATACATCTCGGTGATCGCCGAGCAGGTGCTCTATATGGCGGGGTATCCCATCGCGCGCAGCGGCGTCACGCTCACCGTGGGGCAATACCAGCTGCTGGTGGCCGACGCCTGCTCCGGCCTGCACTCCATGTTCAGCCTGTCGGCCATGGGGTTGTTGTATCTGTACCTGATGCAGCGCACCAGTCTCGCGCGCAACCTCATCATCATGGCCGCCATTCTGCCGATTGCCTTCGCCGCCAACATCGTGCGCGTCATGGTCCTGATCCTGGTGACCTACCACCTGGGCGACGAAGCGGGACAGGGTTTCCTGCACGACTTTGCCGGCATCATGCTGTTCGTCATTGGTCTGCTGTTTTTGTTTGCGCTGGACGGGGTGCTGGGCTTTTTCTTCCCCGACCGCGCGCGGGCGCAGGCCTGATGTCATGCGCATGCAACTGAATCCGGTCAACATCTGCGTCCCGACGACTGAAAGCAGTTCATGAAACGCATCAGCTTCAAACACCTCGTGATCGGCGTCTGCATGCTTGCCGCAGCAGGCATGGCGCTGGCGCTCAAACCCAGCGCCAAGATGGCGGACGCCGGCCCCAGGATCGACCTGGAAACGCTGATCCCCAAAACATTCGGCGACTGGAAAATCGACGAAACCATCACCCCCCTGATCGCCAACCCCGAGCAGGAAGCGCTGATCAACAAAATCTATAATCAGACGCTGACCCGCACCTACGTCAATTCGCGCAACGAACGCATCATGCTGTCGATCGCCTACGGCGGCGACCAGTCAGACAACATGGCGGTACACAAGCCCGAAGTCTGCTATCCCGCCCAGGGATTCCAGATTCTCAAGACACCCACCGTCGGCACCTTTGAAACGGATGCGGGCAGCATTCCTGTCAAGCGTCTGGTCGCAACCCAGGGACCGCGCATCGAACCCATCACCTACTGGACGACTGTGGGCGACACGGTGGCTGTCAGTGGCTTGAAATGGAAGCTGCAGCAACTGAAATACGGCCTCACCGGAAAAATCCCCGACGGCCTGCTGTTCAGGATTTCCAGCATCCAGGCCGACGACGCCAAGGCCTACCAAATCCAGGATGCATTCTCGCGCGACATGCTCAAGGCAATGTCGCCCGAAAACAGGCAGCGCATCATCGGCAATCCCGGCGTAACCAGTTGATCCACTGTGCCGCCTCCGATTTATCACAACGACAAAATCATGACCAAAAAAGCCCTCATCACCGGCGTCACCGGCCAGGACGGCGCCTACCTTGCCGAATTTCTGCTGGGCAAGGGCTACGAAGTCCACGGCATCAAGCGCCGCACCTCGCTCTTCAACACCGACCGCATCGACCACCTGTATCAGGACCCGCACGAGCAGGGGCGCCGCTTCATCCTGCACCACGGCGACCTCACCGACAGCTCCAGCCTCATCCGCATCATCCAG
>DAHWJK010000212.1:0-3190 GCA_027344185.1 Thiobacillus sp.
CTCGATCAAACCGCCGACCAGGAGACCAGCGACCCAGGCAACGACCTACACTCATCCACTGCCGGACACCATCAAACCGGCTCCCATCCCTGGCTCATTATTGGGTCGGCACGGTGGCTCAGAATTGCGTCGGCGCGCACAGCAATCTCGAGCTGATGCAGCGCTTCGGGCTGCATCGAACCCCCGCATTCGTCTGGAAGCGCGCCGATGGCAAGTGGGAAGTGAAGGCAGGGATGCCTCCACTGGCGGCGTTGCCCGAGATGACTTCGCTCCCTGTCCAGCCGGAGTCCGACCCCGAGCTACAGCGCTTTCGATGATGCGCTGCAGGCCTTACACCCCTGCGGCTTTTTATTCGACAACAAGACCAATCTGCAGTCGAGGAGACAAAGAGCATGAAACCATTTCCATTACCAACCGACGGCAGTCGGAGCACTCTGGGCGCGGTGCGCCTTGCGTTCGCAGCGGCCGCGGCAGCGGGACTGATGTCGCTAGCTGGTTGTGGTGGCGGATCATCGTCACCAGCCACGGTCGTGTCGAGCACCCAGCAGTTCCAGTGTGACGACAGCCTGAAGACTGCTTTCAAGCCTGACGCGAACACCACCGTCACCCTGGTCCATCTGTTCAAGAAGGGCGACGACCTGAACCTCAACGGAACGCCATCCGGAGTCATCGCGCAAAACGATGTGTGCGTGGTCAAGCTCAACGTCGGGCCCGGCAATCCGGGGCCGGCCGGGGCGCCATCCACGTCACCCGGAATCGGAATAGAGATCTGGTTGCCATCAAAGGCAGACTGGGACGGAAGGATCCATGACCTGGGCGGCGGCGGCTACGCGGGCGACCCGGACGTCAGCTCTCTCACGACCCTCGCCGGGATCAACACCAACATCAGCAGCGGAGAGGGGTCGGCGGCTACTGTCGCTGGAGTCGAGGGCGCGGTAAGCGCAGTCACCGACGCCGGGCATATTTCCGCGGATGGTCCCCTCGCGGTGCTGGACGGGAGCTGGGCCATGAACCCGGACGGCAGCATCAACACCACGCTCTGGAAGGATTTCTCGACCCGCGCCATTCATGTAATGGCGGTGGAGACCAAAGAGCTGGCGACGGACTACTACGGCAAGGCGCCCAAGTATTCCTATTGGGACGGATGTTCCACCGGTGGACGCCAGGGTCTCATGGAGGCCCAGGACTATCCTGCGGACTTCAACGGGATACTCGCAGGATCTCCTGCGATCAACTGGACGCGGATGCAGACCGGCGGGATGTATCCGGCCATCGTCACCCAACAGGATCTGGGAGGCGCTGCGCTGACGAGTGCGCAGCTCGACCTCGTCTCGGCCGCGGCAGTCAGTGCTTGCGATTCGACTCTCACCGGGCAACACGACGGATTCATCAGCGATCCCGCAGCTTGCACGTACGATCCCACCAAGGATCCGACCGTGCTCTGCACCAGCAGCGGTGGTACGAACGCCACTTCGTCTTGCGTGACCACCGTGCAGGCGCAGGCCATCGACAAGATGTGGTACGGCGAGACCCGCGACGGAAGCGCCCCTCCGCCCACGCAGGGCAACGGCTACTCGGCCACCTTGCAGGCCAACCAACTGTGGTTCGGATATCCACGCGGCAGCAACCTCGCGGCGTTTGCCGCTGCCTCCTCTGGTGGAGCGATCGTTTCGAATGGGCTGTTGGCCACGCCTATTGCGCTTGAGCTACAGGATCCAAGCATCGCCGTGCCGATGTTCGTCAACGCTACTGGCGATGGCCTGAACGGCTGGGAGAACCTGTCCTACTCCGATCTCGCGTATGCCTTCGCCCAGGGCATCTCGCTGCAACCGTACTTCGACAATATCAACACAGACAACCCGGACCTTTCGGCCTTTGAAGCGGACGGCGGAAAGCTGATCATGACGCATGGCATGGCCGACTTCATCATCATGCCGCAGGGATCGATCCACTACTACAACACCGTTGCGAACACACTTGGCGGATTTTCCGCAGTGCAGCAGTTCTTTCGATTCTTCCTGGTGCCTGGAATGGGCCATTGCGGCGGCATCGGATCGGTGAACGGGACTGCAGGGACAAGCCCGACGGCAAATCCGCCGCTACCTGCGGCCGGCCAGATGTACAACCAACTCGTGAATTGGGTGGAACAGGGCAAAGCTCCGAACCAGATCCCTCTTGAAAACAACGGAGGCACGATCTCACGTCCTATCTGCATGTACCCGTCCAAGATCACCTACAACGGCGGCAACCCGGATCAGGCTAGCAGCTTCAGCTGCAACTGAAGGACGTTCGAACTACCTCGGGCTGGCGCGGATCAACCGCACCAGCCCATTTTCCTGTTAAGCGTCCGCGTCGCATAGCGCAACGATGCGTGGGGCAACACCCCAGCCTGGTTGAGGAAGCCGTTGAGACCATCGCCCTTATTCAACCCGGACCGCGAAGCTGAGCTTCCAGCGCCTGTGCACCACTGGCGCCAGGCAGTGCGGCGCGCCGAGGCACTGCTGATCGCCAGTCCTGAGTATGCCCACGGCGTTTCGGGGGTATGAAAAATGCTCTGGATTGGCTGGTCAGCGATGAGACCTTCGTGGGCAAGTCGGTGGCGCTGGTCAACACCTCGCCGCGTGCACGCCATGCCTATGACACCCTGTTTGAGACACTGAGGACCATGTCGGCCACCATCGTCGATGGGTGCGTCGCTGAGCATTCCTCTGCTTGGTTCCTGTCCGGATGAGTCCGCCATCATGGCCTGCCCGGAAGCATCGGCGCGCATCCGCCTGCTCGCAGTCGCCCTGCGGGCTCACTTGCTCGACGCTGCGGAGCCGGGGCCCCACGCACCGCTAGACGCTTCGTGAGCTGGGCCGAAGCGGGCGCGCACCCAGCCTTCCGCGGTTGCAGCCCTCTCGCTGCCTTCGGACTTCAAGCAAATCGCGGCCATCGAGCCCAAGCGTGTGCGTTCTGTGTCGTGTGCTCGATCACCGCTTCCGGCCAGGAGATGGGCCTCCGGGCTGATCAGGTGGGCCAGCAACACGTAGCCCACCGCATCTGAACGGGTAATGGTCGAGTAGCTAGGCCATTCGGCTTCGCCCTCACAGATCCGAGCATGCGGCTTTCCCGCACTCGGCTCTTCCCGAAGGTCAGGCGCGGCATATGCGTTGCTCCGCCCATGAACGAGTGATCCGCACTGCCGGCA
>DAHWJK010000216.1:0-7451 GCA_027344185.1 Thiobacillus sp.
GAAAGCGGCCGGCATTTCGATCCCGCCTGCGTGCGCGCATTCGAACTGCGCATCGACGCCGTCGCCGCCATCATGCGGGAACTGGGCGACACGCCCCGCTGACGGCCGAGAAGCGCATGATGGAGAGGCTGCCGCTACCCGGTTTCGTTGAGCGCCTGAGGGCGCATATACGTGCGCGGCCAGATACCGAGTTTCAGCAGGCGCTGATCCGCTTTGTCATCGGCATCGTCTCCTATTTTTATTTCAGTTCCAACTGGGTCGAACACCCCGAGTACATCTACTCCAGCATTCATTTCGTCGCGCTGTTTTTTATATCAACTGCAACGTTCATCCTGGCCGGCACCCTGATCACCCTGCGAGCATCACCGTCACGGCGGGTTTTTGGTGCCGTGGTGGATTTTTCAACCGCATCCTTCCTGCTGTTGATTGGCGGAGAAACCTCTGCACCGCTGGTGGGTGTCTACCTCTGGGTCACGCTCGGCAACGGCTTCAGATACGGTGTGCCGTATCTGTATTTTTCCACGGTGCTCACCGCGCTTGGATTTGGTGCGGTGCTGGTCTTCAATCCCTTCTGGCAAACGCAGCTCGCACTGGGTGCAGGCATCATGTTCACCATGATCATCGTCCCGCTGTATGCCGCCGCATTGATGCGTCAACTGCATTCGGCGATCAAGCGCGCCAACGAAGCCAGCCAGGCCAAGTCGAATTTTCTCGCCAACATGAGCCACGAACTGCGCACACCGCTGAACGGCGTCATCGGCGTATCCGACCTACTGTCGGAAACCCGATTGGACAAGGAACAGAAGGAACTCACCCGAATCATCCGCGCATCGGCCAATACCCTGCTGGATCTGATCGAAAGCGTGCTCGACATTTCACGCATCGAGGCCGGGCGCATCCTTACCGAAAGCGAGAATTTCGACCTCCACCGGCTGGTCAATGGCACCGTCGCGATGATGGAGCATCAGGCGCGCGGCAAGGGGCTGGGGCTGTCGCCGCATATCGCACCGCAAACGCCTTTCAATCTGCATGGCGACGCGCGCCATTTGCGCCAGATCCTGATCAACCTGATCGGCAATGCCATCAAGTTCACCGAAAGCGGCCGGGTGGATGTCTATGTGCGTCCCATCGGACAAAGCCATCAGCTGCAACGCCTGCGCTTTGAGGTCGTCGACACCGGCATCGGCATCCCGGAAGCCGCCCAGGCCCGGATTTTCGACAGCTTCACCCAGGCCGATCCTTCCATCACCCGCCGGTTCGGCGGCAGCGGCCTGGGCACAACCATCGCCCGCCAGCTGGTGGAGACCATGGGCGGACAAATCGGCCTGCACAGCCGCGAAGGCGAAGGCACGACGTTCTGGTTCGAACTGCCGTTTGCGCTGCAGACTGCCGACAATCTTGTGCTGCCCGAAGCGCAATTCGAGGCGCCCATGCGTGTCGCCATTCTGGCCTCGGGTGAGTTGTCGACCCGTTTGCAAACCATGATCCACGGCTGGGGCGCCGAGTCCATGCTGGTGGGCAACACCGTCAGGCTAGCTGCCGAGTTGTCGACCGACCTGTCGGGCGGCACACCACTGGGCGCGGTCGTGGTGGAACGGAGCGCGCTGTCGGACGATCCGGTCGCATTGTTGCACCGGCTGCGTGACGATCCCGGCCTTGCTACGCTGCCCCTCATCCTGATCGAATCCGACGCCGGCACACCGTTGCGTGATCAGGCACTTGAACGGGAAGGCTATGCCGCGGTGCTGCGTACGCCCGTCAACGCTACGCTGCTGTTCAACGCCATCCACGCTGCGGTCAGCCACGAGATGCCACCCAATGTGGTGTCTATGGCCCAGCACCTGCAAACGCAAGGTGGATCCGGACTGCGCATCCTGGTGGCGGAAGACAACCCCGTTAACCAACGCGTCATACGTGGCTTGCTTGAACACACCGGCCATACTGTTCATCTCGCGCGCGATGGCGAGGAGGCACTGGCCATGCTCGAAGCCGGCGACCCCGCCTATCAGCTCGCCATCGTCGATATGCATATGCCGCAGCTGTCGGGGCCGGAAGTGGTCAAGCGCTGGCGCTTTATGGAAAAGGGACGCTTGCCCATCATCATGCTGACTGCCGACGCACGTACCGAAGCGCAGGCGACATGCGAGGCGGCCGGCGTGGATGCCTTCCTCACCAAGCCCGTCAACGGCCGCGCACTTGCAGATCTGATCGGGCGTCTCGCCGGACAACAAACCCATACAGGCATCGCTGCCGCGCGCGAGGTCCGTCATGCCGACGGACTGGACGAGTCGGTTCTCGACGAGTTGGCGCTGATGGGTGGGAGCTCACTCGTGGAAGACCTGTTGGCGAGTTTCGAGGAAGATAGCCGGCGTGCAGTGCAGGACATCGAACGCGCACTGGCCACCCAGGATTACGGTCTGTGGAACGATCAACTCCACATGCTGAAAGGCGGCGCCCGCGACATCGGCGCACATCAATTGGCGCAGCAATGCGCCGATGCCGAGCGTGTCAAGCCGTTCGAGTTCACCAGCCAGCTGGCCCACGACCGCCTGCACGCGGTGCAGACGGCTCTGACGGCCACGCAGGCCGCCCTGGTCGCCTACCAGGCCAGCAAGTTAAGCGCCGAACAGCTGTGACGCGCCGGCCGGCGTGGCAGTCGGTACAGCTTCCGCCTTGCCCGTCTGGCGGCTTACCAGACGCTCCATCATGCGAATGTCCTTCGCTTCCAGACGCAGGGCTGCATCGACCCAGATATCGGCAATGCGCATCAACTCCCCATACGAAATAGGCTGGATTTCGTCGCGTGCGCTGCGCAGGGCCAATGCGCCATTCCGCGAACGGGTTTCCCGCCGAATGTAATCGTGTACCGCCCACTCGCCTTCGCCCGGCTCGGCAAGCACATCCACCACACCCATTTCGTGCAACTCCTCGGCAAGATAGAGGCGCCCGCTTAGAATGATTTGCTCTGCCTTCTGATAACCCACCCGACGTCCCAGCAGGCTCAATGCGCCCATGCCCGGAAACAGGTTGAACAGGATTTCAGGAAATCCAAGCTTGCAACCCCGCTCGGCAATCAGCACATTGCCGGACAACGCACATTCGAATCCGCCGCCCAGCGCATCGCCCTGCACCAGAGAAATGGACTTCAAGCCGGGACGATTCAGATGCACGGCATACAGATGCAAGGGCTCGATGCACGCCTGGGCGTATTGCGCGAGACGGTCGCGCTCGCCCGACACGATCAGCTCGGCAAAGCGGTTGAGGTCACCGCCGTAATTGAACACGCCCGGATGGGACGATGCCGTCACCATGTAACGCACATCCGGCTGATCAGGATCATCGATCTGTCCTGCAATGCCATGGCACCACGCCAGCAACTCCTGCAGCAAGGTCGGTGTGAAACAAGGGCGCGGCTCCGCGTGCATGTAGCCCCAGGAAATCTGGTTGTGCGGATCGAAATATGTGGTCAATTGGGTGAATGTGTTGTGCTGCGGTTGCAGCGAAGTCCGAACTGCCTGTAGGTGCGCCATGTGATTCTCCACGGAGTTGTTGATCAGCCATGCGACGAATTTTCAGCATGTGTCGAAAGACTAACGCGCACCGCCCGGCGGCTCAAGCTCACAATCATTACCGTCACATACCCCCCACATCTAGTGAGGTATATGCCTTACGCTCGCCACATATAGACTTTGAAGCTCAGTTCTGGAACGTCCATACCATGCGCAGCGCCAGCGTCACCAGCAACAGCGCAAAAATGCGCTTCAGCGGCCGCACCGGCAGGCGGTGCGCGGTGCGTGCGCCAAACGGCGCGGTGAACACACTGCCGATCACGATGCCGGCGAGCGCCGGCAGGTATACGAAGCCGACACTGCCGGACGGCAGGCCGTCTACATTCCATCCACCCAGTACATAGCCGACCGCGCCGGCGATCGCGATCGGAAGGCCGATTGCGGCGGAGGTGGCGATCGCGCGATGCAGCGTCACGTTGTGCCACAGCATGAATGGCACCGACAGCGTGCCGCCGCCGATGCCGACCCAGCTCGACACGGCGCCGATCACGCTGCCTGCCAGCGTGGTCCCGATGCGCCCCGGCAACGCGCGGTGCGGGGCCGGCCTGAAGTCGAACCACATCTGGGCAGCGGCATAAAACAGGAAGGCGACAAAGAACACTTTCAGCACCAGTGCCGGCATCTGCGCCGCAAACAGGGCGCCGACCAGAGTGCCGAGCAGGATGCCGGGAGTGATGCGCCATACCAGCGGCCATTCGACGGCGCCATGACGGTGGTGCGCACGCACGCTGGACAGCGCTGTGAAAAGGATGGACGCAAGCGAAGTGCCCAACGCCAGCTGCGGCTCCATGCCTGCGGCCAGGCCCTGCGCATGCAGCAACATGATCAGCACGGGCACGATGATGAGGCCGCCGCCGACCCCAAGCAGGCCGGCGACGAAGCCGACCACCAGGCCCAGGCCGACGTAGGCTGCCAGCAACGCCGGGCCGAGCTCGGGCATTTAGAGATGCTTGACGATGAATTGATACTCGGCCGGGTCGACCGGCGTGATCGACAGGCGGTTGCCCTTCTGCAGGATGCGCATGTTTGCAAGCTCGGGATAGCTGCGAATTTCGGACAGCGGCATCAGCCGCGTCTTCTTCACCAGCTTGACGTCGACGTTGAACCAGCGCGGCGTTTCCGGTGTCGCCTTGGGATCGAAGTATTTGTTCTTGGGATCGAACTGGGTGGCATCGGGATACGCCGCCACGCTGACCTCGGCCAGCCCGGCAATCCCCGGCTCGGCGCACGACGAATGATAGAACAGCACCTTGTCGCCGGGTTTCATCTGGTCGCGCATGAAATTGCGCGCCTGGTAGTTGCGCACGCCATACCAGGCGACGCTTTGCTTGGGCATGGCGGCGAGGTCGTCGATGCTGACGTCGCTCGGTTCGGATTTCATCAGCCAGTAGCGCATTTCAGGGGTCAGGGGTCAGGTGAGGTTAGGCGCGTTTGACCAGCGTGCCGACGCCTTCCGGCGTCAGGACTTCAAGCAGCAGCGCATGCTCGACCCGACCGTCGATGATGTGCGCGGTTTTGACGCCACTGTGCACCGCGTCGACCGCGTAGCCCACCTTGGGAATCATGCCGCCGGAGATGGTGCCGTCGGCGATCAGCTCGTCGACCTCGCGCGGAGTGATCCCGGTCAGCAGTTGCATCTGCTTGTCGAGCACGCCCGGGGTGTTGGTCATGAAAATCACTTTCTCCGCTTTCAGCACGCCCGCCAGCTTGCCGGCGGCGACATCGGCATTGATGTTGTAGGCGTTGCCCTCCTTGTCGGTGCCGAGCGGCGCCACCACCGGAATGAAGTCGCCCGAGTCGAGTAGCTCGATGATCTTCGGGTCGATGCTGGTGATTTCGCCCACTTGGCCGATGTCGACAAACTTGCCGAGTTCTTCCTTGCTCGCCACCAGCATTTTCTTTGCATGGATGAAATTGCCGTCCTTGCCGGTCAGTCCCACCGCCTTGCCGCCGTGCTTGTTGATCAGCGTCACGATGTCCTGGTTGACCAGGCCGCCGAGCACCATCTCGACGACGTCGAGCGTTTCCTCGTCGGTGACGCGCATGCCCTGGATGAATTCGCTCTGCTTGCCGATACGCTGCAGCAGGCCGGCGATCTGCGGGCCTCCGCCATGCACCACCACCGGGTTCATCCCCACCAGCTTCAACAACACCACATCCTTGGCGAAGGCCTCCATCAGGTGGCGCTCGGTCATCGCGTTGCCGCCGTACTTGATGACGATGGTCTTGTCGTAAAAACGCTGGATATACGGCAGCGCCTCGGACAGGATATGGGCTTTTTCGGCGGCGGTATGGGGTGAAGGCATGGCGGCTCCGGACACGATTGCACGAATTTTACGCCAATAGAAAAGGCGGCGCGCGGCCGCCTTTTCTGCATGCCGGATCGTGCTTACTGCACGGCCAGCCGTTTGGCCGCGGCGGCGGCCTTCTTCGGCAGCACCAGCTCCAGCACGCCGTCCCGATAACGGGCGCTGGCGGACGCCTCGTCCACCTCGTGCTCCAGCGCGAAGCTGCGGCTGACACGGCCGAAAGCGCGTTCGCGCCGCAGCACCTTCTCGCCGTCCTTCTGCTCGGCGTTCTGCTTCACTTCGGCGCTGATCGCCACCGTATTGCCGTCGATGGAAACGTGGATGTCATCCTTGTCGACGCCGGGGATGTCGGCGTGGACGGCGTAGCCGCCTTCGTTTTCCTTCACGTCCATGCGGATCTGCGGCACTTCCATGTCCATGCGGACGGGGCGGAAGAAACCCCGGAACAGCGAGTCAAGCGGGTCAGCCATTGCAAGCGGGTCGTAACGGGTGATATGGGCCATCATGTCCTCCTTCAGGGTGACGAATGTTGATGTAACCGATCTGGGGGAGCGTCCGCTCCATTTCAAGAGCAGGAGTTGTCGGTTTTCCCGACTACCCCTAAAGTGCCTGCAGGCTGAAGAAAAAGAATCCTCCGATGAACACGCTCGACGCGCACCACTGGCTGACCGACCACGGCGATTACCTGTTCCGGGTGGCGCGCCGCCAGTTGCATTCGGACGAGCTGGCCGAGGACGCGGTGCAGGAAACCCTGCTGGCGGCACTGTCTGCCCAAGCCCGCTACGCCGGCGACGCCAGCCCGCGCACCTGGCTGACGGGCATCCTCAAGCACAAGATCGTCGACCTGATCCGCCGCAATGTGCGCGAGGTGGAAATCCCGCGCGATGACGACGGCGAGGAAGCAATCGACCTGCTGTTCAAGCAGGATGGCCACTGGGCCGAACCGCTGCGCCCCTGGGGCAACCCGCACGCCGAGGCGGAACTGGGCCAGTTGCGGCGCGTGCTGGACGAATGTGCCGACCGACTCAAGCCCGTGATGGCCCAGGTATTCAGCCTGCGCGAAGTGGCCGGCATGGAAACGGAAGAAATCTGTAAGGAACTGGGTATCACGCCGACCAACTGCTGGGTATTGCTGCATCGTGCACGATTGTTCATGCGGCAGTGCCTTGAGTTGAACGGGTTTTCGAAAGCGGGTGCCGTATGAAATGGATACTGACATGCAGGGATGCAACGGAACTCGCCTCGCGCGCCATGGACGCGCGGCTGCCGCTTTCCAACCGCATGGCCTTGCGTCTGCACCTTGCGATTTGCGAAAACTGCGCCCGCTTCAACCAGCAACTGCAGGAAATGCGTCGTCTGTTTCGCGCTGAAACAGCCACCAGCGACGATGCTGCCGGGCTGGCACCCGAAGCCCGACAGCGCATCGCCAGCGAATTGCAGAAAAAGCTCGGCGCGTGAGCCTTTTGCAACCACCCGGAATCGTCCGGAAATTTTTATCCCTCGTTCAATCTTTTAGGAGAGAAACACCATGTCCAAGAAATCCCTGATCGCCACCGCTGTCGGCTCCGCCTTC
>DAHWJK010000223.1:0-6971 GCA_027344185.1 Thiobacillus sp.
AAGCGGGCATCGGCGATGACCTGGTGTTCGTCGAAATAGTCGCGCATGAAGCGGATCGTGTCCCAGTGGTCGTCGCCGAGCGCGAGGTTCTCTTCCCGGGCCAGGGCCTCGGCGATGTCCTCGTTCCAGTTTTCGGGCTCGATCAGATAACCCTCGGCATCGCGCTCGGGCATGACGGCTGTCTGATCGGAGGGTTGGTTCATGGCGGGCTCCTCATAGATGCGTTGAAGCCAGTTTAGGGAATTCTTATATATGCATCCAACGATTAATTTTGGTGTTTAATATCGGAAACATCGATATATAGCCATGGACACCGAACTCGCCCGCACTTTCCTGACCGTTGCCGCCACCGGCAACTTTGTGGCCGCAGCAAGCCGGCTGCACGTCACCCAGTCGACCGTGAGTGCGCGCATCCACACGCTGGAAACCACGCTCGGCGCGCGCCTGTTCCAGCGCGGCCGCAACGGTGCGGAGCTGACGCCCGCCGGCAAGCGCTTCCTGCGTCACGCCAAGCACCTGGTTCGTACCGTGGAACAGGCGCTGCATGATGTGGGCCTGCCGCAGGGCTTTCATGACGTGCTGACGCTGTCGGGTCGCATCGCGTTGTGGGAAGGCTTCCTGCCGCACTGGGTAGCCTGGATGCGCGAGGCGGCGCCCGACGTGTCGCTGCGGCTGGAAATCGGCTTCGAGGCCGACATCATGCAGGGCCTGATCGAAGGCACGGTCGACATCGGCGTGATGTATACGCCGATGTCGCGCCCCGGCCTGGTGGTGGAGCCGCTGTTCGACGAGACGTTGCAGCTGGTGACCAGCGATCTTGCACGCGGCTGGCCCGACGAGGGCTATATCCACATCGACTGGGGGCCGGAATTTCATGCCCAGTTCAGCGACCATCACCCCGACGTGCCGCCGCCCACGCTGGTCGCCAACATCGGCTGGCTGGGCGTGCAGCAGTTGCTGACCTACGGCGGCAGCGGCTACTTCCCGCGCCGCCTGGTGCAGCGCTACATCGAAGAAGGAAAGCTGTGGCGCGTGCCCGACCGCCCGCAGTTCAAGCTGCCGGCCTGGATGGTGTTTCCGCGCGACAGCGACAGCGCCACGCTGCGTAATGCGCTCGACGGCCTGCGTACCCTGGCACGCGAAGAGCAATCCGGCTGAGCGGTGCTTCAACCCGCCGGGGTTCGGCAGGCTGACGATCGTCACCGGGTTCTGCCAGGTCGGCTGATGCGGCGTGCCCGACATGTTCGAGGATTGCCGCTGCGCCTCGAGCAGAACGCTTTCAGCGTGCCGTTTTTGCTGATGACGCGCCCCCTTGTTTCTTACAATGCCCTCGCCTTGGGTGCTGAGTCCAGGAAGTTGAAGCGGATCCTGCCGCGCGCCGTTCCCGGTTCGGTCGGGAGTTTCCTCGAGAGCGTGTTGTTCAGGCTCAGCTCGATGTCGTATGAGGAGGTGAGCACCTCGCCCGAATAAGGCAGCGCTCTTTTCACATATTCGAGTTCGGTTTCTTCTTCATCGATCAGCCCGAGCGTTTCGAGAAGGGTGAGCTTCGGGATGGGATCGGCATCCGTGCGCCGATGCGCAATGGCGCGCTTGAACTGCTCGAAGCTCTTATAGAAAGGGTCTGCTTCCTCGATCAACTCCCCGGTCGAATAGATGCCGTCCATCAGGAAGGTCAGCGTACGGTCGCGCACCCGCTGGCGCGCCCAGGCGTTGACCACGCCTTCGACGGTTCGGGCCAGGCAGTGCTCGAGGTGCCCCCCTACGACATAGACGTGGGCAGCCTTCAGGTCGAAAGTCAGTTCGCCATCCTGGGAAAACACCCGGTAATCCGGCGAGCAGTCGGCCGCGAAGTACTCCGCCTCGGGCGTCCTGTCCTCCAGGTAGATGACGGGGATGCCGTTCTGCCTGGCAAACCTGACCGCCCGGTCGATGCCCCGCTTGCTCGACAGCCGGGTATCGTAGGTGGCGCTGGCGTGCGTGACCAGCAACACCGCGTCGCTTTCCAGCACGACTTGACCAGGGTGAGTGAACGGGGGTTTCGGGCAAATGGCCAGCGCCGCTTCCGAAAACACGGCAAGGGCAAGGATGACGAACAATTTCATGCTGTGCAGTTTTCCTGACGAGACCCGCTTGCGGGCCGGTTATCTTAGGCGGGCTATCTTAGGCGCGGGCGTGATTTCGAACCAGGAGAATTCGATGGGTTCCTGACCGCGCGCACAAGCAAGGCCGTTGCTTGCCTGTGCGCCGGAGGCACTCGACGGCCTGCGCACCCTGGCTCGCGAAGGACAAGCCGGCTGAGCGGGCGCTCAGGCCCGCCGGGTCCGGTTCAGCAGGCGGACGATCGACACCGTCGGCCCTGCCAGATCGACCAGCGTGTAGTGCCCGACATGTTCGAGGAACTGCCGCTGCGCCTCGAACAGGATGTTCTTCAGCGTGCAGTTTTTCCGGATGATGCACACCGGGTCGTCGCAATTGACCGGCGCCAGCGTGGCTTCCATCAGCTCGATCACGCTGCGCAGATTGATCGCATCCTTGGGCTGCCCAAGCCGGATTCCGCCCTGCTGGCCGCGGCTTGCATGGATTAGGCCGGCCCCTGCCAGCTTGTGCACGATCTTCATGATGTGGCTGCGCGATACGCCGAATTTCTCGGCAATTTCCTGCACGGTCGACAGCCGATCGTCCGGCATCGACGCCAGGTAAATCAGCACCCGGAATGCATAGTCCGTATGTTTGGTCAGCCGCATGGATTGTCACCCGTTAAGGGAATGGCGTCATTCCAATTGACTCGCCCCATAAGATTCACCTAATATTCGTATTATTTCATTCATTTTATATGAATGTTTTAACGCTCTTAATTCACGGGAGAACCCATGCTGTCTGCAGAAACGCTGGCCACGATCAAATCCACCGCCCCCCTCCTCGCCGAGCAGGGCCAGGCGATTACCGACCTGTTTTATTCCAAGCTGTTCGCGCAGCACCCGGAATTGCAGCACATCTTCAACATGGCCAATCAGGCGCAGGGCGAGCAATCCCGCGCGCTGGCCGAATCGGTGTTCATGTACGCCACGCACATCGACAAGCTGCAGAACCTGGGGCCCATGGTCAGCCGCATCGCCCACAAGCACGCCAGCCTGCAGGTCGCGCCCGAGCACTATCCGATCGTCGGGAAATATCTGCTGGAGGCGATCCAGGACCACCTGGGCCTGGAAGCGGACCATCCCGTGCTCGGCGCCTGGGCCGAGGCCTACACCCAGCTGGCCGGCATCTTCATCCAGACCGAGGAGGGCATCTACAGCCACAACGCGATGAAACCCGGCGGCTGGCGCGGCTTCCGCCCGTTTGTCATTCGCGAGATCCGCGACGAGGCCAGCGGCATCAAGTCGGTCTATCTGCAGGCCGAGGACGGCAAGCCCATCGCCGGTTTCGAGCCGGGTCAATACCTGGGCATCAAGGTCAGGGTACCCGGCCATGAATACGACGAGATCCGCCAGTATTCGCTGTCTGACGCCCCCGGGAAAAACCACTACCGCATCACCGTCAAGGCCGAAAGCACGCCGCCCAGCCACGAAGGCAAGGTCTCCAATCACCTGCACGTCGCCCAGCCGGGCGACCGGGTATGGGTGCAGCCGCCTACCGGGGACTTCACCATCAAAAATCCCGACCGGGAACTGGTCCTGATCGCGGGCGGGGTCGGCATCACGCCCTTGCTGAGCATGCTGCTGCACCGCATCGAAAGCGGCGCGGACATGACCGACCTGACCTTCATCCATTGCTGCCGGGATGAGGCGCACCATGTGATGCGGGATGAGCTGCGTCAACTCAGCGCGCAGCACGGTTTCCGCTACTACGTCAGTTATGAAAGCGGCAGCAGTGCCGATCACCAGGGCATCCTCGACCGGGCCGTCCTGTCGCGCTGGCTGACGCAAGCGGACGCCGACGTGTATTTTTGCGGGCCCAAGCCCTTTATGGCTGCGGTTAACGCCCAGCTTCTACAGATGGGCTTCCGCGACGAGCAACTGCATTACGAAGTCTTCGGTCCCAGCACCCGGTTGCTGACGCACTGACTGGACAGGCATCGCCCCACCCGCCGTGACGACCGCCGCGCCACTGCGCGCTGGCGCGGCGCAGTCGGCTGACCCATCGACACGAACCGGGGCAGCTTTGCCGTCCGGCTTTAATCCAGCGTTTTCCGATAGCGCTTGAAGCCGATCGCCATCACCGCCACCATGAACACCAGGAGGGGCCAGACATTGGGCCAGGTTTCCGCCCAGCCGTTGCCCTTCAGCATGATGCCGCGCACGATCCGCAAAAAGTGGGTAAGCGGCAGCCCCTCGCCGATGATCTGGGCCCAGCGGGGCATGCCGCGGAAGGGGAACATGAAGCCGGATAGCAGCATGGACGGCAGAAAGAAGAAAAAAGTCATCTGCATCGCCTGCAGCTGGTTTTTGGCGAGGGTGGAAAACATCATGCCGACGGTGAGGTTGGCAGCGAGAAAAATCAGCACGCAGGCCAGCAGCAGGGACAGACTGCCGGCGATGGGCACGCTGAACAGGAAATGGGCGGCCACGAGAATGACCGCAACCTGGATATAGCCGACCATGATGTAGGGCAGGATTTTCCCGATCATCACTTCCAGCGGATGCACCGGAAACGCGAGCAGGTTTTCCATCGTGCCGCGTTCCAGTTCGCGGGTCATGGCCATGCCGGTCATCATGATCATGGTCATGGTGAGGATGGTGCCCATCAGGCCGGGGACGATGTTGTACTGGGTGATGCCTTCCGGGTTGTAGTTGCGATGCACGCGGATCTCGAACGGCGGCGACGTCTCGCCGAGCCGGGCCAGCGGGCCTTTCAGATCGTGCTGCAAGGCGGTCTGGTTCAGGTTGGCGAGGGCGAAGATTGCGTTGCCGGTTGCCGATGGATCGGAGGCATCCGCCTCCAGCAGCACCACCGGTTTTTCTCCGCGCACCAGTTGCCGCGAAAAATCCGGGGGAATGGCGACGATGAACTGGATGTCGCCGATGGCCATGGCTTCGCGGGCCTCGTCCACCGTAGCCGGCGGCGTGATCACATCGAAATAGCCGCTGTTTTCCAGGCTGGCCACAAAGCTCCGCGAAAAGGCGCTGTGGCTGGCATCGAAGACCACCGTCGGCAGGCGCTTGGGGTCGGTGTTGATGGCGAAGCCGAACAGCACCAGCTGCATCACGGGGATGGCCACCATCATGGCGAAGGTGATGCGGTCGCGCCGCATCTGCACGAACTCCTTCAGCACGATCGCCCACAGGCGGTGCCAGGCGAGCGGGAAAGTCACGGGGCGGCGTCCTGCATGTTGTCCATGAGCTGGATGAACACCTGCTCGAGCCCGGTTTCTGCCGGCTCGAACTGCAGCTCGTTGAGGCTGGCGAGGCTCTGCGCGATCAGCGGGCCATCGCGGCCGCTGACGCTATACAGGCTGCCCATGGCGACGACCTGCTGCACGCCCGGCAGCTGGCGCAGGCGATCGGCCAGCGCCGGGTTGTCATCCTTGACGACGAACGAGGCGAGCCCGCTTTGCGCAACGAGCGCCTCCGGAGAACCGGAGGCCAGCAGATTGCCGTAGGCGATATAGGCCAGGCGATGGCAGCGGGCGGCTTCATCCATGTAGTGGGTCGACACCAGCACACTGATGCCCTGCCCCGCCAGCCGGTGTATTTCGTCCCAGAAGTCGCGCCGCGCCTTGGGATCGACGCCTGCGGTCGGCTCGTCCAGCAACAGCAGACGGGGGCGGTGGAGCATGCAGGCGGCCAGGGCCATCCGCTGCTTCCATCCGCCCGACAGCGTGCCCGCCAGCTGGTCAGCGCGGTCGGCCAGGCCCAGCTCTTCCATGCCCGCCTGCACGGTTTGCCTGCGGTTCGGCATGGCATAGAGCCGGGCGACGAAATCGAGGTTCTCGCGTATGGACAGGTCTTCGTAGAAACTGAAGCGCTGGGTCATGTAGCCCACCTGCTTCTTGATTTCGGCGCTCTGGCTGCGCACGTCGTAACCCAGGCAGGTGCCGCTGCCTTCGTCCGGCGTCAGCAGGCCGCAGAGCATGCGGATGGAAGTGGTCTTGCCGCTGCCGTTGGGCCCCAGAAAGCCGAAAATTTCCCCTTTTTCCACGCGCAGGGACAGGCCATTGACGACACGCTTGTGGCCGAACGATTTGCTCAGGCCGTGCACATCGATGGCATACGCGTCGTTCATTGCCCGGGACGATTCAGCGACACGTCCACCGGAAGCCCGGGGTGCAACCGGACTGCGTCCTCAGGCTGCGGCCAGGCTTCCACCATGTAGACCAGTCGGTGGCGGTTTTTCTCGCTGAACAGAACCGGCGGCGTGTATTCCGCGGACGCGCTGATGAAGCGAATGACCGCGGGCACGGGCGTGTCGCAACCATCGCAGTGGATCCCCACGGTTTGCCCGGTGCGCAATGCGCTCAAAACAGATTCCGGAACGAAGAAGCGGATTTTGATGTTTTCGGCAGGCAGGATGGACACGACAGGCTGGCCCGCGGCGGCCCACTCGCCCGCCCGGTAATAGACGTCCTGCACCCGCCCGGCGGCCGGGGCGCGCTGCGATTTCTGCGCGAGCCGGATCGCGCTTTGTTCGAGTGCCGCCTCGCTGGCCGCCACCTGCGCCTGCGCCCCGGCCCGTTCTTCCGCGCGCCCGGGCAGGCGGGCTGTGGCGAGCTGGGCCCGCATCTGCAGCACGCTGGCCTGATCCCGTGCCCATTGCGTGCGCGCCTGATCGAGGGACTCGGCACTGACAAACCCCTTTGCAACCAGCGCCTTCTGGCGCGCCAGCTGTCCGGCAGACAAGGCTTGCCTGGCTTCCGCGTCCTTCAACTGGGCTTCGATGGCGGCAATTTCAGGCGGGCGCCTGCCGGTAGCCAGGTTGTCGAGCTGGGCCCGGGTCTGGTCCACCTGGGCCCTGGCCTGGCTGACGCTGGCCGC
>DAHWJK010000284.1:0-2389 GCA_027344185.1 Thiobacillus sp.
TCTGCTGGTAGCCGTCCTCGCGCAGAATGCCGACCAGCGTCTCCGGCGGCAACTGGATGTCGCGCAGGAAGTGGATGCCGGTTTCCAGCGGAATCGCCGCCTGGATCACGAACAGCGGACGTCCCGCCTCGTCGCGCACCGCGTAGCGGAACGGGAAGCGCCACTCGCGCAGCACCTGGCCGTACTCGGGCTGCCCGACGGTGTAGCGCGTGTGTTCGCGCAGCGCCTCCTGGAAGGGGGTCATGTAGTCCCGCTGTTTGCGGAAATCCGGCAGCGGCGCGCCGGGTGGCGTGCCGGTGTTGATGAGCATGCGACCGCTGACGTCGATCACTGCCATGGCGCCGATCTGTGGATGGCGCTGCTTGAATTTCAGCAAATACGGCCGGGCCGCCTCCGGCTGCTCGACTACGTCGATCGTGCGCAGCAGGAGTCCCAGCGGCTCGAGCCCGTTGCCGAGATTGTCGAAAAACGCCTGCGACGCCGAGGCCAGCACACTCGACAGGGTGGCGAGGTTCTCGCGCGCGTTGGTTTTCTCGCGTTCCCAGCTGATGAAGCCGATCGCTGCCAGGCCGAGCAAACCGGCCAGGACGAAGGCGAGGAAGGCGCGGCGCAGCAGGCGGGAAAATGGCGTGCGCGCGACGGAAGCGGGGAACGGCATGAGAAGCGGAACGTCTGTGGAAAGCCCATATTACGCGGATGCGCGCGCCGGGTTAAGGCTGGCCGCCCGGAAAAGTAGGCTTGTCAGGGGCGCTTGGTCAGAAAAACCCATGCTTGCGGTGCAACCTTTTCCGTTATCCGAAACCCAAGCAGCAAGCCCGGCCAATTCGGGCTCAACTTAAACCGATGTTTTTTGTGCTCCAAGGAGATTGCTCATGAACGCATTGCGTAGAAACGTACTGAAAGGCGCTGCGGGCGCCAGCGCCGTGGCCGTGGCCGTGGCCGCCGGTCTGCTCAAGCCCACCCAGGCGATGGCCGCCTGGAACAAGGCCGCCTTCGAGTCCAAGAACGTCGGCGACGCCCTGAAGGGTCTCGGCGTGGCCAACCCGGCCGACAGCAAGGACATCACCATCAAGGCCCCGGACATCGCCGAAAACGGCGCCGTCGTCCCGGTCGAAGTCGCCACCGGCATCGCCGGCGTCACCAGCATCGCCGTCCTCGCCGAGAAGAACGCCCAGCCCCTGGTCGGCACCTTCGGCATGAGCGGCGGCGCCGAGGGCTTCATCTCCACCCGCATCAAGATGGCCAACACTTCCCTCATCCGCGCGGTCGTCTCCGCCGGCGGCAAGACCTACACCGCCGCCAAGGAAGTCAAAGTCACCATCGGCGGCTGCGGCGGCTGATCAGTCAGCCTTTGAACCCCGTTACTTCATATTTCAGGAAAGGACTGCCAAATGGCTGAACCCATGCGTATCCGCGCCACCATGGCCGGTGACGTCGCCGACGTCAAAGTGCTGATGAACCACCCGATGGAAACCGGGACCCGCAAGGACGGCAAGACCGGCCAGCTGATCCCCGCCCACTTCATCCAGGAAGTGACCGCGACCGTCAACGGCAAGACCGTGCTCGACGCCGAAATCGGCCCCGCCGTGTCGCGCAACCCCTTCCTCGGCTTCCGGGTCAAGGGCGCCAAGGCCGGCGACACCGTCGTCGTCAGCTGGGTGGACAACAAAGGCGACAAGAACCGCGCCGAAGCCAAGATCGGCTAACACCCTCTCGAGCGGGGCCACGTGCCCCGCTTCGCTTCATTCATCAGGTTTCTGGAGGACGGCATGAAACAACAAATCATTACGAAACTGCTGGCAGGGATGGCGGGCCTCGGCATCGCACTCGGCGCGGTCAACGCCTACGCAAATCCCGAGAAGGACCGTCAGGACTTCATCAAGTACTACACCAGCAAATATCCCAACATCAAGATCGACGACTACGTCTACGGCGCCCTGGCCTTCGAGCCCGACGCCAAGGCCCAGTACGACGCGATCATGGAATTTCCGCCCTTCGACTCGGTGGTCGAGCAGGGCCGCAAGATGTTCGAAACCCCGCTGAAGAGCGGCAAGACCTACGCCGACTGCCTGCCCAACGGCGGCAAGATGATCGCCGGCAACTACCCGATGTTCGACGAGAAGAAGGGCAAGGTCGTGACGCTGAACGACGTCATCAACGACTGCCGCGTCGCCAACGGCGAAGCTGCCTGGAAGGTCGACGACGCCAAGACCATGGGCGTGCTCAACGCCTACCTGCGCACCCTGTCCGACGGCATGCTGATGAACGTCAAGGTCGAAGGCCCGAAGGCGATGGCCGCGTACGAGGACGGCAAGAAGAGCTTCTTCACCCGCAAGGGCCAGCTCAACTTCGCCTGCTCGACCTGCCACGTGCAGAACGCCGGCGTGAA
>DAHWJK010000361.1:0-13208 GCA_027344185.1 Thiobacillus sp.
CGATTCCTTGGCGACTTCGGCGGCCTGGTTGTAGCCGATCTGCGTGTTCAGCAGCGTGGCGAGCGCGACGCTCTGGTGGATGAAAAACGCGCAGCGTTCCCGATTGACGACGATGCCCTTGAGGTTCTTTTCGGTGGCGGCATTCATCGCGTTGGTCAGCCAGTCCATCGCGTCGAACAGCGCCGAGCCCAGCGCCGGCATCATCACGTTGAGTTCCATCTGCCCGGCCTGCACCATGTAGCTGACCGCAGCGTCCTGCCCCAGCACCTGGAAGCACACCTGGTTCAGCATCTCGAACATCACCGGGTTGACCTTGCCAGGCATGATGGATGACCCCGGCTGCACCGGCGGCAGCTGGATTTCGCCGAGGCCGGTACGGGGCCCGCTGGCGAGCAGGCGCAGGTCGTTGGAAATGCGGGTGAGTTCGAGCGCGAGGTTGCGGATCTCGCCCGACAGCCGTGCGAAGTCGTTCATCGACTGCATCTGCGCGACCAGCTGGCCGACGCGGATCGGCTCGCCGGTCAGCTTCGCCAGTTCGGCGGCCGCGCGCGCCGGGTAATCGGGCGAGGTGTTGAGTCCGGTGCCGGCGGCCGAGCCACCCAGGCCGATCTCGCACAGTGCCGGACGCACCGCGTCGAGGCTGGCGGCGCAACGCGTCAAGGTCCACGCATAGCCGGCGAACTCCTGGCCCAGCGTGGTCGGCACGGCGTCCTGCAGATGGGTGCGGCCGGATTTCACCGTGTCCTTTTCGCGTTCGGCCAGCCGCGTGAATTCCGCCGCCATCGCATGCACGGCGGCCGTCAGGCGCGGCAGCTTGGCAAGCACAGCCAGCCGGATCGCGGTGGGGATGGTGTCGTTGGTCGACTGCCCCATGTTGACGTCGTCGTTGGGGTTGACCGGCTTGTAGCGGCCCTTCTCGCCGCCGAGCGCGACGTTGGCGAGGTTGGCGATCACTTCGTTGCTGTTCATGTTGTGGCTGGTGCCGGCGCCGGCCTGGAAGCGGTCGACCACGAACTGGTCGTTGTATTCGCCGCCGAGGATTTTTTCGCAGGCGGCGGCGATGGCGTCGCGTTTTTCTTCAGTCAGCCAGCCCGGCTGGCAGTTGGCGCGCGCGGCGGCGAGCTTGATGCGCACGTGCGCTAGTACGAAATCCTTATCCGGACCGCGCCCCGAAATGGGAAAATTGGCCACGGCGCGCGCCGTCTGCGCGCCATACCACGCCGTTGCGGGAACCTGGACCTCGCCGAGCGAGTCTTTCTCAGTGCGGAATGCTTTCATGATGGAAAAACCGATGCAGATGAAACAAGGTAGGCAAGTTTATCCGATGTGGCTGGCCGGACTGCTGTTGGCTGTGACGGTCACGTGGGCGCAGGCGGCCGATTTCAGGGTGACCGACACCAAAGGCAAGGTTCACACGCTGTCCGGCTACAAGGGCAAGTGGGTGCTGGTGAACTACTGGGCCACATGGTGCCCGCCATGCCTGGAGGAAATTCCCGACCTGATCGCATTGCACGAAGACAAGAAAAACAATCTTGTGGTCATCGGCGTGGCGATGGATTATCGCGACCCCAAGCAGGTGATCGATTTTGCCGAAGGGCTGTTTGTCGATTATCCGATCGTGCTGGGCAATCCCAGGGTGGTGAGCCAGATCGGCCCGATCCAGGGTCTGCCGACCACCTATTTATATAACCCGGAGGGTAAAATGGTTGCCCAGCAGGTGGGGGCGATCACGCGGGCTGCGGTGGAAAGCTATATCGCCAAGGCACCCCGCCCGAAGAAGTAATCTGCGTCCCGAGGAGAATCCATGCGCCCGCTGTTGATCGCACTGTTCCTGCTGCTGTCTGCGCCCGCCTGGGCGGAAACGCGCGACCCGATGACCCATTTCTTCCAGCCCAAGTTTGGCGATCTGCAGGCCGATTTGCAGGAGGCGAAGAAACAGGGCAAGAAAGGCATTTTCCTGTTCTTCGAAATGGACGAATGTCCCTGGTGCGAGCGCATGAAAACCACCATCCTCAACCAGTCCGAGGTGCAGGACGATTTCCGTGCGAAGTTCCTGCTGTACCCGATCGATGTCAACGGCGACACCGAACTCACCGACTTTCAGGGCAAGGTCACCACCGAAAAGGCGTTTGCCTTTGGCCATCGCGTGCGCGCGACGCCGGTGATGATGTTCTTCGATCTCGACGGCAAGGTGATGGCCCGACATACCGGGCCGGTCAAGGACAAGGCCGAGTTCCTGTTGCTGGGCCGCTATGTCAGCGAAGGCGCTTACGCCACCCAGCCCTTCATCAAATACAAGCAAGGCAAATGAGGCGCGTCGCCGGAAGCGCGGTGCTGGCGTTGGCATGCGCGCTATCCACTCCGGCGGGCGCGGCGCGCCTGACGCTCGACGAAGCGCTGGCAACCGTGTCCGCCGCCCACCCCGACCGGCGCCTGGCCGAAAGCGATCTGGCGCTGTCGCGCGCCGACCGCGAGCTGGCATCCAGCCGGCAGGATTTCAGCCTCTTTCTGGACGGTAGTCTGCGCACCGGACGTCGCCCGGATGGCGACTGGAAACCCGACAACATCGGCCGTATCGTCGCCCGCAAGCCTTTGCTGGATTTTGGCCGGACCGGCCAGGCCGTGGCCGCGGCCGACCAGGAAATCGCCGCACGCCAGGCGGCCTTGCTCAATGTCGAGAGCCTGCGCCGCATCGACATCATGGCGCGTTACTTCGACGTGCTGCTGGCCGACCAGCAATATGTCGCCGAAAACGAATTCATGACTGTGGCCTTTCTCGACTGGGACAAGGCGCGCGAGCGCTTTGAGCTGGGAGTCGGAAGTCGCCCCGAACTGTTGCGGCTGGAGGCCTTCTTCCAGGACTGGCGCGAACGCCGCAATGCCAGCCAGCAGCGCATGCAGAGCGCCCGCCAGAAACTTGCGCATGCCATGCACCGCCCCGACACGCTGCCGACCGAGCTTGCGATCCCCGAGCTGCCGGGCAACGCGCGGCCGGTTCCCGGCTACGATGTCTTGCTGCCGTGGGTGATGCAGCACAATCCGCGCATACAGATCCTGCAGGCGCAGCTGGCGGCGGCGGATGCGCGGCTCGCGTCGATACGCGCCGAGCGCAATCCGGTACTGGATGCCGAAGTGGTCGGCGGTGGTTACAGCCGCGAATCGAGCACCCGCGACGAACTCAGCGCCGGGCTGGTCTTCAATATTCCCCTTTATCAGGGCGCGCGCGTGGATGCGCGGGTGGCGCGCGAGCTGGCGCAGAAGGACCGTCGCGCCGCCGAACTGGAAAAACTCAAGCTCGATCTGGCCGACACCCTGCTCGACACCCTGCAGGAGATTCAATGGCTGCGCGACAGCGGCATCGCGGCGGCCGACAAGCAGGTGGAATATCGCGACTGGGCACTGGAACGCGCCCGCGCCGAGTACGAGCTCGAACTGAAAACCAGCCTCGGCAGCAGCATGGCGGAAACCCAGGCGGCGCAGCTGCGACGCAGGCAGATGGAATACCGGCTGGCGCTGGCGCTGGCCCGGCTCGAAGCATTGTCCGGCGGCAGGCTGCCGCCCTTTGTTAAGGAAGCACAGCAGGGAGCACAGGAATGAAGCAAGGCATCGTGGCGGTCGCGCTGGCCGGAGTTTGCCTCGGGGCAGTCGGCCCGCTCCAGGCGGCGGAACGGGTCGAACTCACCACCCGGGTATCCGGCATGGTCGAAGCAGTGCTGGTGAAGCCCGGACAACGCGTGAAGAAAGGCGCGGTGCTGCTGCGCCTCGACAGGACCGTGCTGCAGGCCCGACTCGACGAGGCAAACGCGGAGCATGCGCGTGCGGAAGCCGACGAGGAAGATGCCCGGCGCGAATTCGAGCGTGCGGAGGAACTGTTCAACCGCACCGTGTCGTCGACCAGCGAACTCGAAGCTGCCACGCTGCGCCACACGCGGGCGAAAGCCGGGCTGGCGTCCGCGAACGCGCGGCGCACGATCGCACAAAAGAATCTCAATGATGCCGAGCTGAAAGCGCCATTTGCCGGCGTGGTCGACGCGGTGCCGGGCGGACCGGGCACCGTGGTGACGGCGGACTGCCAGCCCAGAACGCTGGTGATCCTGAGCAACGGCAAGCCCTGACCGGCACGCCGCCGTACCGACTATCGCGTTCAGCGCCCGAGGCGCCGGGCGACTTCCGCTTCCATTTCGGCTGCCTGGTGCGGCGACGCCACCGCGGCCACCACCCGGCGACACATCGGCAGCACCGCATTGAACCCGTCGATGTCCTGCGTTTCGCTCATCTGCCGGTAGGCGGGCGACTTGGTGCCCACCAGCGCCGACATGAAATCCAGCACATAGCTGCGGCAGTCCGCCAGCGCGCTGTTCATCGGCGCGGCAAAGCCTGGTGCAGCGGATGTGGTCGGCGCCGCTGCCGGTTTGCCGCTGCCCGACGCCATGTCGCGCAGGGCCTGGATGAAACCGCTTTGCATCAAGTCGTGCACCATGCTTTCCAGTTCGGCGCAGTTGGGCAGCTTGCTGCACAATTCGGCGAACGAAACGCCGTTGCCGAGACTGAACAGGATCTGCCGCTGCTTGGGTCGCAGGGTATGGCCGTGATTGAAGATTTCCTCCTGTCCCTTGGCCGTGCGGGACAAATGCATGGTCATTTCCATGGTCGCCTCCAGGTATCGTTGAGTGGCACGAATGTACCCCGCCCCTACTTCTGCAGGGTTCGTGCCAGCCGGGAGTCCAGGCAGGCCGACCAATAGACGCGGCTTATCGGCGCACGCTCATCGCATTAGTGCCGCAAAGCTGTCGAACGGACGACGCGCGGATGAGTTATCGACAGCAAATCTGCGGCGTTCACGTTCAGTCGTGAACGTTCTCGATCACGTCGAAAATGACGCGGGTCCGGACATTCATGATCGCGATGCTGGGACCGACGATCACGCGCACGTAGCCATCCGGCAGGCGGCTCAGCTGCCGCTCCACGTTCTGGGGCAGGTAGTGCCAGTAGGCGTCGGGCGGCAAGGGCTGGCGCACCCGCATGGCATGCCCGGGCGGCACCTTGCCTTTTTTGGCGAGACCGGGCGGCAGGGCGCGGTAGTCGACCCGGTAGTAGTCGTGCAGGACCCGACGGTCGTGGTCGGTGAACACCACGCGCATGTCGAGATCGCGATCGTGTACGCGGACTTCGCCGTATCGGGGCTGGGATTCGCAGCCGGCCACCCCGGCCAGGGCGACCAGGGCAAGCAGCGTGAGAGCAGGTGTTTTCATGGAGGGATTCCCGAAAGTGCGCATGGCGGAATGCCGCGCCTTCTTTAAGGATGGTGCGACCGGGAGAGAAAGGCAAGCAGGATCCGGCGGGCGCGCGCCCTGCCGGCGGGTCAGCTGCGCGGTGCGGTGCTGGCGTCGGCCGATTTGGTGCTGGGGGTGTAGTCCCAGTGGCGTTTCCAGGCGCCGACCACCAGGTTGGGGTATTCCGGGCGGCCGAGGCTGCCGTTGTAGCGGCCCAGCGCGCGATAGAGGTCGCCGCGCTCGATGTCGATGTAGTGGCGCAGGATCAGCGCGCCATAGCGCAGATTGGTCCGCAGCTGGAACAGGTTGTGGTCGGGACTGCCGATGGCCTTGACCCAGAACGGCATCACCTGGGTGTAGCCGCGTGCGCCCACCGGCGACACGGCATATTTGCGGAAACCGCTTTCGACCTGGATCAGGCCCAGCATCAGCTGCGGGTCGACGCCGGCGCGCGCGGCTTCCCAGTGCAGCGTGGTCAGGAATTCCAGCCGCTCGGCTTCGTCGGGCATGCGCTTGGCGAGCCGGCGCGACATGTCCTTCAGCCAGGCCGCCTCGTCGGCGACATTGCGGAACGCCGTGCGGGTGACCGCGGTGTCGGCCAGCGCCCGCTGCAGCGACGAACGCACGTTAGCGGACATCGCCTCTTCGCGCTGTCCGCCCGCTTGGGCAGGCAGGGTCAGCAGCAAGGCGGCAAACAGCAAACCGATGTGCGTGGTCTTGTTCATGTCAGCTTTCCAGCAAACCTTTCATAAAAGTGACGGCCCCGGCCAGCGCGATCTTTTGCGCGTCGCCGCTTTGTCCGGCCTGGGCCCGGCGCGGCTGGTACTCGATCTCGCCGTCCTTGAGGCCGCGTTCGCCGACCGTCACGCGGTGCGGGATGCCGATCAGTTCGGCATCGGCGAACATTACGCCGGGGCGTTCGTCGCGGTCGTCCAGCAAGACGTCGACCCCGGCGGCGGAAAGTTCAGCATACAACGTATCCGCAGCCGTTTTAACCATCTCGCTTTTGCCGTAGCCGATTGCCACAATCACCAGCAAGAACGGTGCCATCGTCGCCGGCCAGATGATGCCGCGCGCGTCGTGGTTCTGCTCGATGGCCGCGGCCACGATGCGCGATACGCCGATGCCGTAGCAGCCCATTTCCAGCGCCTGCACCTTGCCCGCCTCGTCCAGGTAGGTGGCGTTCATTGCCAGGGAATACTTGTTGCCGAGCTGGAACACATGGCCGACCTCGATGCCGCGGCACAGTGACAGGGTGCCCTGGCCGTCCGGGCTGGGGTCGCCCGGGCTGACATTCCTTATATCGGCCACAATATCCGGTTCCTGCAGGTCGCGGCCGAAATTGACCCCGGCGAGGTGGAGTTTGGGCTTGTTGGCGCCGCAGACGAAATCGCTCATCGCGGCGACCGTACGGTCCGCGATGACCCTGATTTGGGCGCGGTCGATGCCGACCGGGCCGAGGAAGCCGGGCGGGCAGTCGAAGGCGGCGCGGATTTCGGCTTCGTTGGCGAGGCGGAAATCCGCCATGCCTTCCAGTTTGCCGAGCTTGACTTCGTTCAGCATGTGGTCGCCGCGCAGCAGCAGGACGACCATTTTCTCGCCTGCGATGACGGCGATCAGCTTGACGGTTCGGGCGAGCGGGATGTCGAGCAGCGCGGCGACGTCCTCGCAGGTGGTCTGCTTCGGCGTGTCCACCTCGCGCAGGGCTTCCTGCGGTGCGGCGCGCGGCGTCGCGGGGGCGAGCGCCTCGGCCAGTTCGACGTTGGCTGCGTAGCCGGAATCCGGGCAGTAGGCGATCAGATCCTCGCCGGAATCGGCCAGCACGTGGAATTCGTGCGAAGCGGAGCCGCCGATCGCGCCGGTGTCGGCGGCCACCGGACGGAAACTCAGCCCCAGCCGGGTGAAAATCCGCCCATAGGCGTCGTACATGGTCTGGTAGGTGGCGGCCAGGCTGTCGCGGCTGGCGTGGAAGGAGTAGGCGTCCTTCATCAGGAATTCGCGCGCGCGCATGACGCCGAAGCGCGGGCGGATTTCATCGCGGAACTTCATCTGGATCTGGTAGAAGTTCAGCGGCAGCTGGCGGTAGCTTTTGATTTCGCGGCGGGCGACGTCGGTGATGACCTCCTCATGGGTGGGGCCGAAGCAGAAATCGCGCTGGTGGCGATCCTTGATTTTCAGCATCTGCGGGCCGAACACCGCCCAGCGCCCGGTTTCCTGCCACAGTTCGGCCGGCTGCACCGCCGGCATCAGGAGTTCGATCGCGCCGGCGCGGTTCATTTCCTCGCGCACCACGGCCTCGACCCGGCGCAGCACGCGCAGGCCGAGCGGCATCCAGGTATAGAGCCCGGAGCCCAGGCGCTTGATCAGGCCGGCGCGCAGCATCAGCTGGTGGCTGACGAGTTCGGCCTCGGACGGCGCTTCCTTGGTGGTGGAAATGAAGAACTGGCTGGCGCGCATGGTGGAATAAGCGGGACGAAAACGCGCATTTTAGCGTGCGGACGGGTAATCTTTTGCCCTCGATTTTGAAGTGGAATGGCAATGCGCCTGAAATTTGGTAAACGCCGGGCAGCCGACGACGGGCTGGAAGTGACCGAGGAACGCGGGGTGCGCACGCTGCATCTGGGCAGCCAGGCGATCCAGAGCCGGATGCGGGTGTCGCGGCCGTGGGACCTGGAACTGGCCTATACCCGCGCAATGATGGGCTTCCTGCTGTTCAATGCGGCGCCGCAGCACGTGCTGATGATCGGCCTCGGCGGCGGTTCGCTCGCCAAATACATCCGCAAGCAACGCCCGCAGACGCATATCACCGCGGTGGAAATCGACCCGCGGGTGATTGCCGCCGCGCGCACCCATTTCGACCTGCCGCCGGACGACGCCACGCTCGAGGTGATCGAGGCCGACGGCGCGCTGTATGTGCGGCAGCATCCCGGCAGCGCCGATGTCATCCTGCTCGACGGCTTCGATGCCGGCAATCAGGTTGCTGAATTGGCGACGCAGACCTTTTATACTGCCTGTCGTCGCGTGCTGAAGCCGGGTGGCGTGCTGGTGGTGAACCTGTGGGGCCGAGATGGCGACTTCGCCGAGTATTTTGCGCGGCTGACGCGCGCCTTCGACGGCGAGGTCGGCTGGATCTCGGTGCAGGACAAGACCAATGTCATCGTGTTTGCGTTTGCCGAGCCGGGTGGCCCCGCCCGGCTCGACGCCGCACGGGCCCGGCTGGCGGCGTTGTCGAAACGCTGGGGGCTCGATCTGCGCGCCTTTGCGCACACCTTTCAGTGGGCCGAGGGCATCGCGCCGCTGCTGGAATAAGTCGCCTTGTCGAGGCGGTGCAGGTGCACGCTTTCATCGTCCGAGCCGGAAGCCAGCGTGCGTCCATCGGGGCTGAAGCGGATCGCCGCGCCACACAGGGCGTGTGCCTGATAGCGTTTCACCACGCTGAAATCGCGGGTGTCGAGGACGCGGATCGCGGAATCGGTGTGGCGCCCCAATGTGGCCAGATGGCGGCCGTCCGGGCTGAAGGCAAGCGAGGTCAGCAGGCCGTTGTGCTCGGTCGGGATGGAACGCCGCGTGCCGCTCGCCACATCCCACACGCTCAGGCGAAACCAGCTGCCGGCCGCCAGCATGCGGCCGTCCGGGCTGAACTGCAGATCGTGCGGCGCGTGCGGGGTGGCCAAGGTCTGGCGCGGCGTCAATATTGCATCCAGCACCAGGATGCGGTCCTCGAGTCCGACCGCCAGGTAGGCGCCGTGCGCGCTGAGCGCGACCACGCCGGCGCCCAGCGCAAGTTCACGCAACGGGTCCAGCGTATTCCGAGACCAGATGCGCACGTGGCCGTCGGCGTGGCCGCTGACTACCTGGCCCTGAAACAGCGCCAGCGCCGTCACGTCGGCGCCATCGCGTTGCGCCTGGATGCGGCCGTCATGCCACAGGATCAGCTGGCCATCGTCGCCGCCGCTGACAAAATCGCCGGTGGGCAGGGGCAGGAGGGCGCGCACCGCGCGCCGGTGGCCGCGCAGTTCGACGAGCGGTTTTCGGGTAGCGACCTCCCACACCCGGATATCGCCCAGGAACCCCCCGCTGATGAAACGCTGCCCATCCGCGGTGTAGGCGAGGGCGGTGGTGCCGAATTCATGGATTTCCGCCAGCACATGATCCGGCCGCTCGGCCGTCATCAGATTGGAACAGCCCGACAAAAAATTAATTAAAACAATGCTTAACAGAAGATTTCGGGTCACGGCAGGTTTGCAATTTCCGGTGGGTGTGAAAGAATGCAGGCAATCGAACTT
Source organism: Thiobacillus sp. (assembly GCA_027344185.1). Classification (GTDB taxonomy): domain Bacteria; phylum Pseudomonadota; class Gammaproteobacteria; order Burkholderiales; family Thiobacillaceae; genus Thiobacillus. Next base: position 9,560 of record DAHWJK010000361.1, read on the forward strand.
TATAGATGGTGGCGGCCATGATCGACCGAGAGGGGTACCGCCCGAACGTAGGCATTATATTGTGCAACGCGCACAACCAGGTCTTCTGGGGCAAGCGCGTCAACCAGCACGCCTGGCAGTTTCCCCAAGGCGGAATCAACGCGGGGGAAACGCCGGAACAGGCCATGTTCCGGGAACTGGAAGAAGAGGTGGGCCTGCAGCCCGCGCATGTGCGCATCCTTGGGCGCACCCGCGAATGGCTGCGATACGACGTGCCCGCGCACTGGACGCGGCGCGACAGCCGCGGCCTGTATCGTGGACAGAAGCAGATCTGGTTTTTGCTGCGGCTCACCGGGCGCGACTGCGATGTGTCGCTGCGCGCCAGCGGCCACCCCGAGTTCGACGCCTGGCGCTGGAACGAGTACTGGGTGTCGATGGAGTCGGTGGTCGATTTCAAGCGCGAGGTCTACCGACTGGCGCTCGAGGAGCTTGAACGTTATCTGCACAAGGACGGACAGTCCATCCGGCAACGCGCGCGGCTCCAGTGCGAACGGCGGAGCGGTCTGGCCGACCTGGGCTTGAAAACCTGAATCCGCACTGCGGAAGGCGTGATGAAGATACGCATTCATGCTTCAACCACGCTGACCGCTGGCGCGGCACCCGGTGTGCCGCTGTGGCAACGGGCGCCCACGCACGATGCCAGCGGACGCCTGCTGACGGACTTCATGATGCTGATCCCGCGCCTGCGCTCGCGGCCGACGATCGAGATCGAGCGCACTTCGCACGAGATCCATACAGTGCTGTCGCTGCAGCAGGACGTGGTGTTTGCCGACCTCAACCTGAAGCTGAACCTGCTCTGGGTCTCGCTGCGTCCACGGCCGGGCGCAATCAGCGAACTGGTTGCGGCGATTCGCCTGCGCGTGCCCGAGGCGGTGCTGGTGGGACATCACACCGATCTTCGGTAACGGCTGTCTGCCGGGCCTGGCCCGGGTATGGGCAAATAGCCCTGCAAATTGCATGGAAACCCGCGCCTTTTCTTGTCCCGGCGTTCGCGAAAAGCGCCAGACTTCGTTAAAATGCGCGATTGCCAATCAATCTGCTGGAGCAACCATGGCCGTTTCTGAACTTCAGGTGCAAACCGCACTGAAAGCGTTGGTCGACCCCAACACGCACAAGGATTACGTCTCGACCAAATCCGCTCGCAACATCAAGATCGACGGCGGCGCCGTTTCGGTCGACATCCTGCTGAGCTATCCTGCGCAAAGCCAGCTCGATACCATCAAACAGCAAGTCGAGACGGGACTGAAAGGCATCGAGGGCGTCACCGCCGCCACCGCCAACGTCAGCTTCAAGATCGTCTCGCACAGCGTGCAGCGTGGCGTCAAGCTGATTCCCAACGTCAAGAACATCATCGCCGTCGCGTCAGGCAAGGGCGGCGTCGGCAAGTCCACCACCGCCGTCAACCTGGCGCTGGCGCTGGCCGCCGAAGGCGCGCGCGTGGGCATGCTCGACGCCGACATCTACGGCCCGTCGCAGCCGACCATGCTCGGCATCACCGACAAGCCCGAATCGACCGACGGCAAGAACCTCGAGCCGTTGATCGGCCACGGCATCCAGGCGATGTCGATCGGTTTCCTGATCGACGTCGAGACCCCGATGGTGTGGCGCGGCCCGATGGTCACGCAGGCGCTGGAGCAGCTGCTTAACAACACCAACTGGAGCGAACTGGACTATCTGGTGGTCGACCTGCCGCCCGGCACCGGCGACATCCAGCTGACGCTGGCGCAACGCGTGCCGGTGACCGGCGCGGTGATCGTCACCACGCCGCAGGACATCGCGCTGATCGACGCGCGCAAGGGCCTCAAGATGTTCGAGAAGGTCGGCATCCCGATCATCGGCGTGGTCGAGAACATGAGCCTGCACATCTGTTCGAAGTGCGGCCACGAAGAGCGCATCTTCGGCGAAGGGGGCGGCGAGCGCATGTGCAAGGACTACAACGTCGAGTTTCTCGGCGCGCTGCCGCTCGACGGCGCGATCCGCGCCGACACCGATTCCGGCAAGCCGTCGGTGGTGTCCGATCCCGATGGCCGCGTGACCGACATCTACAAGCAGATCGCACGCCGGGTGGCGGTCAAGATTGGCGAAACCGCGGTGGATCATTCCAACAAATTCCCCAACATCGTCATTTCCAACACCTGATGAGCATCAAGTCCGACCGATGGATCCGCCGCATGGCGGCCGAGCAGAACATGATCGAGCCGTTCGAACCGGGGCAGATCAAGCAGGCCAACGGCCGCTCCATCGTGTCGTACGGCACCTCGAGCTACGGCTACGACGTGCGCTGTGCCGACGAATTCAAGCTGTTCACCAACATCAATTCCACCATCGTCGATCCCAAGGCCTTCGATCCGAACTCCTTCGTCGAGGTCAAGGGCGATTCCTGCATCATCCCGCCCAATTCCTTTGCGCTGGCGCGCACGGTGGAATACTTCCGCATCCCGCGCAACGTGCTGACCATCTGCCTCGGCAAAAGCACCTACGCGCGCTGCGGCATCATCGTCAACGTGACCCCGCTGGAGCCCGAATGGGAAGGCCATGTGACGCTGGAGTTTTCCAATACCACGCCGCTTCCGGCACGGATCTATGCCAACGAGGGTGTGGCGCAGATGCTGTTCCTCGAGTCCGACGAAGTGTGTGAAATCTCGTACCGCGACCGCGGCGGCAAATACCAGGGCCAGGTCGGCGTGACCCTGCCCAAAATTTAACGCCACCGGCTCCCGGTCGACGTACAATCCGCGTTTTTTCCACGCTCAGACTCAGGAGCCGCCATGCGCTTCCGTTTTCCCGTTGTCATCATTGACGAAGACTTCCGTTCCGAGAACGCCTCGGGGCTGGGCATCCGCACGCTCGCCGAGGCGATCGAAAAGGAAGGCATGGAGGTGCTCGGCGTCACCAACTTCGGCGACCTGACCTCGTTCGCCCAGCAGCAGGCGCGCGCCTCGGCCTTCGTGCTGTCGATCGACGACGAGGAACTGGCGGGCAGCGACGAAGATACGAGCAAGGCGCTGCAGAAGCTGCGCGGCTTCGTCGAGGAAGTGCGCTTCCGCAACGCCGAGATCCCGATTTTCCTGCACGGCGAAACCCGCACGGCGCGGCACATCCCGAACGACATCCTGCGCGAGCTGAACGGCTTCATTCACATGCTGGAAGACACGCCGGAGTTTCTCGCCCGTTATATCGGCCGCGAGGCACGCGCCTACCTCGATTCGTTGGTGCCGCCGTTCTTTCGCGCACTGACCCATTACGCGGCGGACGGCTCCTACTCCTGGCACTGCCCCGGCCACTCCGGCGGCGTGGCTTTCCTGAAGGCGCCGATCGGTCAGATGTTCCACCAGTTCTTCGGCGAGAACCTGTTGCGTGCCGACGTCTGCAACGCGGTCGACGAACTCGGGCAACTGCTCGACCACACCGGTCCGGTGGGGGCTTCGGAGCGCAACGCGGCACGCATCTTCAACTGCGACCATCTGTTCTTCGTCACCAACGGCACCTCGTCGTCGAACAAGATGGTGTGGCACGCCACCGTTGCGCCGGGCGACATCGTGGTGGTCGACCGCAACTGCCACAAGTCCATCCTGCACGCGATCATCATGTGCGGCGCGATCCCGATTTT
>DAHWJK010000332.1:0-6050 GCA_027344185.1 Thiobacillus sp.
GCTGCTGCGCCGTCCTACCGTCGCAAACTGGCTGACAGCGAACCGCATAAACGGAGTGCTCCCATCGGTGATCGTTGTTGGTCTGGTGCCGGTTTGATTCTGATATTCCCTCGCTAGCCATGCCGCAAACTCTACGTCGAGTTTTTTGGTATTCGGTCGCCCGCCTGTATTGGCTTTGAAATGCTCCAGGGCTACCTGCGCAAACTTGCGTATCTCGGGTGCGCCGTAATTCTCCAGGTCGAAAGCAGCCGCGGGGATAACCCCGGCTGAATCTCTGCGATACCAGTACCAGACGCCCCGCCACATTTCGCACTCGGTCGCCGCATCAAGCGCCCGGATCGCTGGCATCACCTCGGCATCGTTGAGCGTTGCCAGATCGTTTAGCGTTGCGCGTATGTCCCGGCGTTCCGAATAACTACTGTGCGCCTCATAGACGGACTTCCAATAACCGGGGACGCCATCCGGGAAAGCCTCTCCCGCTGGTGCCTTTTTCAGTACCCATAAGGCAAGCTTCCAATAGCAGTTGGGGCCATCCGGGATAATCTCTCCCTGCGCCGTATGGTGGCGGACGCCGTTGATTCTCCCGCGCTTGCGGATTAAGCTTTTAGGTCTCACTTGCCGCCCCTTATCCGCTTCACCTGAGCCGTTTTCTTGACCCCTGCCGCAACCATCATTGCATTGGTCGCTGTGTCTACGCTGGCGCGTACTGGGTCTAGGTCGAGCCGTGCGTAAATCTGAGTAGCCTGGTGCGTCTTGTGGTTCAGGCTCTTGCCGATGATGCTTAGCGATGCGCCGGATTTGGCCTGCCAGCTTCCAAGGGTGCGACGTAGATCATGGATTCGTAAATCCTCGATTCCGGCTTTCTTCAGGATGCGCGCCCAGGCCGTTTTGGGTTCCGTCAGGTGTCCGGTCTTGCCTGTGCCGGGGAATACAAAATCCTCTTTAGGGTCGCTGGCCTCGATACGGTTGCGCAGGATGATTACGGCGTCCGGTGATAGCGTCACGTTCTGACTGGTGCCGTTCTTCGTTTTCGTGATGTGCCACAATCCTTCGTCCAGGGTTAACTCGCTCTTGCGCATGGCCTGAAGGTTTGCGCGACGTGCGCCGGTCAGTAGCGCCAGCAGGAAAAAATCACCTAGTGGATCTTCTGCCATCGCAGAAACTAGCCGCGGCATTTCATCAGCTTGTGCAAAACGCTCCCGCGGTGCCTCGTAATTCTTTTTGATCTTCGCGGCGGGGTTTGGGCCTGAGTAGATTTCCAGTTCGTCGATAGCGTAATTGAACACGCTGGAAACAATCGCCACGGCACGATTAGCCGATGCCGGTGATATTTTGGTAGCGGTGGCATGGGCACGCCTCACGTCATCACGCCCAATCCGTGACAGCTTCAGGTTCTTGATCTTGCTGAGGTGGATTCGCAGGCTGTCCCGGTAATCCGTTTTCGTGCGCTCTGAAAGCGGTTGCCCGTTCCGCTTCCGCTTGCCGGGAATGAATAGGTCGAACACTTCCGAAAAAGTAGGTTCCTCCCGATGCGCCCGCTTAACCTTGGCCGGGTTTTCGCCTTTGACAATCTCCGCAGTAATCAGCGCAATTTTGTCCCGCGCCTGCTCTAGCGTCACCTCGGGGAAGCGCCCCAGCGTGATGCGCTCCAAGCTGCCATTGATGCGCCGCAGGAATGAAAACGTCTTGACGCCCTTGGACGTAACCCGAAGCTGTAGCCCGGCTGTTTTGGTGTCCTGGTAGTCAACCCGGACGCCCGACGCGGGAAGCGGCAGGCCCTTGATTTCGTCCTTGGTGAACTGAATTTTGATTGCCATTTCTCGACCCTCTCATAACCTTCGCATTTTTCCCGGGTAACGCCGGGGTAACTTTGGCGGTTAAATTTCGTTAAATTTAATGTTACCCCGTTAAGGCAACTATACGCCTAAATGCTTGCTGTATATGGTTTTGTTAAGGTCGATTAATGCGGGGGCCTATCCCCTTCTTCCGATTCGTAATGCGAAGGTCGCCAGTTCGATTCCGGCCAGCGGCACCAGGTGAAAAAAAACGCCGCTCACCGAGCGGCGTTTTTCATGGCGGCATCCCTGCCTCTGCCAGCAGAATATCGTCGATACGGCACGGCTTGTGCACGGCATAGCCCTGGACATAGTCGACACCCACTTCGCGCAGCGCATCCAGAATTTCCGGCGTTTCCACGTACTCGGCCACGGTCCGCATCCCGAGCGAGTGCCCGATGTCGTTCATCGACTTGACCATGGCGTAGTCGCTCGGGTTCAACAGCATGTCCTTGACGAAACTGCCGTCGATCTTGAGGGTGTCGGTGCGCAGGTTTTTCAGGTGCGCGTAGGAGGTATAACCGCTGCCGAAGTCATCCAGCGAGAACTTGCAGCCGTGACGGCGCATTTCCCGGATGAAGTCCTGCGCGGCGCCATAGCTTTCAATCGCTGCGCTTTCGGTAATCTCGAACATGATCTTGTCGGTGGGAAAGTCGCTTGCCACCAGCACGTTCTGCAGATAGCGGGCGACTTCGGGGCTGCCGAGCGAGGTGGCCGACAGGTTGATGGCAAAGCCGCCCAGCGACGCAAAAATAGCCTGGTTGGCGCCGATCCACTCGAACACCTTGCGCAGCACCCAGATGTCCACTTCGTGCGAGCGCTGGAGCTGTTCCACTGCAGGGATGAAGTGTGAAGGATCGATCTCCAGCCCTTCCACGCCATCGATGCCCAGGAGAATTTCGTAATACGGCAGCACGGAACGATCGGCGCCGATCGGCATCACTTTCTGGCAACGCAGGTAGAGGCCGCTGCCCTGCAGCACGGAGTCGAGACGTCCGGCCCAGTCCATCAGGGATTCCTGGTTCTGCAATTGCGGACTGTCCTGCTCGTAGACCTGCATCCGGTTGCGGCCCTGGGCCTTGGCGGTGATGCACGCCGAATCGGCCCGCCGGATGGCTTCCACTGCAGAGATCCGGCCCGGGTCGTATTCGCTGAGGCCGATGTTGAAACCGATGCGATAGCTGTGCTGTTCATGCTGGAAGTGGTAGTCCTTCACGTCATCGAGCAGCATGGCGACGGCAGGGCACCCAGCGATGCGGCTGCAATTGGGCAGCAGCAGCGCCAGCATGTCTTCGTGGAACAGGGCCAGGGCCGCGTCGGGTCCGATGCGCTGCCTGATTTCGTCGGTCAGGCTGCGCGTCAGCCGCTCCACGGCGTCTTCGCCGCAGGTGTTGTGGATTAGGCGGAACTGATCGAATTCGATGATGCCCACCACGTGCGCCTTGTCTGCTTCGTCCGGACCTGACTGCGCATGCAGATGCTGCATGAACCCCTTGCGGTTGAGCAGCCCCGACACCGGGTCGTGGCTTGCCTGGTACACCAGGCTTTGATAGGTCTCGTCGAACAGGGCCTGCTCCGAACGTTCCATCAGGGGCAGATCCAGATCCTTGCCGGGTTTGGCGAGGTCGTTCTGCAATTGCCTGGACAACTCGGCGAGGGTGAACTCCAGCTTGCTGGTGGCGGAACGGTTGGCAAAGGCACAACTGGCCGGCGGTTCGCTGACCCAGATCAGCTGCATCGGGACCCGGCTGCCTTCCAGCCTGAAATCCCACCAGTCGCCCACCCGCAGACGCTCGGCCAGCCGGGTATGCGGCATTTCACGCTTGCCCTGCGCCGTGGCAAGCTTGCCCGGCGGCACGAACACCATCGCGGATGCGCTTGCCCGCGCGGGTGTGCCCGCCGTCAGACTGGCCCCCAGTTCGTCCATGAAGGACGCCAGCATCGTGGCATCCACATTGATCGTCGCCAGGGCCCGCTCGATTTCGCGCTGCAACGCCAGGCCGGATCCGGTGCTGCCTGCGACGGCAGCCGACTCCGGACCGAGGCGGTCAAACACCCGGTCCAGTACGGCCAGCCCCGCCTCCCAGGCCTCGCTGTGCGATCCATGCCGCATCTCCAGCAGGACGAGATACTGGCGCCATCCTGCATCCAGCAGCCGCAGCAGCATGCCGGGCACATCGCGCCCCGCCAGTCGCGCTTCCAGCGCCGCGTTGACTCTTGAACGGGCGGCACGAATCCGTTCGCGCCCCTCGCTGGCCTCCTGCAGGCGCGCGACGCGCATACGGCGAATCTGCAGAATCGGCAGCAAGACCTTCTCGAGGCTGTCGCGCACCATCTCGAACACGCCCGGATCCTCAGCGGCGCGGCTGCAGACCCGGTCCACCAGCAGATACAGAAAGCGTTGCAGCTTGGCATCGAAAAACTTGCCCTTGTCGTCCGCCGCCACGGCGTACTGCTCGATGAGGTTGAGCACCTGCCGGGCCGGATGGTCGGGAAGGGACGGGAAATTGGTATCCTGCAATGCCAGCTTGAGGAGCGGCCGCTCCAGCCGCTTCACCAGCAATTCCACTTCGGAGCTGGGTACAAAGTCCGCCCGCGCCTGGTTGAACAGTGCCGAGGTTGTGTCCAGAATCTGCCGGTGGGCCGGGGCAAGGCGCTTGCCCGCCCCCGCCGTCGACGCGATGCGCAGATCGATCTGTTCGGCAAGCGATGCGGACATCGGACTGCCCGCCACTGCAGTCGGATTGGGCAGCGGCAAGCCATCCAGCGCGGCCAGCAAATCGTGCAGGCTGGCTTCAGTCAACCCGGTTTGTAGTGTCGGGCGGGGCTGGCCGTCGTGCCCGACCAGCTGCCGGGCCGTCTGTCGCAGGCGGCCGACCATCGACAGGACTTCGGAAGATGCGACGGCATGCCCGGCGGGCACGTCGCCCTGAGGGCTGGATCGCATTGCGGGCGCGCCGGTCAGCGCGCGGCTCGTCGGGCGGCGCTGGGATTGATTGAGCGTGGCGAGGATGCGGTCGAGGCTGTATTCGGCACTCTCCGGCATCTGGCTGTGGCTGGCCTGATCCTGCTTGTAGAGCCGGTTCAGGGTTTCGGCGATTTCGGCCAGATCCGGTTTGGCCTTGGTGCTGTCGGCTGCCACGGGCCCATTCTCGGCAGCCACTGGCCTGGGTTTGTCTTTGTGACGTACAGACGCCAGCGGCTGCAGCGACGCCAGGGTCTGGTTGAGCTGCCGGTAAAGCGCCGGCCCATGGCTCGATACCGCCCGCCCCAGCCCCTTGTAGAGCACGGTCCGCATCGGGTTGGTGAAGTCGAGTCCCTGAATCGCGCCCTGGAAGGCGCGACCGATCATTTCCGGCCCGAAGGGATTGCTCTTCCTGTCGATGGGCGCCCCCACCAGGCGGCTGTAGCGCTGCTCGAATTCGTTGAGCTGGGGGGTGATGTCCGCCTCGATCTGATTGATGACCGCCGACAGGTTCAGCCAGTCCTCGAACTCGGCCTCGTCGACCAGCTTGAGTGTGTTCGTGTTCGCGCCCGGCGCCCTGTGGTCCAGGTCGGAAACCGGCCCGACATGCAGGATGCGTTCGCGGATGGCATTGAAAAAATCGCCCTCGATCCGGCTGCGGTGCTGCATCAGTTCCTGCGCGCCGTACTCGTAGCGGGCACGCTCCAGAAAGCTCATCTCGTCCTGGCCGGCCTGCGCCAGGCGTTCCATGCTCTGGAGGAAGAATTCCTGCATCACCGCAACGAGAAAGTTTTGAAACAGGCTGGTGCATTCCTGTTGCAGCGCCTGCGCCTGCTGCGGGCCCAGCTCCGGTCCAGCCGGTGCACCGGGCACGGCAAGCCGCGCACTCGCGGCGCGCAGGGTCTGCAACGCGGCCTCCGGCATGGCCGGCACAAAAATCCCCACCCCGCCGGGCGCGACACGCGCCACCCACCCATTGAGCTGGTGCGAGCGGGACGCGTCGCCCTCGCCTACGGAAAACCCCGCGCCGACGAGCGTTCCCACCAGGGCCGGGAGAGCGGCGTCGGGCGTGCGTCCGCCGGGAAAGGCTACATACAATCCGGTCTGGCAGTAATCGCGAATCTCGGCGGAGATGGCTGCAGCTTCGCCAAAACGAAGCTGGACGGCCTGCAACGTCGCTTTCCGCGCGTGGCGCCGTTTTTCCCTGCTGCCTGCCTCGGACGTGTGGTGGGTCATGGTGTGTCTTATGT
>DAHWJK010000363.1:0-4707 GCA_027344185.1 Thiobacillus sp.
GGCAGGTTGTCGATGCCGAGTGCAAGTTTCGGGTCGGGCAGTTCGCCGGCCGGGATTGCCGCCTGGCGGGCCGCATCGATCTGCGCCGATTCCGCGCGCAGCGCCGGGGTTTCGCGCACGGCCAGCGCCAGCGCGTCATCGAATGAAAGCGGCTCGGCGCAGACCGATCCGGCGAGGCCCGCCAGCACGAACAGCACAGCCGTGCGGCAAACCGGGGGCCGCCACAGGCGGGCGGCAGACTGGGGAATGACCATGTTCCAACTCCTTGCGAGAACGGCAACCATCGGACCGGCAGGCGCGATGGCGCGAAATAGCCGAACCGGCGTCCGCTCGGGCGAACGCAGTACAGCACTCGGTTCAGGGAATCAGAATTGCGCCGGCGGTCGCCAGGCGGCGGCCGGGTCGAAGGAGAACATGTCCGCCGCAATGTGCGGGAAGCGGGTGGCCGGCACCGGCTCCTGCGGCAGCAGGCCGAACATGGAAACCGAAAAATGCTGGCCGCCGGTCTGGCAGGGCTGGCCGGACTTGCAGGCCTTTCCGGTCTGCGAGTCGGATTCGTCGCAGCAATCGTGCGCGCCAGCCACATCCACCATCGCCATCATGGCGGCGGCTCCCATCGGGCAGGGCACCAGCGGCTGCGCGAAGTGCGCGTAGCCCTGCAGCGGAACCGCAATGGAAAGCAGCAGAAAGAGGATGATCCGAAGTCGACGCATGAGTTGACTGTAGCGTGTGCGGCCCGGCCAGGCAAGACGGCATACGGAGTCGTTAACAGGGAGACAACAGGAAGACAGGGACATCATCCCGTCAAGGCAGGCAAAGTGAGCTGGAACCGTGTTGCCTGGCGGGTAGATACGACCTGGATCGAACCGCCATGTGCGTCGATGATGGATTTGACGATGGCAAGCCCGAGCCCGGCGCCATCGCCTTTGCGTTGACGCGAAGGGTCGATGCGGTAGAAACGGTCGAAGAGACGGGGGAGGTGCTCGGCCGGGATTTCGGGGCCGGAGTTCTCGACGGCGATGATGGCCGTGTCGACCTGCATCGCCAGCGATACGCGCACGGTCTGGCCGGGCGGCGTATGCCGGATGGCGTTCGATATCAGGTTGCTGAGCGCACGCCGCAGCATCAGCCGGTCGCCCGGCACGATGGCCGACCCCGTTTGGACCAGCGAAACGCCGCGCTCTTCCGCCCACGCTTCGAAATAATCGAACAGGCCATGGGTTTCATCGCCGAGGTTGACGCTTGCCCGGCCCGGTACGAGGAGGCCGTTGTCGGCCTGGGCCAGGTAGAGCATGTCGCCGACCATCTGGGCCATGCGTTCGTATTCTTCCAGGCTCGAGTACAGGACTTCCTTGTATTCGTTGTTGTCGCGGGCACCGGAAAGCGCCACCTGGGTCTGGGTCATGAGGTTGGAGATCGGGGTGCGCAGTTCGTGCGCGATGTTGGAAGAGAACTCTGAGAGCCGCCGGAAGGAATCGTCCAGACGGGCCAGCATGGCGTTGAAGGCGGATGCGAGCGGCATGAGTTCGACCGGAAGCCCCGAAGCCTCAAGGCGCGCGCCGAGGCGTTCGGCGGAAATGCCGGCCACGGTGTCGGTGACCCGGCGCAAGGGCAAGAGTCCCCATCGGGTCACGATCCAGCCCAGGCCGGCCATGGCCAGGGCGGCGAGGGCAATGGCGCTGCCCAGCAGCGAGCGGAACGTGTCCATGAAAAGCGCATGGTGCTCGATGTCCTGTGCCACGGCCACGGTGTACGGCCCGCCGCTGCCTGCCGCGATCGAAACGGCCATGCCCCGATGGCTGACGCCCTTATGCACCCATTCATGCAAGGTCCCTTCCGTACACGTTGCTGGCCGCGCCTGACAGGCTTGCAGCAGCATGCGCGGAAAATTCGCGCCCGAGGTGGCGAACCAGATATTCCCCGTTGCATCGGTCACGACGACGGCAAGCCCATGATGGCCAACCAGGGCGTCGTCCAGTTGCTGGGGCAGATGCTCCAGCGCCTGATCGCTGGAGGCATGCCTGAACAGGTTCTGGATGAGTTCCAGCTTGCCCTTGAGTTCGAAGCGATCCTCCTCCTCGAAATGGGCCTCCAGCACCTGCGCCAGGAAAAAGCCCGTTGACAGCAGGACCAGCGCAGCGGCCACGGCAAAGAGCAGGCTGATCCGCGCGGTCAGCGAAAGGGATTTCATGGGACCGCGCCTTCCGGGCCGGCTTCCAGCACATAGCCCATCCCGCGCACGGTATGGATGAGTTTGAGTTCAAAGCCTTCGTCGATCTTGACCCGCAGCCGGCGTACCGCCACGTCGATGACGTTGGTGTCGGAATCGAAGTTCATGTCCCAGACCTGCGAGGCGATCAGGCTGCGCGGCAGCACTTCGCCCTGGCGACGCAGAAACAGCTCCAGCAGGGCAAATTCCTTGGCGGTCAGTTAGATCTTGCGTCCCGCTCGCGTGGCACGTCGCCGCAGCAGATCGAGTTCCAGATCGGCCGCCTTGAGGACGGTGGGCTCCAGGCCGGCATGCCCGCGGCGCACCAGGCTGCGGACCCGGGCCAGCAGCTCGGCAAAGGCGAAGGGCTTCACCAGATAATCGTCGGCCCCCAGTTCCAGCCCCTTGACCCGGTCCTCGACCTGGTCGCGCGCCGTCAGGAACAGCACGGGCATATCCACCCCGGCCCGGCGCACGCCTTCGAGCACCTGCCAGCCATTGAGGCCGGGCAGCATCACATCCAGGATCATCAGGTCGTAGTGACCCGCCTTGGCGAGCTCCAGCCCGTCCCAGCCGTCGCGCGCCAGATCCGTGACGAACCCGGCTTCGGTGAGTCCCTGTTTCAGGTAATCGCCCGTCTTGGGCTCGTCTTCGACGATCAGGATTTTCATGTTCAGGAGACTAACTTGGATGCACGCATCCTGCCACAGCGCGCACCTGCAGAGGCGTCGCATGACAGATTTGTAATTCAGCCGTCAGTTTGATGTTGGATGTGCTCCCTCAGGATGCAGTCAGATCTGAATCGGAGAGCAACCCCACATGAAACATTATTCGATGCCGCATTCTTCGCTCGCTTTGGCAGTGCCGGATCTGCCGCGTCGCCGGTTCGTTCAGGGGCTTGCGGCGGGCGGTCTTCTGCTGGGCTTGCCGTCGGCCATCAAGCCGGTCTGGGCGAACACCGCCGCCACCGCGACAGGCAGCGCCCCGGTCCTCCAGGGTACGGAATTCGACCTCGTGATCGCGGAAACGCCGGTCAACTTCACCGGCAGGCCGCGTATGGCCACGACCATCAACGGATCGATTCCCGGGCCCACGCTGCGCTGGCGCGAAGGCGATACGGTCACCATCCGCGTCACCAACCGGCTCCCTGTGGACACGTCCATTCACTGGCACGGCATTCTCTTGCCCTTCGAGATGGACGGGGTGCCGGGAATCAGCTACAAGGGCATCCCGCCAGGGGAAACCTTCACCTACCGCTTCAAGGTGGAGCAGACCGGCACCTACTGGTACCACTCGCACTCCGGCATGCAGGAGCAGACCGGCATGTACGGTGCCATCGTCATCGAAGCGGCCGCCGGCGAGACGATCCAGGCCGATCGCGACTACGTCGTGCAGCTGTCGGACTGGACCGACGAAGATCCGATGCGCGTCTTCGCCAAGCTCAAGAACCAAAGCGACTACTACAACTTCAATCAGCCCACGGTGGTCGATTTCTTTCGCGACGTCTCGCGCGACGGATTCAAGGCGGCGTTCGACAAGCGCAGGATGTGGAACGAGATGCGCATGAACCCGACCGATCTGGCCGACATCTCGGCTTACGCCTACACCTATCTCGTTAACGGCACCACCCCGGCCGCTAACTGGACCGGACTGTTCCGCCCGGGCGAGCGCGTGCGGCTGCGTTTGATCAACTCCGGTGCGATGACGTTCTTCGATGTGCGCATTCCAGGGTTGAAGATGACCGTGGTGCAGGCCGACGGCCAGGACGTCGAGCCGGTGACGGTGGATGAGATCCGCATCGGGGTGGCCGAAACCTACGACGTGATCGTCACCCCCAGGGATGACGCCTACACGATCTTCGCGCAGTCGATGGATCGCACCGGCTTCGCGCGCGGCACGCTCGCCACCCGCCACGGGCTGTCTGCCGCGGTACCGGAACCGGACAAGGCCGAATGGTTGACCATGGCTGACATGATGGGCGACATGGGCGGCATGGATCACGGCAGCTCCGGCGGCATGAACGGGATGGCCGGCATGAGCGGCATGGACCACGGCGGAATGGCCATGGACCACAGCAAGCACGCCATGCCAGCCGGAACGGACATGGGCAGCAAACTGGCGAGGCCGAGTACGCAGGCGCGCCACGCGAAGACCGAATATGGCCCCAGCACCGACATGCGGGTGGACATGGCGCGCACCAATCTGGACGACCCCGGGATTGGCCTGCGCAACAACGGCCGCCGCGTGCTGACCTACGCCGACCTGCACACGATAGGCGGGCCGATCGACCCGCGCGGTGCCGAGCGCGAGATCGAGCTGCATCTGACCGGCAACATGGAGCGCTACGCCTGGTCGCTCGACGGCCTCGAGTTCGGCAAATCCACGCCCGTGCATTTCCGCTATGGCGAGCGGCTGCGCGTCATTCTCCACAACGACACCATGATGACCCATCCCATGCACCTGCACGGGATGTGGAGCGAACTGGAAAGCCCGGACGG
>DAHWJK010000347.1:0-15246 GCA_027344185.1 Thiobacillus sp.
GAACGTGGCGACCGCATGGTTGTAGAAGTCGGCCGAGACAAAGCCGACCTGCAGGCGGCGTTCAGGATCGCGCGACTGCGTGTGCGCCGGCCAGTGCGCCCTGAGCGCGGGCTCGAACTGCTCGCCAAACCTGACATGCTCGAGGAAAAGCGCATGCGGATCGATGGATGCGCTGAGCGCGAGGGAATACAACAGATTGCTGTGCAGCGGCGCATGCTCCGGGTTGATCTGCAGCGCCTGCCGCGAGCACGCCTCGGCTTCGTCCAGCCGGCCCAGGCTCAGCAGGGCCGCGCCCAGATTGGCCAGCGCGCCGGCGTTGTTCGGCTTGACCTGCAGGATGCGTCGATAACAGGTCACCGCCTCGTCCAGCCGGCCCTGGTGCTGCAACGTGACGCCGAGGTTGTTGAGCGCGTTGATCTCATCCGGACGGATTTCCAGCGCGTGCCTGAAGCTGGCCTCGGCCTCGCCGAGCCGGTTCATGACGCGCATCAGTTTGCCCAGATTGAGGTGCAGCCCGGCATCCTCCGGCGCGATCTGCAGGGCCTTGCGGTAGTTCGTTTCGGCCTCGTCCAGGCGCTCCATGAAGCGCAGCAGGTTGGCTCGGTTCTCGTAGCTGCGGGCATCGTTGGGGTCGAGGTACAGCGCGAGCTGAAAGTGCGTGTCCGCTTCGTCCAGCCGGCCCAGCTCCTGCAGCGTGATCGCCAGATTGTTGTGCATCGCGACATCGTCGGTGCGGATGCGCAGCGCCTGCCTGAAGCTCGCCTCGGCTTCGTCAAGCCGTCCGCTTTGCCTGAGGACATTACCCAGGTTGCCGTGCGTCTCGGCATCCTCCGGCATGAGCTGCACGGCCCGCCGGCAGTTCGTCTCGGCCTCGTCCAGCCGTTCGAGCCGCTGCAGCGTGATACCCAGGTTGGTGTGCGCCCGCGCGTTGTCCGGCGCCAGGTGCAGCGCCTGCCGGTAGCTGGCCTCGGCTTCGTCGAGCCGGCCCAGTTCCAGCAGCGTGGCGCCGAGGTTGCTGTGCGCTTCCGCGTAATTCGGCCGCAGCAGCAGTGCCTGTCGCAGACGCGCCTCGGCCTCGTCCAGCCGGCCCAGTTTGCTCAGCGTCACGCCCAGGTTGAGGGTGGCGTCGGCGTAGACCGGGTCGATCTCCAGCGCCTGGCGGTAGCAGGCCTCGGCTTCGTCGAGACGCCCCAGTTCCTGCAGGGTGACGCCCAGGTTGTAGCAGGCCTCGACGTCGTCCGGCGCCAGCGCCGCCGCCTGCCACAGGGGTTCCAGCGCCTGTTCTCCCCTGCCCTGCAGCTTCAGCGCGACGCCCAGGATTTTCCAGCCGGACGCATGCAATGGATACCGCACGGTCATGCGCTGTGCGCGTTCGGCAAGCGCCGTGTACTGTCCTTCCGCATACAGCGCCATCAGCGCTTCCATGTCCTCGCGTCCGGGGCTGGCGCCGGCTGCGGCGCCGGCCGGTGCCGCAGGGGTCGGTGCAGCGCTCGACGCAGCCTGGTCCGCATGGGCTGGGGCCAATGCCTCCTCGCCCAGCCGCGCCGCCAGCGCATCCACCTCCTCGCCTTCCAGTCCCTGCTGCCGGGCCAGCGCCAGCACGGCCCGCGCGTCGCCCTGCTGGCCGGCCTGCGAGAGGGCATCGATGTAGTTCACCCAGTAGCGCCCGTGCGTCGGATCGGCATTCAGCGCTGCCACGAAATACGGCAGGCCGGCCTCGGGCTGCTGCGCCTGTACCGCGATCACGCCCAGGTTGTAGTTGGCCTCCGCGTGATCGGGCTGGCTTTGCAACAGGGTCTGGTAAAGCGTGCCGGCCTCCAGCAGGCGACCGGCGTGATGATGCGCGAGCGCCTGCTGCAGCAGCTGCGCGATTGAATCGGACTCGGATTGCTGCGGGGTGGCATGGGGTGGCATCAGGCTCGGCTCGCTCATTGTGGGGGTCCCATTTGCATTATGGGGCTTCGCGCTGGGTCTCAAAAAGAGAAAAGCCCTGTTTTTACTGCGCTTTTCCTGTCTTGCCACGAGTCGGGAAGAGTAGCGATGCGGCCGGCGGCGGTAGGCGTCCTGTAAAATCGCAGCGTTGATGTCATTGTTGTCCGCCTCTTCCCAGCCATGCCCCACAGCGTCGACCTCATTACCACGATTGCCGCCGCGCTCGGGCTGGCACTGATTTTCGGCTTCGTAGCGGTGCGCCTGAAGCTACCGGCGCTGATCGGCTATCTGCTGGCTGGCATCATGCTCGGGCCTTTCACCCCGGGCTTCGTGGCCGACACCGCGCTGGCCGGACAACTGGCCGAGATCGGCGTGATGCTGCTGATGTTCGGCGTGGGTCTGCATTTCTCGCTCGACGATCTGCTGTCGGTGAAGAAGATCGCCCTGCCCGGCGCGGTGGTGCAGATTGCGGTGGCCACCGCGATGGGCATGGGCCTGGCCCACTGGTGGGGCTGGGACATGCTGGCGGGCGTGGTGTTCGGGCTGTCGCTGTCGGTGGCAAGCACGGTGGTGCTGCTAAAGGCGCTGGAAAGCCGCGGCGTGCTGGCCACGTCCAATGGCCGCATCGCTGTGGGCTGGCTGGTGGTTGAAGACCTGGTGATGGTGCTGGTACTGGTGTTGCTGCCGCCGCTGGCCGCGACGCTGGGCGGCAATACCGACGCAACCGACGTGTCCGCGCTGCTGGCCACGCTGGCGATCACACTCGGCCAGGTGGCGCTGTTCATTGTGCTGATGCTGGTGGTAGGGCGGCGCGTGTTTCCCTGGCTGCTGTGGCAGGTGGCGCGCACCGGCTCGCGCGAACTGTTCACGCTGTGCGTGGTGGCGGCGGCGCTGGGCATTGCCTATGGTTCGTCGGCGGTGTTCGGCGTGTCGTTTGCGCTGGGTGCGTTTTTCGCCGGCATGGTGCTGCGCGAATCGGCGCTGAGCTATCGCGCAGCCGAGGAATCGCTGCCGCTGCGCGACGCGTTCGCGGTGTTGTTCTTCGTCTCGGTCGGCATGCTGTTCGATCCCAAGGTGCTGATGGACCAGCCGCTGCAGGTGCTGGCGGTGGTGGCCATTATCGTGTTGGGCAAGTCGCTGGCGGCGTTTCTGCTGGTGCTGGCGTTTCGCTACCCGCTCAATACCGCGCTCACCGTGTCGGCGAGCCTGGCGCAAATCGGCGAGTTCTCCTTCATTCTGGCCGGCCTCGGCCTGGCGCTCGGCGTGCTGCCGGTCGAAGGCCATAGCCTGATCCTGGCCGGCGCGCTGATCTCGATTGCGCTCAACCCGCTGCTGTTCCAGGCGGTGGAACCGGCACAGGCCTGGATCCGCAGCTATTCGTCGCTGGCGCGCAAGCTGGAGCATCCCGACGACCCCTTGTCCGAGCTGCCGGCCAACGTGGCCTCGCATACGCTGAGCGGCCACGTGGTGCTGGTGGGCTATGGCCGCGTGGGCCAGCGCATTGCCGAATCGCTGGATGCGCGCGGCGTGCCCTATGTGGTGGCCGAGCAGCAGCGCGAGGCGGTCGAAAAGCTGCGCAGCCGCGGCATTCACGCCGTGGTCGGCGATGCGTTCGAGCCGGCGGTGCTGATCCAGGCGCATGTCGCCCGCGCGCAGATGCTGGTGATCGCCACGCCCGACGCCTTCAAGGCGCGCAAGATGATCGAGATTGCGCGCACGCTCAACCCGCGCATCCACATCGTGGTGCGCAGCCACAGCGAGGACGAGGCCGATCTGCTGCGCCGCGAGCATGCGGTCGAGGTGCGGGTGGGCGAACGCGAGCTGGCCGACAGCATGGTGCGCCATGTCGGGGAACACATCGAAATCCAGATGCGGGCGAAGGAAGCGGCGCAGGAGACCGCGTCGTCCCGCCCCTGAACCGGGCGGCGGCGAAGGGCTTATGCGGGCGCGGCGGATGCCATGCTGCACAGCCGCGCCAGCTCGCCATAGCACTGGGTCTTCAGCACGTCGCGCCGCTGCATCCGTGTCGGCAGCCCGCGCAATGCGCGCAGCCATGCGGTGCGGCGCAGCGCGGTGATCACGCCGGCGCGCACGCTGCCGTCTTCCTGCGCCAGCACCGACTGGATGGCTGCGCACAGTTCGGGCAGCCGATCTTCGAAGTGAATGGCGGTGGAGAAGAAGTAGGGCAGCCAGTCGCGGATTTGCGCCTGCGCCAGCGTCATCGCGCTGATCGGATCGTCCTCGAAGTCGATCGCGCCGAAGCCGTGTTCGGGCGACCATACCAGGTTGCGCGCAAATGCCTGACTCAGGTACTGGCGCGCCCGATGCGCCTGCAGGATGTAGCCGGCCCCGCGCTGCCAGTGTTCCATTTGCGCATCCGCCTCGCTGCGCCGCAGCAGCATTTCGAGCGTGGTGTGGCCGATGTCGGAAATCAAGAGCCAGTGATCGTCGTGCGCCAGCAGCTGCGGCACGCGCAGCCCGGCGTCGGCCAGGCTGACGAGGCGGCGCGCTTCGTTGCGGATGCCGATGGCGCCGCCGTACGGGCGCACCGGCTGCATCGCGGGATGCTGCAGCAGCCGCGCCATGCCGGCCAGCAGCTGATAACGCCAGGCGGGCGGCTGCGGCACGCTGAGCTTGAGCCAGGCGGGCTGACCCTGCCAGCGCACCGGCACGATGTGCCGCCCGGCCTGCCGCAGGCTCGCGATTTCCGCTTCGATGTCGGCCCGGCTGGTCAGCTGCAGGGGGGCGGCGCTCATCCCGCGGTCAGCGCAGATGGTCCGGCGTTTCGAGCGGCGTGCGGTGGGCCTGCTCGCTGTGCAGTTCGGGCTGATACCAGCCGAGTTTTTCGCGCAGCTTGACGACGTTGCCGACGATGATCAGCGTGGGGGCCTTGAGCTGGGTCGCTTCGGCCAGCGCCGGCAGCGTGGTGAGCGTGCCGGTGATGACGCGCTGCGTGGGCAGCGTGCCGTGCTGGATGATGGCGGCCGGGGTGTCGGCGGTGAGGCCGTGCTTGATCAGCGCCTCGCACAACAGCGGCAGGCCCTTCAGCCCCATGTAGATGACGATGGTCTGGTCGCGGCGGGCAATGCCCTCCCAGTTCATGTTGAAGGTGTTTTCCTTCAGATGCCCGGTGACGAAGGCGACCGACTGCGCGTAATCGCGATGGGTGAGCGGAATGCCCGCGTAGGACGCCACGCCCGCCGCCGCGGTGATGCCCGGCACCACCTGGAACGGCACGCCGTGCTCGACCAGGGTTTCGATTTCCTCGCCGCCGCGGCCGAAGATGAAGGGGTCGCCGCCCTTGAGACGCAGCGTGCGCTTGCCTTCCCTGGCCAGGCGCACCAGCATCAGATTGATCTCCTCCTGCGGCACCGCGTGGTCGTCGCGCTCCTTTCCGACGTAGATACGCTCGGCGTCGCGCCGGCACATGTCGAGAATCGGCTGCGAGACGAGACGGTCGTAGACGATGACGTCGGCCTGCTGCATCAGGCGCAGCGCGCGGAAGGTCAGCAGGTCGGGGTTGCCGGGACCGGCACCGACCAGATACACCTCGCCGCGGCTGATGTCGTGGGAGGCGCCGTCCTTGATCATGGCGTCGAGTTCGTGCTCGGCCTCGACGTCGCGTCCGGAGAACACCATTTCGGCAACGGGCGACAGAAAGACCTTTTCCCAGAAGGCGCGGCGCTGCTCCGGTTTGATGACGGCGCGCACGCGGTCCTTGTAGCGCGACGCCAGCGACGAAAGGTGGCCGTAGGCGGCGGGGATCATCGTTTCCAGCCGTGCGCGCAGCATGCGCGCGAGCACCGGGGATTCGCCGCCGCTGGAGACCGCCACCATGATCGGCGAGCGGTCGATGATCGACGGCAGGATGAAGCTGCACAGCGTCGGCTTGTCGGCCACGTTGACCGGGATGTGGCGCGCGCGCGCCGCATCGGCGATGACTTTGGCGGCCGCCTTGTCCTCCTCGACCACGATCACCGCGTCCTTGCCGTCGAGCAGTTCGGGCGAGAAGGCATCCGCGATGCGCTTCAGGTGATCGGCATGCGGCAGCCGCGAAAAGCCTTCGTGCAACGCGGACGCGGCAACGTCGACATAGGCGCCGGCACGCAACAGCAGCTCGGACTTGCGGGCAGCGGTTTCGCTGCCGCCCACCACCAGGCAGTGGCGGTCGCGCAGATCGAGAAAGATGGGCAGGTAGTTCATGGGATCACTCGGCGGCGGGGGTGCCGTCTTCGGGTTCTGCAGACAGCGGCGGGATGAAGATGAAGCGCAGGTCGCCCGGATTCATCTCGACGAAATCGAGCGTCACGCCCTGCAGGTAGGGCGTGCTGGATGCGGCGATCAGGATTTCGATGCCGTTGACGACCAGATGCTCGTCGGCCTCGCGCTCGATGTCGAAGCCCATGCCGTAGTTCACGCTGCCGTCGTCTTCCTGATAGGCGGCAACGCGCAGGATCATGTCGAACACGTCGGGGTTGTTGTTGGCCACGCGAATCTGTTCGGCTGCGGCGTCGGTGATCTTGATCATGGATGTTTCCTCAAAGTCGTTAAGCGGCGGCGCGCGCCTTGTGCGCGCGCACCTGGTTCAAAAACGGCGCGATCCAGCCCTGCGCGCCACTGCCGCGGCGATGCACATAGCCGGCCAGCAGGTTGTGCTGCTGGTAGCCGTCATGCCTGCCGTCGATGCCATGGCCGCGCGTCACCTGATAAGCATAGATGGCGTCGGCCGGCAGGTTTTCCAGAGACGAATAGTGAAATTCGTGCGCGGGAATCGGCGCGGTCTCCTGCCAGCGGTCAGCGCCGGTCGGCTGCAGGCGCGCATAGCCGCGTCCCACCGGCCGTTCGTGCATCACGGTATCGCCCGGCACCACACCCACCATCTCGCGCGTCTGCCCCTGCCAGCTGAGTTGCCGCGACAGGTACATCAGACCGCCGCACTCGGCGTAGGTCGGCAACCCCGCCTCAATGGCGCTGCGGATCGCCTTGCGCAACGGGACATTCGCCTCCAGTTCGGCCATGAACATTTCCGGAAAGCCGCCGCCGATGATGAGGCCGTCGATGTCGGGCAGCGCATGCGCATGCAGGGTGTCGATGTCGACCAGCTCGACGTTGGCGGCGCGCAGGCTGTCGAGGTCCTCGCTGTAGTAAAAGCCGAAAGCCGGGTCGTGTGCGATGCCGATGCGCACCGGTGCGGCGGCGGCTATCGTTTCGGCGGACGGCAAAGCCTGCATGGGCGATGCGCTGTCGGCAATCGCCAGCAAGCGCGCCAGGTCGACCTGCGCGGCCACGCGTTCGCCGACGTGCGCAATCCGCGCGCGCGCAGCGTCCTGTTCGTTGGCCGGCACCAACCCGAGATGGCGTTCGGCGATCTGCATGCTGGCGTCGTGCTGCACCGCGCCGATCACGGCGACCTCGGTGTAATGCTCGATGACCGCCCTCAATTTGGATTCGTGACGGCTGCCGCCGAGGTTGTTGAGAATGACGCCGGCAATGCGGATATCCGGATCGAAGGCCTGGTAGCCGAGGATCAGCGGCGCGACGCCGCGCGTCATGCCGCGCGCGTCGATCACCAGCACCACCGGCGCATCCAGCAACTTGGCGAGTGCAGCATTGCTGTTGCTGCCGTCGAGGTCGAGCCCGTCGTACAGGCCCTTGTTGCCCTCGATCAGGCTGATGCGGGCGTCGGACGCGGCGCAGGCAAACTGTTGCTCGATTTCGGCACGCTGCATCATGTGGAAATCGAGGTTGTAGCAGGGCCGTTGCGCCGCCATGCCCAGCCACAGCGGATCGATGTAGTCGGGGCCTTTCTTGAACGGCTGCACCGCATGGCCGCGCGCGTGCAGGGCGGCACACAGGCCGAGCGTGAGCGTGGTCTTGCCGGACGATTTATGCGCAGCCGAAATGAAGACGCGGGGCCTTGGAGCCCCGCGCTTCGCTGATTCGATGGTGGCGTCGGCTTGCTGGTTCATCCCGCGCAATCCCCTGCCAGGCCTTGCCCGGCAGGCTGCAATCAGTGCTCCAGCTTGGCGACCGTCGCGTCGTCCAGGCTGGCCGGCAGCAGGCGCAGCACCTTGATCGCGAACACGGTCACCAGGAGTGCAATTGCCACGCCGCCGAGGCCGAGAAAGAGTTCGGGCATGCTCGGCGCGTAGCTGTGCACTTCGCCGTCATAGAAGCTGCTCGATTCGTTGAGGCCCGGGAACATGTCCAGCGGGAAGGCCTGCGCACCGATGATGGTGACGTACATCTGTGCCATGCCGCCGAGGATGACCAGTGCGCATGCGAGCATGATCCAGGTGCGCTGGCTGCCGAGGCGGCTCAGCAGGATGACCAGCGGCGCGACGCAGCCGATCAGGATCTGGCCCACCCAGAACAGCGCGGTGATGATGCCGCCGTCGCGCAGGACGAAGGCTTCCACCGCGTGATACTTGGCGAAGTAGAGGTTGGTCAGGTGTTGGACGACGACGAAATACAACACCGCCGCGACGAACACCGCCAGCAGGGTCCTCAGGCGCATCATCACCGCGTCGCCGAGCGGACGGCCGGTCCAGGCATAGGCTGCGGCCAGCACCATCAGGTAGATCGCCAGGCCGTAGGCAAACGACATGATGATGAACATCGGCGCCAGCATGGCGGTGCCGTACAACTCGCGCGCGATCAGGAAGCCGAACAGCGAGCCGGTACCGGTGGTCAGCGTCAGGCGCCAGATGAAGGCCGCAGTGCCCGCCGCCTTGGAGTAGGTTTTGACGTTGCGGTCGAGCATGGTCCACAGGTAGATGCCGACCAGCGCGAAGAAGCCGGAGTACAGGAACACGTTCCAGGTGAACATCGACTTGAAGTTGAAATGCGTCATCGCCACGATCAGACGATCGGAACGGCCGAGGTCGAGCACCAGCACCAGCAGACCGCCCAGCATCAGCGCCAGCGCCAGGATCGCCGACAGCGGCGCCAGCGGCTTGTACATCGGCTTGTTGAACACCGAGGCAATCGAGGCGACGTTCAGTGCCCCCGAGGCCGCCACGATCAGGAACACCGCGAACACGTGCGGCAGGCCCCAGACGATCTGGTTGTCCATGCCGGTGACGACATGGCCGTAATGGTGCATGTGATTCCAGGCCAGCGCGCCGAACAGCACGAACAGACCCAGGCCTCCGAGCAGCAGCCAGTATTTCATGCTGCTGCCTTCTACTTCGCGGAAAGTGATGCTTGCCATGTTGATTTAGATTCCGTGGTAGCGAACGCCAAGATTGAGATTGAGGTCGGCACGCACCTGCTTGGTCGGCAGTTCGCGCAGGCGCCTGGAAATCTCGCTGTCAGGGTCGTTCATGTCACCGAACAGCAGGGCATTGTGGCCGGCGGCGGTACACGCCTCGGCGCACGCCGTGTTGCCGTCGCCGCGATCGACCTTCTGCACGCACAGGGTGCACGATTCGACGCAGCCGATGCCGCGCGGCACGTCGGCCTTCTGTGTGTCGTTGAGGTGCTCGTGCACCAGCGAACGCGCCTTGTACGGGCACGCCATCATGCAGTAGCGGCAACCGATGCAGGTGTGGCGGTCGACCAGCACGATGCCGTCGGCACGCTTGAACGATGCGCCGGTCGGGCAGACGTCTACGCAGGGCGGTTCGGCGCAATGCTGGCACATCATCGGCAGGTTGGTTTCGGCCTGCGTCAGCGGATCCTGCAGTTCCAGCTTGCGGATCCATTGCGGCGCCTGTTTCGGATGCTGGCTTTCTGCTACCGGCGTCCAGCCGTTTTCGGTGCTGCAGGCGGTAACGCAGTCGTTGCAGCCATTGGCACACTTGGTCGCATCGACCAGCATGCCCCAGCGCACCGCACTGCTGACAGCCTGGTCTTCGGGACGACCGTGCGCCACCTGCACCAGGATCACGCCGGGCGCGACGGCGAGGCCGGCCGCAGTTGCCGCTGCCGTTCCCACGAAACGACGGCGCTCGGGCGAGGCCGGCGCCTGTTCGGACATTGGTTTCAGTTCACTCATGGTGCAAGCCCTGCCATCTCGTCAGCACTGATCTTGCGCGTCGCCTGCGCGGCCAGCTTGTGCTTGTAGTGTGCCGTTTCGGCATTCAGCGGATGCATCGCAGCCGAGCCTTGCGGCTTGGTGGAATGGCAATCGAAACAATCGATTTTCACCGATGCATAGCTGTGGCAGCTGATGCAAAAATCGTCTTTCGACGATGCAACACTGCCCGTCGTTTCGCTGGCGTGGCAGTTGATGCACTCCTTGAGACTGTATTTCTTGGTGCGGATGCCCTCGTGCACAGTCTTGTCGCGGTGTCCGTCGAGAACCTTCATGTGGTTGCGCCGCATGTAGTCGGTATCTTCAACGCATTGCTCGCCCTTGACGGCTTTTTCGATCACCGGCTTGGGCGCGCCGCCAGCCTTAGGCTGGGTTTCGGACCCGGCCCAAGCCAGCGCCGCGGTCGTTAGCACGACCACACCCAGCGCCAGGAGACGTTTCATCTTGCCTGCCACGCTTAGTCACCCATACCCATGATGATATAGCCGGTCGGGCAGACGTCGGCACAGATGTGGCAGCCGATGCACTTGGTGTAATCGGTGTCGACGTAACGACCCACGGTGGGATTGTCTTTCTTCTTCACCTTGAACACCGCGACCTGCGGGCAGTACACCACGCAATTATCGCACTCGAAGCACTGGCCGCAGGACATGCAGCGTTTGGCTTCGCCCACCACGTCCTTTTCGGACAGAGCGTGCAGACGCTCTTCGAAATTGCCCAGCGCGCCTTCCTTGTCGAGCACGGTCACTTCACGGATGTGGCGCGGCACGTTGGGGAAGTGGCCGAGGAACAGGTCGTCGTGCGGAATGATGTGGCGCGCCGAACGGTCTTCGAAGTTGTGCAGGATGTCCTTGCGGTCATCGGTGCCCCAGATCTGGCCCTTGACTTCCTTGTATTCGTGGCCGGTTTCGAGCCACTTGCGGATTTCGTCGAAGTGGTGAACGTCCACCTTCGGGCGCTTGTCGAGTTCCTTGCCCTTGAGGAAGGCGTCGATGCCGTCCACGGCGATGGACGCGTGGCCGATTGCGGTGGTCAGCAGGTGCGGACGCAGCACGTCGCCGCCGACGAAAATGTGCTCTTTGCCGGGGAAGCGATAATTCTTGTCGGCTTTCATCAGGCCGTTGTTGTTGTTGAACTGCTCGAGGCCGGTGAAGTCGACGCCCTGGCCGATTGCAGACACGATCAGGTCGGCCGGCAGGTCGCGCTCGGTGCCTTCGACGATCTTGGTCTCTTTACCTTCCATCACGAAGTCGGCCACGCGCAACGCCGTTGCACGGCCGCGCTCGTCGACGATCACCGCCACCGGGGTCACGCCGCCGATGATTTCGATGCCTTCCTGCAAGGCATGTTCAACTTCATGCTTGTTGGCGGCCATCTTGTCCATGGTGGCCCGCGACACCAGCACCACCTCCGCGCCTTCGCGGGCGGAGATCGATGCGACGTCGGAGGCCATGTGGCCGGCAATGACGTTTTCCGGACGGTCGTCCGCGGTGCCGCTCTTGGTGA
Source organism: Thiobacillus sp. (assembly GCA_027344185.1). Lineage (GTDB taxonomy): Bacteria > Pseudomonadota > Gammaproteobacteria > Burkholderiales > Thiobacillaceae > Thiobacillus. The sequence continues at coordinate 11,477 of DAHWJK010000347.1, forward strand.
CATTGCCCAGACGGCGGGCAACGGTGGCGACGTCGATCGAGGTGTCGCCACCGCCGATGACCACCACGCGGTTGCCGACGTGCTGCAGGCGGCCTTCGTTGAAGGCGCGCAGGAAGGCGACGGCGGTCACGCAGTTGGGGGCTTCAGCGCCGGGCACCGGCAGCGGACGGCCTGCCTGGGCGCCCATCGCCATGAAGATGGCGTCGAATTCCTTTTCGATCTGGTCGAAGCTGACATCGGAGCCGATGCGCGTCTTCAGGCGGGTTTCGACGCCGAGGTCGATGATGCGCTTGATTTCGGCGTCGAGCATTTCACGCGGGGTGCGGAAGCCAGGAATACCGTAACGCATCATGCCGCCGAGCTCTTCGTGCTCGTCGAAAATGGTCACGCCGTGCCCGCGCAGGCGCAGCTGGTAGGCCGCGGCCAGGCCGGCGGGGCCGGCGCCGATTACGGCGACCTTCTTGCCGGTTTCAGCAGCGGTCGACGTGTAGGTCATGTTGTTTTCGATACCCCAGTCGCCGATGAAGTGCTCGACCGCGTTGATACCGACATGGTCTTCGACCATGTTGCGGTTACAACCGGATTCGCACGGCGCCGGGCAGACACGACCCATTACGCCAGGGAAGGGGTTGGCTTCGGTGACGCGGCGGAAGGCGTATTCCTGCCAGGTCACACCTGCCGGCGGCTTCTCGATGCCGCGCACGATGTTCAGGTAACCGCGAATGTCTTCGCCAGCCGGGCAGGAGCCCTGGCAGGGCGGCGTGGAAAGCATGTATTCCGGGCACTTGTGCGTCCAGCTCGACTGGAAAATCTTGTCCTGGGAAGAACGGAAGTTGCCTTCCTTCTCGCCGTCCTTATAGCGACGCCATTGAATGCCTTCGGTTTTTGCTTTGTTCGTCGTGACAGCCATGTTGGTTCTCCTAACGCCTACGTTACTAAAGATAGATAAATCGCGATCAGCCGGCTCCGGGCTCAGTCCAGTTTGATCGCCTTGCTAACCAATTGATGCACACCGCCCACCATGCTCATGTCGAAGCCATACTTGGGCAAAACCTTGGTGAACTGCGCCTTGCAGATGGCGCAGATGGTGGCCATGAAATTGACCTGGTGTTCCTTGACTACATTGTTCAGCGCGGTGGCGCGCGGCAGCGCGCCCTTGACCCGGACTTCCATCAGGTCGTCGGTCAAGAGACCGCCGCCGCCGCCGCAGCAGAAGGTGGATTCGTAAATGGTGTCGTCCGCCATGTTGTGGAAGTTGTTCGCCACCGACTTGATCAGCTCGCGCGGGATGGTGAACTGGCCGCCCGGCTCGGTGCCCATGCGCGATGCACGCGCCACGTTGCACGAGTCGTGGTAGGTGACAATCAGGTCGTCGTTCAGCGACGGGTCGACCTTGATCTTGCCCGACTTGATCAGGTCGTTGGTCAGTTCGCAGATGTGCTGCGGCTGGGGGTAGGTCGGATCGAGCTGCTTCTGCAGCTCGATCGAGAACGGGTCGTTGCCGCCGTAACCGATGCCGGTCAGCGTGTTCCAGAAGCTGTAGGCGACGCGCCAGGCGTGGCCGCACTCGCCGACCACGATGCGCTTGACGCCGAGTTCCAGTGCGGCGTCGCGGATGCGCATGGCGACCTTGCGCATGGTTTCGTAGTTGCCGTTGAAGAGGCCGAAGTTGCCCGCTTCCGAGGCATGCGAGGACAGCGTCCAGCTGATGCCGGCGGCATGGAACACCTTGGCGTAGCCGATCAGCGACTCGACGTGCGGCTCGGAGAAGAAGTCGGCCGACGGGGTCACCAGCAGCACTTCGGCGCCTTTCACGTCGAGCGGCATTTTCACCGCCACACCGGTGTCGGCCTCGATGTCTTCTTCCAGGCCTTCGAGCGTGTCTTCCAGCGCCGGGCCGGGCAGGCCGAGGTTGTTGCCGATCTTCTGGACCTTGCCCAGAATTTCGTTGGAATACTTCTGCCCCATGCCGACGTGGTTGAGGATCTCGCGGCCGGCCATGGTAATTTCGGCGGTGTCGATGCCGTACGGGCAGAACACCGAGCAGCGGCGGCATTCCGAGCACTGGTGGTAGTAGTTGTACCAGTCGTCGAGGATGTCCTTGGTCAGGTCCTTGGCGCCCACCAGCTTCGGGAAGAGTTTGCCCGCGGTGGTGAAGTAGCGGCGGTAGACCTGGCGCATCAGGTCCTGGCGCGCCACCGGCATGTTCTTGGGGTCGGAGGTGCCGAGGTAGTAATGGCACTTGTCGGTGCATGCGCCGCAATGCACGCAGGCGTCGAGGAAGACCTTCAGCGAACGGTACTTGCCCAGCAGGTCGCCCATCTTGTCGATGGCGCGCTCTTTCCAGTCCTCGCCCAGTTCGTGCGGGTAGCCCATGAAATCCTGGACCGGCTTCGGGGCGATAAAGGTCTTCGCGTGCGCAGTCGCGCCTTCCCTCAGCTTGGGAATCTCGATCTCGTCCTTGATTTCAGGAATGTCAAATTCAGCAGCAGCCACTTGAGAGTCCTCTGTCCGTACTTCGGTGTTCGTTAATCGATGTCAACGAATCAGTTGTTCTGATCCAGACGGGCCGCCCACGCCGCCACATGGCGATGTTCGCGCGGGTTGTCCGCCTGGTTACGCGTGGGGCTGAAGAACAGGCCCGGCGCATGCAGCAGCTTGCTGATCGGGAAAATCACCATCAGCAGCGCCACCAGGGCCAGATGAATCAGCAGGATCGGATCCTGGGGAATCGGTTGCACGTCCAGGTACATCAGCCCCATGAAGAAGGCCTTGAGCGCCACGATGTCGGTGTGCACGACAAATGTCATCAGCATGCCGGTCACGCCGATTGCGATCAGCAGCACCAGCATCAGGATGTCGGACGGCGTCGAAATGTAGCGCACGCGGTCGACCAGATAGCGACGCGCCAGCAGACCCAGCAGACCCAGCACCATCATGATGCTGGCGTATTTGCCGAACGGCTGGATGATGCCAACCCAGAACCAGACGGGCTCAGTGAAATAGCGCAGATGACGCAGCAGCACCAGCAGCAACCCGAAATGGAACAGCCAGCCGAACACCCAGATCCACTTGTTGGACTTGAACAGGGACTCGAACAGCACCACTTCCTTCGCCATCCGGTACACCACTCCGGTTTGCGTCGTCGGCGCAGGGGTGGTCGGAATCTTCAGCGGCGCAGGCGTGCGGCTGTAGTCGAAAATCTTGTAAGCCAGGCCGACCACCAGCAACAGGGTGGCGATGTAGAACATCCCGGCATAAATCATCGTCACTGTAGACAAGCGCTATCCCCTAAACAACGTTGTGTTTGCGAATCGAACGCACGACCTGACGTGGCCGCCCGCATTCGATTGGGAAACACAGCCCGAAAATCGAATCGCCCCGAACAAGACCGGGGCGACCCGAAGGCATTACTGGTACTTAGATACAGCCAGTCGGCTTGGGCAGGCCGGCGATCTTACAAGCCTGCTTGGCGGGACCGTAGGGGAACAACTCGTACAGGTACTTGTTGTTGCCTTTCTCGGGGCCGAGCTTCTTGCCAATTGCCTTGGTCAGAACGCGAACAGCGGGAGCGATCTGATATTCGGCGTAGTATTCACGCAGGAAGTTGACGACTTCCCAGTGGCTGTCGGTCAGGTCGACCTTCTCTTCGACCGCCATGTACTTGGCGATGTCTTCGTTCCACTGCGACAGGTCGACCAGATAGCCTTCCTCGTCGACTTCGACTTCCTTACCGGCGATGTTCACCATGGGCATAGCAATACTCCTTT
>DAHWJK010000001.1:0-13634 GCA_027344185.1 Thiobacillus sp.
GGAACAGGATTTCCGCCACCGGCAGTTCGATTCTGCGATAGACGAATTCGAGCTTGTCGGACGCGGCGATACTCGGCGCCAGCGCATCGCGTACGCGCAGCGTGACATCGGCGTCCTCCGCCGCGTATTCGCTGGCGCGGGCAATGTCGACCTGTTCGAAGCCGATGCGCGCCGCGCCCTTGCCGGTGACGTCGTCGTAGCTGATCGTCGCGAGCCCCAGATGGCGCGACGCCAGGTTGCCGAGTTCGTGCGACTGGTGCGCTTCCAGCACGTAGGACTGCAGCAGCGTGTCGTCGACCACGCCGCTGCCTTTTCTCCCCCCCAGGGCGATGCCGTGGTTGGCAAAGATGTGGCGGTCGTACTTCAGGTGCTGGCCGATGATTTTGGGTGCGGGGTTTTCCAGCAGCGGCTTCAGCTTCGCCAGCACGGCGGCGCGATCGAGCTGCGCGGGCGCGCCGGCATAGTGATGTGCCAGCGGCAGGTAGGCCGCCTCGCCGTGGGCAATGGCAAACGACATCCCGACCAGTTCGGCCTGCATCGGGTTGAGCCCGGTGGTTTCGGTGTCGAGCGCAAATGCCGGCGCGGCGTCGAGCCGGGCGACCCAGGCGTCGAGTTGGTCCTCGGTGAGAATCGTCTCATAACGGACGCGATGATCGCCGCTGCAATCCTGTTCCGGTGGGGCGGCTTCGCCGGTGGCGGCGGCGTCGAGTTCGCGCAGCCAGCTGCGAAATTCGTAGCGTTCGAACAGCGCGCGCAGCGCGGCGGTATCGCGCGGCTTCAGCACGAGGTCGTCGAAATCGAAGGGCAGCGCGACATCGCACTTGATGGTGATCAGCACGCGCGCCTGCGGCAGCCAGTCGCGCGCCGCGCGCAGGTTGTCGCCGACTGCGCCCTTGATGTCGTCGGCGTGCGCCAGCAGGTTGTCGAGCGTGCCGTATTCGCCGAGCCACTTGACGGCGGTCTTCGGGCCGCATTTGACGACGCCCGGCACGTTGTCGGCCGCGTCGCCGACCAGCGTGAGGTAGTCGACGATGCGCTCGGGCGGCACGCCGAACTTGGCGGCGACGCCGGCCGGATCCAGCGTTTCCTCGCTCATGGTGTTGACCAGCGTCACGTGGTCGTCGACCAGTTGCGCCATGTCCTTGTCGCCGGTGGAGACGATGCTGCGGATGCCTTTACGGGTGGCGTGCTGCACCAGCGTGCCGATCACGTCGTCGGCTTCGACGCCGTCGATGACGACCAGCGGCCAGCCCTCGGCGCGGATCGCTTCATGCAGCGGTTCGATCTGGCTGCGCAGGTCGTCCGGCATGGCCGCACGCGTGGCCTTGTAGTCGGGATAGAGGTCGTCGCGGAAGGTCTTGCCCTTCGCGTCGAACACGCAGGCGATATAATCGGCGGCATGCTCCCGGCGCAGCTTGTGCAGCATGGAGAGCACGCCCTTGATCGCATTGGTCGGCTCGCCTGCCGCGTTGCGCAGATCGGGCAGCGCATGGAAGGCGCGATATAAATAGGACGAGCCGTCCACCAGCAGCAGGGTTTTTCTGGATTGACTTACACTGGGCGGGTTCAAACTGGAATCGTTCACGAGGCGCTCGAAAAATGCACTTTGATAAATTGCCTGCCAACGCCGACCCGGGGCGTACCGCCGAGATCAACTACTCGGCGCGCGAATCGTGGCGGATGCTGGGGATTATGGCAGAGTTCGTCGAGGCGACCGAACGCCTGGCCTCGATCCGGCCGGCCGTGTCGATCTTCGGCAGCGCACGCACGCCGCCCGACCATCCGTATTACACGCTGACCGAGGACATTGCCCGCAAGCTGTCCGATGCGGGCTTCTCGGTCATCTCCGGCGGCGGTCCCGGCATCATGGAAGCGGCCAACAAGGGTGCCTATTTCGGCAAGTCGCCCAGCGTCGGCCTCAACATCCAGCTGCCGCACGAGCAGAGCGCCAACGCCTACCAGGACATCAGCCAGACCTTCCAGCATTTCTTCGCGCGCAAGGTCATGTTCGTCAAGTTCGCCGCGGCCTACGTGGTCATGCCCGGGGGCTTCGGCACGCTGGACGAACTGTTCGAGGCGCTGACGCTGGTGCAGACCGGAAAAATCGCGCATATTCCGATCATCCTGGTCGGGTCGAGCTTCTGGTCGGGACTGGCCGACTGGGTGAAAACCTCGCTGATCGGCGAAGGCATGATCTCGCCGGGGGATATCGATTTGCTGCATATCACCGACAAGCCCGAAGAGGTGCTGGAGGCTATCTTCAGCCATTATGAGAACCGCGGCTTCATGCCGTCGCAGGCCGAGCGCGAAATCCAGCTCAGCCTGTAAGTTGTGTGTCGCCTGCCCGAAAGGCAGGCCTTCCGGAGTCCACTATGCGTTATGCCGTTTTATTGCTGACCCTGCTGATGAGCGGCCTCGTTGCCGCCGCCCCGCCGTCCGACCGTCCGCCGGATCTGCAGCCGGTGCCGGACGGCGCACCCGGCCCCGGCGATGCGCCCGCTGTGACCATCAAGCCGAGCAGTCAGGGGCGCGTCGTCGAATACCGCGCCAACGGCAAGCTGTATATGCTGAAAGTTATCCCCCGGGTCGGCAAGCCGTACTACCTGATCGACTCGAAGGGCGACGGCCAGTTTGCCCGCCAGGACAGTCTCGATTCCGGCATGCGGCCGCCGATGTGGGTGGTCAAGGAGTTCTGATTCCGGCGCGCGCGCGTCTTGTTGCAAACGCGCGCCTGAATCGTCGTGCGGGTCGGTTAAAATCCGCCGCATGAATACTGCCTCCAACGAAGACATTCCGCGCAAGGTCGCGGCCAGCCAGGGATTCCACTGGGTGGCCGAGGGCTTTCGTCTGTACCGCAAGAGTCCCCTGCTGCTGTCCGCCGCCTTTGGCGTGCTGTTCGGCATCGTGATGGCGCTCGGCTTGATCCCGGTGATCGGCGCCTCGCTGTCCGAACTGGCGTCGCCGCTGATGGTGGCCGGCTTCATGGCGGCGTACCGCATGCTCGACGATGGCCAGGAGCTTGAACTGCCGCATTTTCTGGCCGGCGTGCAGGGCCCGCTGATTCCGCTGATGGCCGTCGGCGCAGTGCAACTGCTGGGCGCGCTGCTGATCGGCCAGGTCATGCTCGGCATGGGGTTCGACCCGCAGGCGCTGATGGAAGCCGCCAGGCGGGGCGATGCCACGCCGCAGGAGATGCAGGCGATCCTGAACCAGTCCATGCCTGCCATGCTCACCGGCCTCGCCCTGTTCACCCCGTTGATCATGGCCACCTGGTTCGCCCCCGCGCTGATCCTGTTTGGCGGCGCGCGCCCGGCCACCGCGCTCGGGATCAGCCTCAAGGCCGTCGCCCGCAACTGGGCGGCGATGATGGTCAACGGCCTGGCGCTCGGCCTGGTGCTGGTCCTCGCAGCGCTGGTGCCGATGCTGCTGGGGCTGCTGGTGGCGATGCCGATCCTGTTCGGTTCGCTGTATGCCGCGTATCAGGCGATCTTCGCGGTATGGGCGGACGACGCGCCTGCGCCCGACAACGGGGTCTCGCTGTAATCAGCCCGGCGACAGCTTGGCGTAGGCCAGCGCCAGCCATTTGGTGCCGGCGTCGCGAAATTTCACCTGCACTCGCGCGTCGCTGCCGCGCCCCTCGAAATCGATGATGATGCCGGTGCCGAACTTGGCGTGCGCTACGCTCTGGCCGACGCGGTAGCCGGTATCGTTGCCGCCCTGCGGGCTGCGCGGCGCGGCCGGTGCGCTGTAGCCTGACGGGCTGGCCGGTGCGCTGCGGCGGTTGAGGTGCATCAGCACCTGTTCCGGCAGTTCGTCCAGAAAGCGCGACGGCAATCCGTAGCGGGTCTGGCCGTGCAGCATGCGCGACTGCGCGTGCGACAGGTACAGCCGCCGTCGCGCGCGGGTGATCGCCACATACATCAGCCGCCGCTCCTCCTCCAGGCCGTTTTCCTCCTGCGCACTCTGCTCGTGCGGGAACAGGCCTTCCTCCAGCCCGGTGATGAAGACCGCGTGGAATTCCAGCCCCTTGGCGGCGTGCACCGTCATCAATTGCAGTGCATCGTAGCCGGCGCCGGCCTGGTGTTCGCCGGCTTCCAGCGCGGCGTGAGCGAGGAAGGCATCCAGCGTGTTTTCCTCGGATTCTTCCGAAAACAGCGCCGCCGCGTTGACCAGCTCGTTGAGGTTCTCCAGCCGGTCGGCGCCTTCCTTGTCGGCGCGGTAATAGTTGGCCAGGCCCGAGGCCTCGATCACGTGGTCGATCGTTTCCGCCAGCGGCAGGTCGCGCGTGGCGGATTTGATGTCTTCGATCAGCTTGGCGAATGCGGCCAGCTTTCCGCTGCGGGTGCACGCTGCCTGCCACAGGCTTGCGCCCGAGCGCGCGGCGGTGTCGGCCAGTTGCTCCAGCGTGCGCGCGCCGATGCCGCGCGAGGGAAAGTTCACCACGCGCAGAAAGGCGCCATCGTCTTCCGGGTTGGTCAAGAGGCGCAGGTAGGCGAGCGCATGCTTGATTTCCTGGCGCTCGAAAAAGCGCAGGCCGCCGTACACGCGGTACGGCACGCCGGCCGAGAACAGCGCGTGCTCCAGCACCCGCGACTGCGCGTTGGAGCGGTACAGGAGCGCCATTTCGGATAGGTTCACGCCTTCGCGATTAAGCGCGCGCACCTCGTCGACCACGAAGCTCGCCTCGTCCAGATCGGACCAGGCTTCGAAGATGCGGATCGGCTCGCCGTCGCCTTCCGCAGTCCACAGGTTTTTGCCCAGCCGGTGCGCGTTCTGCGCAATCAGCGTGTTGGCGGCGGTGAGGATGTGGCCGTGGCTGCGGTAGTTCTGCTCCAGCTTGATCACGTTGCCGTGCGCGAACTCGCGCTCGAACTCGGCCATATTGGCGGTGTTGGCGCCGCGAAAGGCATAGATCGACTGGTCGTCGTCGCCGACGGCAAACAGCGCCGTGTACGGCCCGGCGAACAGCTTCAGCCAGCGGTACTGCAGCGTGTTGGTGTCCTGGAATTCGTCGACCAGGATGTGCTTGAAGCGGTCGCGGTAATGTTCGCGCAGCGGTTCGTTGCGGTACAGCAGCTCGTAGGCGCGCAGCAGCAGTTCGGGAAAATCCGCCACCCCCTCGCGCTGGCATTGCGCATCGTAGGCTTCGAACAGCTCGGCCATGCGCATCGAGTATTCGTCGAAGGCCTCGGCGTCGCGTGCCCGCCGCCCGGCTTCCTTGTGACTGTTGATGAACCACTGCACTTTCTTCGGTTCGTATTTCTCGGTATCGACGTTCATCGCCTTCAGCAGCCGTTTGATCGCCGACAGCTGGTCTGCGGAATCCAGGATCTGAAACGACTGCGGCAAGCCCGCCTCGCGCCAGTGCGTGCGCAGCAGCCGGTTGGCCAGGCCGTGGAAGGTCCCCACCCACATGCCGCGCGTGTTGATCGGCAGCATCGCCGAAATGCGCGTCATCATTTCCTTCGCCGCCTTGTTGGTGAACGTCACCGCGAGGATGCCGTGCGGCGATACCAGGCCGCTCTGGATCAGCCATACGATGCGCGTGGTCAGCACCCGCGTCTTGCCCGAGCCGGCGCCCGCCAGAATTAGCGCCGATTCGTGCGGCAACGTGACGGCGGCGCGCTGTTCTGGGTTGAGGTGTTCCAGCAGATGGGCGGACATACGGGGGTAAAATCGGGCGATCAATGGCGAATTATACGGGGGGAGCGATGGTGAAAATCCTGTTTTTCGGCGATCTGGTGGACACGCTCGGCATCAGCTCGGACGAAATCGAACTGCCGCCCGACGTCACCGACGTCGAACGCCTGTTGTTCGTGCTGTCGCAACGCGGCGAGATGTGGAAGAAGATGCTGCTCGGCAACCCCAAGCTCAACGTTACCTTGAACAAGCAGTTTGCCGATAAATCCGCGCCGGTCAGGGACGGCGACGAGATCGCGCTGGTGGGGTTTGCGGTGGTTTGAGCGCAAACGGGACGGGTTGCCAAACAAAAACGGAGCCAGAAGGCTCCGTTTTTGTTTGTTGCAGTCAGTCCAGATTACTTGCCCTTGTTCGCGATCATCTCCTGGATGATCGGGGCCAGGATCAGTTCCATGGCGAAGCCCATCTTGGCGCCCGGCACCACGATGGTGTTGCGGCGCGACATGAAGGAGTTGCAGATCATGTTCAGCAGGTAGGGGAAATCGACGCCTTTCGGCTCGCGGAAGCGGATGACGATGAAGCTTTCGTCCGGCGTGGGAATGTCGCGGCTGATGAAGGGGTTGGAGGTGTCGACCGTGGACACGCGCTGGAAGTTGATGTCGGTGCGCGAGAACTGCGGGGTGATGTAGTTCACGTAGTCCGGCATGCGGCGCAGGATGGTGTCGACGATGACGTCGGCCGAATAGCCACGCTCGGCGCCGTCGCGGTGGATTTTCTGGATCCACTCGAGGTTGACGATGGGCACCACGCCGATGCCGAGGTCGAAGTGCTTGGAAACGTCGACGTCGTCGGTTTTCACCAGGCCATGCAGGCCTTCGTAGAACAGCACGTCGGAGCCGGGGGGCACGTCTTCCCACGGGGTGAACTCGCCGGGATTGAGGCTGGTGTTGAGGCGCTTGTTGTGCTCGGCGGCCTCTTCGTCGCTGTGGATGTAATAGCGCTTCTTGCCGCCGCCGGTCTTGCCGTAGGTTTCGAACAGTTCGGCCAGCTTGTCGAAATGGTTGGCCTGCGGGCCGAAATGGCTGAACGACATGTTGCCTTCGGCTTCAGCCTTTTTTACCGCCTCCTTGAAGTCGACGCGGGCCAGGCTGTGAAAGCTGTCGCCCTCGATCACGGCGGCGTTGATTTTTTCGCGGAAGAAGATGTGCTCGAACGCGCGCTTGACCGTGGTGGTGCCTGCGCCGGACGAACCCGTGACCGCAATGACGGGATGTTTCTTGGACATGCTGGGACTCCCTGAAGGATGGGTGAAAATTGGGCGAAAACGCCGCATTTTACCCGCAAGGGGCAGGCCGTGGTAGTGGAGGCGCCGCACGTCGGGCGGGCGGTATAATCGCCGGCTTGATTCCAAGCGGTTGTTGCGATGCAAGAAAAATACCTTCCCACGGAAATCGAGCAGGCCGCCCAGCAGAAATGGGCGACCAGCCAGGTTTACCGCGCAAACGACGCGTCTGATCGTCCTAGGTACTACTGCCTGTCGATGTTTCCCTATCCGTCCGGCAAGCTGCATATGGGCCACGTGCGCAACTACACCATCGGCGACGTGCTGGCGCGCTACCATGCCCTGCGGGGGTTCAACGTACTGCAGCCGATGGGCTGGGACGCCTTCGGCCTGCCGGCCGAGAACGCCGCGATCGCCAACAACGTGCCGCCGGCTGCGTGGACCTACGCCAACATCGACCACATGCGCACGCAACTGCAGGCGCTCGGCTTCGCCATCGACTGGTCGCGCGAACTCGCCACCTGCAAGCCCGACTACTACCGCTGGGAGCAGTGGCTGTTCACCCGCCTGTTCGAAAAGGGCGTGATCTACAAGAAGATGGCCACGGTGAACTGGGACCCGGTCGACCAGACGGTGCTCGCCAACGAGCAGGTGATCGAGGGGCGCGGCTGGCGCTCCGGCGCGCCGGTCGAGAAGCGCGACATCCCGATGTACTTCTTCCGCATCACGCAATATGCCGAAGAATTGTTGAGCGGACTGGACAATCTGCCGGGCTGGCCCGAGCGGGTGAAGACCATGCAGGCCAACTGGATCGGCAAGAGCGTGGGCGTGCGCTTCGCCTTCCCGTACCAGCTCGACGGCCGCGACGAGAAGCTGTGGGTGTTCACCACCCGCGCCGACACCATCATGGGCGTGACCTTCTGCGCCGTCGCCGCCGAGCACCCGCTCGCCACCCGCGCAGCGCAGGACAATCCCGAACTCGCAGCCTTCATCGCCGAGTGCAAGCAGGGCAGCGTCGCCGAAGCCGACATGGCGACAATGGAAAAGAAGGGCATGGATACGGGTCTGAAAGTGACCCACCCGCTCACCGGCGAGCCCATCCCGGTGTGGGTCGGCAACTACGTGCTGATGAGCTACGGCGAGGGTGCGGTGATGGCGGTGCCGGCGCACGACGAGCGCGATTTCGGCTTTGCCAAGAAATACAACCTTCCTATCAAGCAGGTGATTGCAACAAGAGGGGAAGTTGATGTTCGAGAATTCTCAACCCCAGAGTATGTTCATCGTGATTTGCATGACGCCCAGACTGGGGCAGAAATAGATGGTGACGTTGCCACCTTCGACCTTGAACAATGGCGTCATTGGTATGACACCAAAAACGGAGTATGCGTGAACTCCGGCAAATACGACGGCCTTGTCTACACGGCCGCAGTCGACGCCATCGCTGCTGACCTCGCCGCGCTGAACCTGGGCGAGAAGAGAACCCAGTTCCGCCTGCGCGACTGGGGCATTTCGCGCCAGCGCTACTGGGGCTGCCCGATCCCGATCATTCACTGCGACGCCTGCGGCGACGTGCCGGTGCCGGCCGAGCAGCTGCCGGTGGTGCTGCCGGAGGACGTGGTGCCCGACGGCGCCGGCAACCCGCTCAACAAGCGCGCCGACTTCGTCAACTGCACCTGCCCGAAATGCGGCGGCGCAGCACGGCGCGAAACCGACACCATGGACACCTTCGTCGAGTCGTCGTGGTATTACGCGCGCTACGCCTGCCCCGATTTCGACGGCGGCATGCTCGATGCGCGCGCCAACACCTGGCTGCCGGTCGACCAGTACATCGGCGGCATCGAGCACGCGATTCTGCATCTCCTGTATGCGCGCTTTTTCCACAAGCTGATGCGCGACGAGGGGCTGGTGGCGAGCGACGAGCCCTTCGCCAACCTGCTGACGCAGGGCATGGTGATCGCCGACACCTATTACCGCGAGTCGGCCGACGGCAAGAAAACCTGGTTCAATCCGGCCGACGTCGAGCTGCACGACGGCAACGCGTTCCTGAAATCCGACGGCCAGCCGGTGATCGTCGGCGGCACCGAAAAGATGGCGAAGTCGAAAAACAACGGCGTCGACCCGCAAGCGCTGATCGACCAGTACGGCGCCGACACCGCGCGGCTGTTCACCATGTTTGCCGCGCCGCCGGAACAGAGCCTGGAATGGTCGGACGCCGGCGTCGAGGGCGCGCACCGCTTTCTCAAGCGTTTATGGAAGCTGGCTTACGAGCATGTGCAGGCCGGCGCGGTCGAGGCGTTTGCCAGCGGCGAACTGCCGGAAGCGGCCAAGGGGCTGCGCAGACAGTTGCACCAGACCATCCAGAAGGTCGGCGACGATATCGAGCGCCGCAAGCAGTTCAATACCGCAATCGCCGCGATCATGGAACTGATGAACGCGCTGACGAAGCTGGAGGGCATGGACGCCGTCACCCGCAGCGTGCGCCAGGAAGTGCTGGAAGCGGCGGCGGTGATGCTCGCGCCCATCGTGCCGCATATTGCCGAGGCGTTGTACGCCGAACTCAAGCCGGGCGCCGCGATGACCTGGCCGGCGGTGGACGAGTCCGCGCTGGTGCAGGACGAGATCGAGCTGATGCTGCAGGTCAACGGCAAGCTGCGCGGGCAGATCCGCGTGGCGGCGACGGCCGGCAAGACGGCGATCGAGGCGGCTGCGCTGGCGAGCGAAGCTGCGCAGAAATACCTCGAAGGTCAGGCGCCGAAAAAAGTCGTGGTGGTGCCCGGCCGTTTGGTTAATATCGTCGTATGAACCGTCGATTTTTCCTGGCAGCGATGCCTGCCGCCCTCGTTTCTGGCTGCGGCTTCCAGCTGCGCCGGCTGGACGGCATCCCGTTCGCCAGCCTGTATCTCGACGCGCCGCCCGGCAGCGCGGTGGCGCAGCGCATCCGCACGATGCTGATTTCGAGCAAGACCACCCGCCTGACAGCGACGCCCGATCAGGCGGAAGCCACGCTGAGCATGGGCCCGGAAGAGCGCAGCAAAACGATTCTGTCGTTGTCGGGCGCGGGCCGGGTCACCGAATACCGCCTGGGCCTCCAGCTGACCTACAGCATCGTCAGCCGCGACGGACGTGTCCTTGGCGAGCCGGAAACCATCGATCTGAGCCGCGATCTGACCTACGACGATACGCAATTGCTGGCCAAGGGTGCGGAAGAACAGCTGCTGTATCGGGACATGGAAGATAGCGCCACCCAGCGGATTCTGCGCCGGCTGCGCAACCTCACGCCCGGAAACGGTTCTTCTTGAACATTTCCGCCGACCGTCTGCCCGATCAGCTGTCGCGTGGCCTCGCCGCGCTCTACGTGGTGGTGGGCGACGAGCCGCTGGCGGCGCAGGAAGCGGCCGATGCCATCCGCGCGGCCGCGCGCGCGGCCGGGCACAGCGAGCGCACGGTCCATACCGTGCAGGGGCGCTATAACTGGCAGGGCATTTTTGCCAGCGGCGACAATTTCTCGCTGTTCGCCGAGCGCCGCCTGACCGAAATCCGCATCCCGTCCGGCAAGCCGGGTGTCGACGGCGCCAAGGAGCTGGAGACCTATGCCTCCCGCCTGCCGGAGGACACGCTCACCCTGATCAGCCTGCCGGGACTGGAATGGAAAACCCAGCAAAGCCGCTGGTTTTCCGCCCTGGCCCAAAGCGGCGTGGTGGTCGAGGCCAGGCCCATCGACCGCGCCGCGCTCCCCGGCTGGATCGAACGCCGGCTGGCCCGGCAGGGCTTGCGCGCCGAGCGTGCTGCGCTGGAATTTCTGGCCGATCAGGTCGAGGGAAACTTATTGGCGGCGCAGCAGGAGATCGACAAGCTTGCGCTGCTGCTGCCGCCGGGAAGCGTGACGCTGGCCGATGTCGAGCATGCGGTGGTCGACGTCAGCCGGCTGGAGGCCGATGCCTTGCAGGACGCGCTGTATGCGGGCGATGGCGTGCGCTTTGCCCATATCGTGACCGACCTCCGCGACGCGGGCGAAGCGGTGCCGGCCATTCTGTGGCAGGTCAGTTCGGCGGTGGGGCTGCTGCTCAGGCTAAAATTGGCCGTGGCCCGGGGCGAGAGCCTGCCCGCGGCGATGCGGACGCTGTGGGGGCGCGACAAGCCGCGCGCGCCGCAGATCGAGCGGGCGCTGAAACGCCTGCCGCTGAAAAAAATCGAATGTGCGCTGGCCGATCTGGCGCTGATCGACCGCCAGGCCAAGGGGCTGGAACGTATCGGCGATCCCTGGGATACGCTGCTGCGCATGGGCATGACGCTGGCCCAGCCGGCGGCCAATGGAAAACGATGATGGACGTGAAACAGTACATGCAGACGGTGGGCAGACAGGCGCGCGAAGCCTCGCGCGCGATCGCGCGCGCCGACACCAACCAGAAGAACCGCGCGCTCGCGGCGATGGCGGCGGCGATCCGGCGCGACGCGGCCAGGCTGCTGGAAGCGAATGCGCGCGACATGGAGCACGCGCGCCACGCGGGCTACGACACCGCGCTGCTGGATCGCCTGCAATTGACCGAGAAAACCGTCGCCGGCATGGCCGAAGGCCTCGAGCAGATCGCTGCGCTGCCGGACCCGGTCGGCGAGATCGACGGCCTCAAGTTCCGCCCGTCCGGCATCCAGGTCGGCAAGATGCGGGTGCCGCTCGGCGTCATCGGCATCATCTACGAGGCGCGTCCCAACGTGACGGCGGATGCGGCCGGCCTGTGCCTGAAGTCCGGCAACGCGGCGATTCTGCGCGGCGGCTCCGAAGCGCTGCATTCGAACCAGGCCATCGCCGCCTGCGTGCGCGAGGGGCTGGAAACCGCCGGGCTGCCGGCAACCGTGGTGCAGGTGATCGAAACCACCGATCGCGCCGCGGTGGGCGAGCTCATCACCATGAAGGATTATGTGGATGTGATCGTGCCGCGCGGCGGCAAGGGCCTGATCGAGCGCATCACCGCCGAAGCGCGCGTGCCGGTGATCAAGCACCTGCACGGCAACTGCCATGTGTATGTCGACGACCGTGCCGACCTTGCCAAGGCGCTGAAGATCGTCGAGAACGCCAAGACCCAGCGCTACGGCACCTGCAACACCACCGAGTCGCTGCTGGTGGCGCGCGGCGTCGCGGCTGCCGCATTGCCCGGCATCGGCAGGATGCTGGCCGGCAAGGGCGTCGAAATGCGCGGCTGCCCGGAGGCGCTGGCGATCCTGCGGGGCGCGTGCATCGCGGCGGACAAGCTGAAAGCCGCGGTGGAATCCGACTGGACCGAGGAATACCTCGGCCCCATCATCGCGGTCAAGGTGGTCGACGACATCGACGCCGCGATAACGCACATCAATACCCACGGCTCGCAGCACACCGACGCCATCGTGACCGAGGACTACGGCCGGGCGCGCCGCTTTCTGCGCGAGGTCGATTCGGCCAGCGTGGTGGTCAATGCCTCGACGCGCTTTGCCGACGGTTTCGAATACGGCCTCGGGGCCGAGATCGGCATTTCCACCGACAAGATCCACGCGCGCGGTCCGGTCGGGCTGGAAGGCCTGACCAGCCAGAAATGGGTGGTGCTGGGAGACGGCCACGTTCGCGGGTGAGATGTCGGCTTCGCCGAACCTTACCCTTCCCCCTTCACAATCCGTCGGCGTGATGGGCGGCACCTTCGATCCGATCCACTACGGGCACCTGCGTCTCGCCGAGGAGATGGCCGATGCGCTGGGCCTCGAGCGCGTCGTCTTCATCCCCGCCGGACAGCCGCCGCACCGCGGGGCGCCGCGCACGGCGGCCCGCCACCGGCTGGAAATGGTGCGCCGGGCGATTGCCGGCAACCCGCATTTCGGCTTGGATGCGCGCGAGGTCGAACGTGACGCGCCGAGCTATACGGTCGATACGCTGACGGCGCTACGCACCGAACTGGGCGCCGAGCGGCCGTTGTGGCTGCTGCTGGGCGCCGACGCGTTTTTCGGCCTGCCGACCTGGCATGAATGGCGGCGGCTGTTCGAGCTGGCCAACCTTGCGGTGGCGGCGCGGCCGGGCACGTCGCTGCTGGATGCGGACGCGATGCCGGCTATGCTGAGAGACGAGGTCGCGCAGCGGCAGCACACGGCTGGGCCCGCCGGCGAGGTGCGCGTCCGGCAGACGCCGCCGCTCGACATTTCCGCCACCGCCATCCGCGACACCCTGGCACGGCGGGGCAGCGCACGCTATCTGCTGCCCGACGCCGTGCTCGACTATATTCACGAACACCAACTCTACATACCCTTATGAACACTGAAGACAAAATCAAACTGATCGTCGATGCCCTGGAAGACGTCAAGGCGCAGGACATCACCGTGCTCGATACCGGCAAGCTCACTTCGCTGTTCGAGCGCATGGTGATCGCCAGCGGCTCGTCCAACCGCCAGACCCGCGCGCTCGCCGACAATGTGCGCGTCAAGATGAAGGCAGCGAACGCCTACGTCGGCAACACCGAAGGCGAGGACACCGGCGACTGGGTGCTGCTCGACCTCGGCGACGTGATCGTCCACGTGATGCTGCCCGCCGTGCGCTCGCACTACAACCTGGAAGAGCTGTGGGGCGCGGCCGAAGCGGCGCGCGCCCGACACATACAAGCCGATCATTAAGTGAAGCAGTGAAGCTGCATCTGATTGCCGTCGGCCACAAGATGCCCGGCTGGATCGCGGCCGGCTACGACGACTACGCGCGGCG
>DAHWJK010000006.1:0-3228 GCA_027344185.1 Thiobacillus sp.
ATCGACTTCAGCCTGGTCACGGAAATCGAGTCGGTGGAGGAAGAAACCCCCGCGCCGAAGAAGAAGGCCGGCAGAAGCGGCGGCAAGCGGACATGAGTGAGAAGCCCGCCGATAAACACGCCGCGGAAAAACTCATCTACGGCTTTCACCCCGTGCTGGCGCGCCTGCGCCAGGACCCCGCGGGCATCTTCGAAATCTACCTCGACCTGACCCGGCGCGACGCGCGCGCGCGCGACCTGGTGCATCAGGCCAGGGACAACGGGGTCAAACTGGCGCAGGTCGAGGCCGACCGCCTGACCCGCCTGGTCGGCAAGACCGCCAAGCACCAGGGCGTGGTCGCCCGCGTCAAGCCGGTCGCGCTCACGCATTCGCTCGACGAGGTGCTGGAGAACATCCAGGGCCCGCCGCTGCTGGTCATCCTCGACGGCGTCACCGACCCGCACAACCTCGGCGCGATCCTCCGGTCAGCGGACGCCTTCGGCGTCCACGCCGTCATCGCGCCGAAGGACAACGCCGTCGGCATCAACGCCACGGTGGAAAAGGTCGCCTCGGGCGCGGCGGAGACCGTGCCCTACATCATGGTCACCAACCTCGCGCGCACCCTCTCAGACCTCAAGGAACACAACATCTGGGTCATCGCCGCCGACATGGACGGCGACCAGCCCCTGTCCGGCATCGACGCCAAGACCGGCATCGCCTGGGTGCTCGGCGCCGAGGGCGCGGGCATCCGCCGCCTGGTCAAGCAGAGCTGCGACCAGGTCGCGCGCATCCCCATCGGCGGCACGGTGGAAAGCCTCAACGTCTCGGTGTCGGCGGCGCTGTGTTTGTATGAGACGGTGCGGCAGCGTGGTGTCTGACCGGACTGAAGTTTCTTTGGCCTCGCGAATCGACCGGGATGACCCTCGGGCATAGAATAGGCGCATTGCCAGAAGGAGGCCGCCATGCTGCAGACCATCGAAGTTGAAATTGACGCGTCGGGACATGTCCATCCGCTGGAGCCCGTGCAGACGATTCCCGTTGGGCGTGCGTTGCTCACGCTCCTGAAGCCGTCGGTTGACGAAGCACTGCAACTGGCTGAAGCCGCGCTCGCGGAAGACTGGCTGAAACCCGAGGAAGAGGAAGCATGGGCGCATTTGCAGCCGGGCAAGTAGTCCTTCTGCCGTTCCCGTTTTCAGACCTCACACGCAGCAAACTGCGGCCCGCCCTGCTTCTGGCCGATGCCGGACGCGACGACTGGATCGCCTGCCAGATCACCAGCAACCCCTACGCCGACCCGCACGCCATTCTGCTTGCGCCCGAGGATTTCACGTCGGGCGGCTTGCAGCGGGCAAGCTATGCGCGTCCGGGTAAATTGTTCACGGCGAACACGTCCCTGTTTGCTGCTGCGGCAGGCCTGATGTCGCAAGGCCGGTTGGATGAAGTGCGCAATGCGTTGATTGCCATCATTCAGGGGTGAATGGAGAAACCGTGGTCTGTCCCTTATTGTTGTGTCCCTTATTGTTCGACAGGCACATGGCAAACGAGTCTGGGCGGTGAATCACCCCAGTTCCTGCAACCGCAACAAACGCGCCGCCTCTTCCTCCCGCGCATCATCAATCTCCCGCATCACCCCCTCCAGATCGACCGGCGGCTTGTCACATTCGAAGCGGCCCGTGAGTTCGACCTCGGGATTCAGCTTGCCGTGTTCGTACAGCGCCCAGATTTCCTCGGCGTATCGCGTTTCCAGTAGCGCCGGCGCGTATTGGCCGAAATACGTTCGCAGATTGTTCACGTCGCGCGTCAGCATCGCCTGGGCGTGGTTGTTGCCGGCGGCATCGACCGCTTGCGGCAGGTCGATGATCACCGGGCCGTCGGCGCTGACGAGGATGTTGAATTCGGACAAGTCGCCGTGGACGACGCCGGCGCACAGCATGCGCACGACTTCGCGGATCAATGTGCGGTGGTGGGCGAGGGCTTCGTCTTCGGTGAAGGACACGTCGTTGAGGCGGGGCGCGGCGTTGCCCTCGGCGTCGGCCACCAGTTCCATCAGCAGGACGCCTTCATGGAAGTTGTACGGCGTGGGCACCCGTACGCCGGCGGCGGCGAGCCGGTACAGCGCATCGACTTCGGCGCTTTGCCAGGCGGCTTCCTGCATCTCGCGGCCGTACTTGCTGCCCTTGGCCATCGCGCGCGCCTGGCGGCTGTTTTTGGTCTTGCGGTTTTCGGTGTAGTCGACGGCCTGGCGGAAGCTGCGTTTGTTGGCTTCCTTGTAGACCTTGGCGCAGCGGATGTCGTCGCCGCAGCGGACGACGAAGACCATGGCTTCCTTGCCGCTCATCAGCTGGCGCACGACGCCGTCGATCAGGCCGTCTTCGAGCAGGGGTTCGAGTCGTTTGGGGATTTTCATCGGTCGAAGATCTAGCCGCGCACCTTGCGATATGCCTCCAGCAGGCGCTGGTGGATCGCGCTGCCCTCGAAGTCGCTGCCGAGTTTGGTCAGCCCGAAGAAGCGTTCGTCCTGGTTGAACAGCGCGAGGGCCTGTTCCAGCGTCTCGCGGCCGTACATCAGCGCGAGCGCGGGTTCGAACGGGCTGGGGTCGTCGAGTTGGGCGAGGTCGGCGATGCAGCGGTAGACCTTGAGGCGCGCGTCGCTGCGCTGGCCGTACTGGGCGATCCAGGTGCAGCCTTCGAGAATCGCGTCGTCGTCGCCGAGAGCGAGCGCGAGCAGCAGCTTGATTTCGCCGACGCGGATGTCGGTCCACGGCGAGTCGGCATCCGGTGCGAGGCCGATTAGCACCGTCACCAGGCGGTCGTCGGCGAGTTCCAGTTCAACGATCAGATCCAGCAGGTCGGCGCATTCGTCGTCGCTCAGCTCGGGCAGGCGCGCGAGCGCCGGGCGGATCAGGTTGCCGACGCTGTTGTTCTCGAATTCGAGTTCCTCGAACGGGTAGATCTCGGACACGCCGGGTACCAGGATGCGGCAGGCGTAGACGCCGAGATGGGTGAAATCGGCGATATAGAGGTCGTGGCCTTCGGCGTGCAGCGCGTCGGTTGACCACGCGTAATCCTCTTCGGTGGTGGTGCCGAAATTCCAGTCGACGAAGTCGAAATCCGGCGTGTCGCGCAGGAACTGCCAGGAAATGACGCCGCTGGAATCGACGAAGTGGATTTCCAGGTTCTGCGGGTCGGCGATTTCGGCCGGGTCGAAGCCGGGCGCGGGGAAGCCCGCCAGCGAATCGAGCGCGCGGCC
>DAHWJK010000029.1:0-5476 GCA_027344185.1 Thiobacillus sp.
AAACGGCCGCGCCATCGCCAGCCACGTCGCCGGCAACGTATGGAAGGTGGAAGTGGAGGCGGGCGTCGAAGTGAAAAAGGGCGACCCGCTCGTCATCGTCGAATCGATGAAGATGGAATTCGCCGTGCTGGCGCCGTGCCACGGGCGGATACATAAGGTTTTCTGCCGCGAAGGCGGGCAGGTTTCCGCTGGGCAGGACCTGTTGGTGCTGGTGAGCGAGGAATAGAAAATGAAGCCGTCGCTCGACATCGCCACCCTGCGCCCGTTGTATCTGTCCGGCGCGCTTACCCCGCTTGCCCTCGTGGAAGACCTACTTACCCGCATGGCCGGTGAAGACAGCCATCACATCTGGATCAGTCGCCTCGACGCCGATGCACTGCGCGTCTATGCAAGCACACTCGAAGGCCGGGACATCGCGACGCTCCCGCTCTACGGCATTCCGTTCGCCATCAAGGACAACATCGATCTCGCCGGCTTGCCCACCACCGCCGGCTGTCCCGAATATGCCTACACGCCGGAACGCAGCGCCACCGTGGTGCAGCGCCTGATCGACGCTGGCGCGATCCCGCTCGGCAAGACCAACCTCGACCAGTTCGCCACCGGCCTGAACGGCACCCGCTCGCCCTACGGCGCCTGCCGCAACGCCTTCGACCCCGATTTCATTTCCGGCGGTTCCAGTTCCGGCTCGGCCGTCGCCGTCGCGCTCGGCCTGGCGAGCTTCTCGCTCGGCACCGACACCGCCGGCTCCGGCCGCGTGCCCGCCGCGTTCAACAACCTCGTCGGCCACAAACCGAGCTGCGGCGCGCTGTCTACACGGGGTGTGGTACCCGCCTGCCGTTCGCTCGACGCGGTGTCGATCTTCGCGCTCACCGCCGAGGACGCCGAGCGCGTGCTGGCGGTCGCAGCCGGCTTCGATGCCGCTGACGAATACTCGCGGCCGCTGGCGCCGCACGGCTTCGACTTCGGCCGCGCGTCCGGCTTCCGTTTCGGCATGCCGATGCAGAAGGATCTGGAGTTCTCTGGCAACGCCGAAGCGAAACGGCTGTTCGGCGAAGCGGTGGCGCGCATGCAGGCACTCGGTGGCATGCCAGTGGAAGTCGATCTCACTCCCTTCCTCGAAACCGCTCGCCTGCTCTACGGCGGGCCTTGGGTGGCCGAGCGCTACCTCGCCATCCGCGACTTCTTCGACGCGCAGCCTGACAAGGTGTTTCCGCCGGTGCGCGAGATCATCGCTGGCGGTCGCGACATCAGCGCCGCCGACACCTTCGCCCACCTCTACAGGCTGCGTGCGTTCAAGCGCGTGTGCGATGCGGTGTGGAAAGACATCGACGTGATGCTTACCCCCACCGCCGGGACGATCTACCGAATCGAGGAGATGCAGGCCGACCCCATCCGCCTCAATTCCCAACTTGGCTACTACACCAACTTCATGAATCTGCTGGACCTTGCCGCCACTGCGGTGCCGGCGGGCTTCCAGAAAAACGGCCTGCCGTTCGGTGTCACCTTGATAGCGCCGTCGCACCAGGACGCCCCGCTGTTGCATCTCGCTTCCAGAATGCAGCAGGCGCTCGGCGGCAAGCTCGGTGCCACCAATCAGGCGTTGCCGCCGGCCGAGAATTTGAATCTGCTGCCAAATGGCCAGATACGTGTCGCCGTAGTCGGCGCGCACCTCTCCGGCCTGCCGCTCAATTACCAGCTCGTCGAACGCGGCGCGCGCCTCGTGACGATGACGCTGACAGCGCCGAGATATCGCTTCTACGCGTTGCCGGACGGCAAGCGCCCCGGCCTCGTTCAGGTACATGTAAACGGCGCATCCATTGCCTGTGAAGTCTGGGAAATGCCTGCCGCTAACTTTGGTTCCTTCGTGGACGGTATTCCCGCGCCGCTGGGTATCGGCAAGCTCGAGCTGGCGGATGACTCGGTGGTGAACGGCTTCATTTGCGAAGGCATGGCCGTGGCCAGCGCGCAGGACATTACGGAATACGGTGGTTGGCGGGCGTGGCTGGCAAGGTCGGAGTAGCGCGAAGGATCGCCGCTCAAAGCGCGGCGCCTGTGCTCCAGTCCAGGATCATCCAGCGCCGCTTGTGATCGTTCTCGACGGCAAGCCGATGGCCCTGCCGTCGGATGGCACAGGGGCGGGTAAGCGTCTGCCCCTCGCGGAAGGGAAGCGTGGAGTGCTCGATGCGCCAAGGCGTAGGGCCATAGCGATGGCCGAAGCTGATCTCGACATCCAGCCATTCGAGCAGCTGTTTTCGTGATGGCTGCATTGCCGCGGTCAGGGAGGCGAGATCGGCGGCGGCTGGAAGCGGCCGCTTGCGGCCGCGTACATAGATGAAGCAATCGCCGGCAACGAGCAGCCAGGTTGGGCGCGATGGCAATTCGTTTCGCTCCGTCACGAGTTCGAGGGCGGCCGTGCCGCCCCGGCTGCGTGGAAGGCGCTTCCAGACTTCCAGATAATCGGCCTCGACACCGGTCTCGGTGATGCTGTCGCCGTCGAATGCCATCCTGCCGATATCGCGGCTGCCACTGGGCGGCTGAAAATCCTGCTGGCGGTGCCAGGTGCAGCGTTCGCCGTCGACCTGGGTGAGGCCGCAGAATCCCTGCTGGGTGGCGAGCCATTCGAGTTGATCCCTGCCGCACTCGGCAAGGCTGCTTATGCCCGAGAAATTGGGGCGATCAGCCGGGATGCGCAGATCGGCATGCCAGCGCGGTGTTTGCAGCCACAGCACGCAACTCGACGTGTCTTGCATGTCGGGCGTTTGCAGCAGGCTGCGGCGCCATACGCCGACATATGCATCGGGCACCGGGGCCGGCATTTCGGCCGGATAAATGGGAAGCAAAGGCATGCGTGCCGTCATTCGCTATTCTCTTTCATGCAAAGGAAGGGGTCGGCCGGGTGCGGATCCTGGGCGCTCCGGCAGCCGTCGCCAGCCAGGCTGCGTAGCAGCGCCTCCATATCGGCCGGGGGAAGCGGCCGGCTGAAGTAGTAGCCCTGCATTTCATCGCATCCGTGCTTGTGCAGGAACTCCATGTGGGCGCGCTCTTCCACGCCTTCTGCGACCACTTTCAAGCCTAGCGAGTGGCCGAGGCTAATGATGGCGCGGACTATGGCTGCATCGTCCGGATCGATGTCTATGTCGCGCACGAAACTCTTGTCGATCTTGAGGCGGTCCACCGGAAAGCGCTTGAGATAGCTCAGGCTCGAATAGCCGGTGCCGAAGTCGTCCACTGCAATGTCCACGCCCAACACCTTCAGGGACTGCATGCAGACGTTTATTCGTTCGGCATCGTGCATGACAAAAGATTCGGTCAGCTCCAGCTCAAGGCATGACGCCGGCAGTCCGGCCTGCGCAAGCGCGCCGGACACCGACATCGCCAGGCCGGCATGCCGGAACTGAATCGGCGATATGTTGACTGAAATGCAAATGGGCGGCAGCCCTGCCTGTTGCCAGGCGCTGTTCTGGCGACAGGCTTCCTGCAGAACCCATTGTCCAATAGGGATGATCAACCCGGTTTCTTCCGCGATCGAAATAAAGCTGTCCGGCGGGATCAGCCCCCTGCCCGGGCAGTCCCAGCGCAGCAGGGCTTCGGCGCCGACGAGACGCCCGCTGGCCACCTCGATGCGCGGCTGGTAATAGACACGCAACTCGTTGCGTTCCAGCGCGTGGCGCAAGCTGTTTTCCAGCTCCAGGCGTTCGCTGATGACCTGGTTCAGTTCGGGTGTGTAGAAGTGATAGGTGCTGCGCCCGGATGCCTTGGCCTTGTACATCGCGGCATCGGCACAGCGCAGCAATTCGTCCGGGTTGCTGCCGTCACGCGGATAGCAGCTGACGCCTACGCTGCAACTGAGTCCGTATTCCTGGCCGCCGTCCACCCAGGGTTGCGAGATGACCTCGAGCAGCCTGCTGACAAGGGCGAGCACCTCGTTTTCGTCATGTTGCTCGGTGAGCACAATGACGAACTCGTCACCGCCCTGGCGCGCGACGCTGTCGTGCGTGCGCACGCATCCGGCGAGCCGGGTGGCGACTTCCAGCAACAGGCGGTCGCCGACATGATGCCCCAGGCTGTCGTTGATCAGCTTGAAATGATCGAGATCGACGAATACCACGGCCACCAGATGGTTGTCGCGCTTGGCCTTCACGATGGCCTGGTCGATGCGGTCGCGCAACAACGATCGGTTGGGCAGGCCGGTCAGGCTGTCATGGCTGGCCTGATGCTCGAGCGCGGCCTCGTGCTGCTTGCGTTCGGTGATGTCGATCACCGTACCTTCGTAGAACTGCACCTTGCCATCAGGATCTTTGACCGCGCGCGCGTTCTCGGAAATCCAGATAATGCTGCCGTCACACCGATATGCCTGCGATTCGAAATTGCGCACCACCCCCTGTTCCCGCATCAGACGCACGAATTCGGCGCGTCGCTCCGGCAGGACGTACAGTTGGCGGGAAATGTCTTGCAGATGCGCGATCAGGGCAGCCGGATCGCGATGGCCATAGATTTGCGCGAGCGCTGGATTGGCATCGAGGTAGCGGCCTTCCGGCGTAGTCTGGAAAATGCCCTCGGTGGCGTTCTGGAACAGGCTGCGATAGCGGCGCACGGCCTCCTGCAAGGCCTCATTGGCCGCCATGCGCTCGGAGATATCCTGGATGAAGCCTTCGATCCATGCCAGTCGGCCGTATGCATCGCGCAGGCCGACGCCACGTTCCAGCACCCAGCGCACGCGGCCGTCGGCGCGGCGGATGCGGTATTCGACGTCGAAGGTTTCGCCTGCGTCGAGCGCGCTGCGTATGGTGAGGCCGACACGTTCGCGATCCTCCGGCAGCGTGATCTCGTCATAGGACACGCGGTTGTTGAAGACCAGTTCGTCGGGGCGGTAGCCGGTGAGCTTGTGGCAGCCCTCGCTGACGTATTCCATGGTCCAGATCGCATCGATGCGGCAGCGGTAGATCATACCGACCAGATTGTCGGTAATGGTGGTCAGGAGGCGCGTGATGTCGAGCGGCGCCGCGTTGTCCGCTGCGGTTGTTTCCTCAGGCAGCAACGGAACCCAGCTATTCATGGCATTCCGGGAAGCGGCGCAGGCTGCGCCAGAAGGTGAGATCGTGGTTTGGCCAGAGTTCTGCGCTCTCCTGCCGTGCCAGGGTTTTGAGTTTGCGGATGCTGGCCAGCGCCTCTTCCTCGCGGTCCTGCCAGCAGAGCCCCGGGGCGATTTCCTGCTCGAGGTTTTCCGCGAGGTCGGCGGCGTCGCCGCACAGGATGAGCGGCGGCCCCTTTGGCAGCTCGACGAACAGCGACATGTGGCCGGCGGTGTGGCCGGGCGTGGCGATCGCGCGCACGCCGGGCACCAGTTCGTATTCGCCCTGCTGCACCTTCCAGTTGTGATTTCCCGCAAGTTCGTCGGCGAACACGGCGACATCGAGGCCGGAGCGCGCGGCGTCGAGTTCATCCTGCTGCACATGCACTTCGGCGCCGAACACCT
>DAHWJK010000054.1:0-3118 GCA_027344185.1 Thiobacillus sp.
CGACGTGCTGGCGGTGGTGGGTGATGGCACGGCGGGCTTCCATATCGCGGAATTCGAGACGGCCGTCCGGAATAATTTCCCTTTCGTTGCTGTCATCGGCAATGACGGCCGCTGGAACGCCGAGCACCAGATCCAGCTTCGTTCCTATGGTGCTGCACGCACGATCGGCTGCGAACTCGGCGCTGGAACGCGCTACGACCGCATGGCAGAGGCGGTCGGTGGGTTTGGTGCGCTGGTCGAGCGCACGGAGCAGATCGAACCGGCGCTACGCACCGCTTTCGCGGCAAACCGACCCGCCTGCATCAACGTGCTGATCGAAGGACTGCCTGCGCCCATCGTCACAGCTTGACCGGTGCCATTCCTGCTTCCTCTGCGCAGCTCGCTCGCTGCGGTGTGCCGTTCGGCCGCGCCAGCGCCGCACAAAGGAAGGAAAGAACGGAGACCGCCGCAAGAGACTCCTCCACCAGCCACGGCTTGCTGCCATCGAGCTTGACCAGCCGAGTGTCGATCAGGGGGGATGTAACCGCCGACCATCGCCGATAACTGATAGGTCAGCAACAGGCCGGTAAAGCGCTTGCCCGCGCTAAACAACTCGATGAAGAACGTTGCACGTACCGCGAAATCAGCGTCGGTCCGAGATTGTAGGCGAAGAGGAAATGCGCCGTGGACCTGACGCCGTGGCTCGATCGGGCCCGGAACGGCCTCGTCGCCTCATTCGCCGCGGGCGTCCTGAAAGATCAGGCCGCCGTCCGCATGGCGATCACCCCGCCCCGGTCAAATAGCCAGACTGAAGGTTAGATCAACGAGCTCAAGCTTGTAAAGCGCCAGATGTACGGCCGAAGAAAGCTAGGCTTGCTCGAAGCGCGTCTGATTGGCCCCATGTGAACCGGACACCACCAAAACTGCGTCAGAGCAAATATTGCAAGCGAATTTACCCCCCCTGTACCTGTTTGACCGCGGATCACGGTGCATCATGATCCGTCTTGGGCCGGTCGGTTGAGAGCCGCTTTTTGCCCCCTGTGCCTGCGAGCACCTGGGGGACGTGCGCCTCAGCTGATCGACCGTATTGCACGTCCAGTGGGGAGTCGCGCCTTGGCTATTCATGGCCTCGAGCGCCAGTACAGGGAACGGCGAAGCAATACGGCGGCCCGGCAACAGAGGGAGGAGGCCATGGGCATTGAGCCGCTCGTCTTCGTCGGCATCGACTGGGCGAGCACCGAACATCAAGTCTGTCTGATCGGCGCAGACGGGGCTGTTCAGCGGGCATTCGCGCACGACGGCGATGGGATCGGCACAATGGTCGACTGGCTTGTCGCGAAAGCCGACCAGCCGGGCCAGGTTGCCGTTGCTATCGAGACGCCACACGGGCCGATCGTCGAGGCGCTCATGGATCGCGGTATCGCCGTCTTCGCCATCAATCCCAAGCAACTCGACCGTTTCCGAGATCGCTTCTCTCCGGCGGGCGCCAAAGACGACCGTCGGAACGCCCTCGTCCTGGCCTCTTCCTTGCGCACGGACAGCCACTGCTTTCGCCGTGTGGAAGCTCTCGACCCGGTGGTGGTGGAACTGCGGGAATGGTCGCGGATGGCCGAAGAGCTGAAGCAGGAGCGCGTCAGGTTGACTAACCGCGTGCGGCAGCAACTCTGCCGCTACTACCCTCAAATGCTTGATCTGACCGAAGATGTCGGTGCGGACTGGTTCTTGGCGCTTTGGACCAAGGCGCCAACTCCGGCCGAAGCGATGCGCCTGACCGAAACGAAGATTGCAAAGGTCCTAGCCGCCCATCGTATCCGCCGCGTCACCGCACACGATGCCCTGGCCATTTTGCGTCGGCCGGCGCTGACTGTCGCCCCGGGGACAGCCGACGCGGCCCGCGTCCACATCACGGCCGTGGCTGAGCGCCTCAACCTCGTTAATTGGCAGATCAAGACTGTCCTGCAGCGGATCGATGGCCTGGTCGAACAACTTGCCGGACCGGAGACCGAGCCGGGGCAAGATACCGAGCAGCGCGACGCGGCAATCCTGCGCTCCTTGCCGGGGGTGGGAAGGATTGTCCTCGCCACGCTGCTCGCGGAGGCTCATCAAGCCCTCCAGGCGCGAGATTACCAGGCTTTGCGCACCTTCACCGGTGTGGCCCCGGTCACGAAGCAGAGCGGCAGATCCTGTCGTGTGGAGATGCGTCAGGCATGTTCTGGCCGCCTGCGAACCGTCGTCTATCACTGGGCCTGCGTCACAACCCAGCACGACGCCCGCAGTCGCAGCCGCTACGCCGCCCTCCTAGGACGTGGCCACTCTCACCGCCGCGCCCTCAGAACCGTTGCCGATCGCCTGCTGGGCATTGCATGCGTCATGCTCACCAACCGAACCATGTTCGATCCCGAGAAGATGCCCACCGATCGCCCAAAATCAGCTTGATCATTGGTGGGGAGTCCCCCCGCGTCCCTCGCCACAGACGGCCCCATGCGCGTGGCTGACATTCTGACGCAGCGCGAGACGCCTAGGAGATCTGTGTGCGGGCTTTCGGCACCTTGCCCCTACCCGTACACAGATCACATCCGCTGCGTCGCCGCATCCTGGGTCCAATCTGCGGCAAATATCCGGCGGCATAAGGCTTGCCAGCGTGCGGGCGTCGACCTTGTCGGTCTTAACGTGTGAAAGACGGAAAGGCCTGATTTTTTTGCGCATGACTCCTAGTCAATGGGATTTGGTATAACCCCCGGAAACCGTCTTCAACTCGAGGAAATCCTCGATACCGAAATGGCCGCCCTCGCGGCCGCTGCCGGACTGCTTGTAGCCGCCGAAGGGATTGCCTTTGCCGAGCGACTGCCCGTTCACATGCACCATGCCGGCGCGTAGTTTCCGTGCCACGCGCGAAGCCTTCTTCTCGTCGCCCGTGCTCAGATAGGCGGCGAGGCCATAGGGCGTGTCATTGGCGATCCTCACGGCGTCATCCTCGGTGTCGAACGGAATGATCGACAGTACGGGCCCAAAAATCTCCTCGCGGGCGATCCGCATATCGTTGTTCACATCGGCGAAAATCGTCGGCTGGGCGAAATAGCCGCAACTGAACCCCGAAGGCCGGCCCGGCCCGCCGACTACAAGCCGCGCGCCTTCCTTG
>DAHWJK010000057.1:0-21808 GCA_027344185.1 Thiobacillus sp.
TTGCACCGCCACGCCGGCGCGTTGGGCCTGCGCGTGACGCACATCGTGAAAGGCCTCGGCCACGGCGCGCGCGACCAGGCTGCGCTGGGTCTCGGTTTCGGCCTGCAGGCGTTCGGCATCGTGCGCAGCAGCGCGCGCCTCGGCCGCCAGGCGGCCGCCGTCGAACAACGGCACCGACAGGTTCACGCCGGCGTTGTAGGTGTTGGACGCAGTGCGGTCGTCCTCCAGAAAATAGGTACGGCCCACGTTGGCGGTCAGCGCCAGGCTCGGCCAGCGCGCCGCGCGGGCGCGATCGGCATCGGCGCGCGCGGCGGCGGCGGCGGCCTGCAACGCCTGCAGATCGGGACGCTGGCGCTGCGCTTCAGCCAGCAGATCGGCCAGCAGCGTATCGGATTCCAGCAGCGTGGGCAGTGCGGTGTTCCAGGCAAGCACCAGCGTCTGCGTCTGCGCGATGCCTGCTGCCTGCTTCAGCGCGGCCAGCGCGCGCGCCTGGTCGCGCTCGGCAGTCTGGCGTATGCGCTGCGCCTCGGCCAGCGCGGCGCGCGCGCGCAGCTGGTCGGCGCGCGAGGCCAGCCCGCCGCGCAATCGCACGTCGACGGCATCGAGGCTGGTGCGCAGCGCGGTCTCCTGCTCCGTCTGCGCGGCCACCTGCGCGCGCGCGGCCAGCAGCGCAAAAGCCGCAGTCTCGACTTCGACCACCCGGTCCTGCAGGGTGCGGTTGTTGTTCAGGAGCGTGGCAATCAGTTGATAGCGCTGCGCGTCGATACTGGCCGCGCGCGCGCCGAAGTCATACAGCACATAGGCGAGGCCAAGGCTGGGACCGTAACGGTGCAGCGTCGGGGCGGTCGCGCCGGAACTGGACAGCGCGCGGCTCACCGTGAAACCGAACTGCGCGGTCAGCGTCGGCCAGTTGGCAGCCGTCGCAGCATCGAGCCGCGCCGCCTCGGCCTGGATGCCGAGCCAGGCCGCGCGCGTTTCCGGACGCGCGCGCAGCGCATGTTCGGTCAGCGCAGCGAGGCTGTCGAAGCGCATGGCTTCAGCCTGCTCGACCGCCGGCTGCGCCTGTTGAGGCAGCATATCGAGCTGCAGCCAGAATGTTCCGGGACGCTCCGGCAACTCGAGCGCGGCTGCATGGCCCCATGACGGGCAGAGCGCAAGCGATGCGCACAACAGGAGGCGATGCGGAATGGGTTTCA
Source organism: Thiobacillus sp. (assembly GCA_027344185.1). Classification (GTDB taxonomy): domain Bacteria; phylum Pseudomonadota; class Gammaproteobacteria; order Burkholderiales; family Thiobacillaceae; genus Thiobacillus. The sequence continues at coordinate 1,197 of DAHWJK010000057.1, forward strand.
AGGTAAAGAGATTGTAAGCGAGTCTCAAATCCAACTGGGTAGTACGTATGCGAGTTCCGGCCTCGCCCCGCCGGAAAATCGGGCGAGCACGGCGTGTCTGGCCGGCAGGTCAGGCATGAGCCGGAAGAACCTGAACGATCCCGCTGGCTGAAATATGCATGACATGAGGAGCCGATAGGATGCCTCGCGTACCGGGTGGACTGAGCGTGGGTAGCAGGAAACCTGAATACGCTGCCGGCCGGCACAACCTCCATTCATGCTTTCAAAGGGAACCCACCATGATGCTCAAGAAACTCTCGCTCGCCATCGGCCTGGTTCTGGCCGGCTCCACGGCCTTCGCCGGCGGCACCTCCTTCGAAGACTTCACTCCCATGGTCGGTGACGTCGGCGCCGGCACGCTGCCCGAATCCGCGCCCTACAAACTGTCCTCGCCGCACTTCAGCCAGATGACCATCGTTGCCCGCGACGTCACCCAGGCTACCCGTTTCGACAGCGGCAACTACGACATGCACACCGTGAACGAAAACGGCCCCGAAGCCGGCCGCTTCCTGTTCACCGTGTTCGAAACCGGCCAGGCCGGCATCCAGCGCACAGACCTGCGCACCATGCAGACCGAGACCCTCTGGCACAGCCCGGCTGGGGCCCCCGCGCTGAACAGCCACAAATCCTTCGACGCCTCGCGCTGGACCCCCTGGGGCACCTTCCTGACCGCCGAAGAATCCTGGAGCGATCCGTACGCCGTCCCCACCAGCCATTACGGCCGCCTGTTTGAAGTGACCAATCCGCTGGCCGCCCCCGCCGACATCGTGATCAAGCACCGCGACATCCTGCCGCGCGTGTCGCACGAAGGCCTGGCGTTCGACAGCAAGAACAACCTGTACTTCATCGACGAGCGCAACGACAGCCACATCTTCAAGTTCACCTCGGCCAACCCGCATGCCGACAACGGCGACGACTTCTTCGCCGCCGGCCAGACCTTCGTTCTGCGCGTGGGCGACGGCACGGTTGAAGAAGCCACCGGCACCGCCACCTGGGTACCGCTGACCGACGTCAACGGCGTGCCCCTGCCGGACGCCGTGGTCGTCACCGACCCCAACGGCCTGACCGCGATCGACGGCCGCGCCACGCCGAACCTGCCTGCCTTCCTCGGCACCAACTTCGACCGTCCCGAAGATCTGGAGATCAAGACGCTGAAGAACGGCAAGCAGCTGCTGTTCGTGGCGACCACCACCAACCACAAGGTGTTCTCGATCGACCTGCGCAACGACACGGTCAAGCTGTTCGCCAGCCGCGACACGCTGGACATGGCCACCGGCGCGCCCGTCGGCACGGCGTTCACCAGCCCCGACAACCTGGCGATCGACGCCGACGGCAACATCTACATCGTCGAAGACCAGCCGGGTGGCATCGAGGACGTGTGGTTCGCCAAGGACGACAACAACGATGGCGTCGCCGAGGCTGTCGGCAAGTGGGCCAGCCTGTCGACCGTCGGCGCGGAAAGCACCGGCCTGTACTTCGACCCCTTCAAGTCGAACACTGCCTACATCAACGTGCAGCACCCCGCCAGCAAGGTCGATCGCACCATCATGATCACCACGCCTTGCCAGAAGACGAAGGGCGACAACGGCCATCATTACGGCCACGACAAAGGTCACGACAAGGACTGAAAAGTCCGCGCCTGATCAAGGCATCACCGCCTGTCGTTTGACGGAGACAGGCTCGAAGCCCCGCTGGCGCAAGCCAGCGGGGCTTTTTTGCCTGAGAAATCCTGCCTCATGACACCGGCTCGAAGGCCGGCCGTCCAGAATCCAGCGCGCTATTCAACGGGCGGCATTCAGGCCTGCTTCTTCAGTGCGCTATTCGGACCATCCCGTTTTGCCCTCGGCAGCGTCAGCTTCGCCTCCAGCCCGCCCGCAGGCCGCTGCGCCAGGGCAAGCGTTCCCCCGCAGCGCTCGGCGATGGCCGCCACGATGGCGAGCCCGAGTCCGCTGCCCCGGCCCGTGTCGCGCCGCCAGAAGCGTTGCGTGACCTGCGTCAGCTCGTCGGCACTGAGCCCCGGCCCGCTGTCGCACACGCGGAAACAGACGGCATCCGGCGCGGACTGGATTTCCAGCCTGACGCTGTGCTGCGCCGGGGAATGACGCAGCGCGTTGTCGAGCAGGTTGCGCAGCGCGGTGACGGCGAGCGCCTGCGGCAGCGCCAGTTCGGCCTGCGACGCGTCGCTGTCGAACGCGATGCGCGCGGGCGCGTCGGGCGCCGCATCGCGCATCGCCAGGCGGGCAACCTCGTCGGCGTAGGTGCGCTGCGTCTCGTCCCAGGAAAAAGGCCCTTCCACCTGCGCCAGCGTCAGCAGCTGCTGCAGGGTGTGCTGCAGGCGCGACGCGCCCTCTTCCGCGTAATCCAGCGCCGTCTCGGCGTCCTGGCCGCGGGTGATGCGGGCCACCTGCAGGTGGGTCTTGAGCGCGGTGAGCGGCGTGCGCAATTCGTGCGCGGCATCGCTGGTGAAACGGCGTTCGCGGCTGATGGCCACGCGCATTCGCTCCAGCAGCTGGTTGAGGGTATCGACCAGCGGCTGCAGCTCGCGCGGCATCGGCGCGTCGGGGATCGGCGTCAGCGCATCCGGTGCGCGACTGGCCAGCGCCTGGCGCAGGCGCTCCAGCGGCACCAGGCCGCTTCTGACCCCGATCCACAGCATCGCCAGGCTGCCCAGCAGGGCGACCACGAAGGGCACGATCGCGGCCGCCATCACGTCGCGCAGCAAACTGTTGCGCTCGGCCAGGCGATCCGCGGTGGTGATGCGCAGGCCGTGCGCCTCGACGGTGTAGCTGCGCCAGCGCTCGCCGTCGATGTCGCGCTCGGCGAAACCGGGCGCGGTCGTTGCGAGGGCGGCTGACGTTGCGCCGGGCGTGCGCGCAAAGACTTCGCCGCGCAGCGAACTGACCTGGCAGGCGAGTCCCTTTGCCGTCGCCGGCACGGTCAGCGTGGAAACGCCGGCGGCCCCGTTGCGCGCGTCCCAGGCGGCGGGGTTCTGCGAGACCAGGCCGGCCACCATGCGCGCCGACATCGCCAGGCGCTGATCCAGCGTGCGGCGCATTTCATCGTCCAGATCGCGCAGCATCCAGACCGCCACCACGCCCCACAGCAGGCTCAGCGATACGCCGATCATCAGCAGCAAGCGCAGGCGCAGGCTCATGCGTCGCCCCCGTTGAAGCGGTAACCGACGCCGCGCACGGTCTCGATCAGGCCGGCGCCGAGCTTGCGCCGGAGATGATGGATATGCACGTTGAGCGCGTTGCTCTCGATCTCCTCGCTGAAACCGTACAGGCTGTCCTTGAGCTGGTCGACGCTGAGAATGCGTCCGCGCGCATGCAGCAGCGCGGCCAGCAAGGCCAGTTCGCGCCGCGACAAAACCACCGGATGACCATTCAGGGAGACTTCGCCGCGCTCCGGATCGAGGCGCAGCGCGCCCGCTTCGATGACGTCCACGCTGCGCCCGGCGGCACGGCGCAGCAGCGCGTGCAGGCGCGCGACCAGTTCGTCGAGGTCGAACGGCTTGAGCAGGTAATCGTCCGCGCCGGCGCGCAGCCCGGCGACGCGGTCTTCCACCGCATCGCGCGCGGTCAGCACCAGCACCGGCAGCGCCATGCCGTCCGCGCGCCAGCGCTGCAGCAGGCTCATGCCATCCTCGTCGGGCAGGCCGAGGTCGAGAATCACCGCCTGGTAATGCACGGCCGACTGCATGGCCGCGGCCTGCGCCGCGGTTTTCACCCCGTCCACCGTCAGGCCGCGTGCGCGCAGGCCGGCCTGGATGCCGTGGGCGATCAGGTCGTCGTCTTCAACCAGCAATACCCGCATAACCCCTCTTTCGTGCCCGGCACGCTTTCGTGCGTCGAGAATAGCATTTGTTAATGGTGCCTTAATTCGGTCTTGCCAGGATGCGCGCTCACGTTGAGTTGGAGGCGCTCATGCTGCGTTCGTTCGGGTCGGTGATGATGCTCGGTCTACTGTGGGCCTTGCCGGGGCATGCCCAGCAGGATTTTCTGCCGGTGGAGCAGGCGTTCCGCCTCGGCGTCAGCCAGGACGGCGACGGTCAGGTGCGCCTGAACTGGACCATCAGCGATGGCTATTACCTGTATCGCAAGCAGGTGAAGGTCGAGGGCGACCCGGCGGACAGCGTCAAGGAAGTCACCCTGCCGGCGGGCGTCATCAAGAACGACGAATTTTTCGGGCCCAGCGAGGTCTATCACGATCGACTGGCGGTTCAGGTTGAAGCCCCCGCGGCCAAGGCCTTGACCATCAGCTGGCAGGGCTGCGCCGACGCGGGCATATGCTATCCGCCGCAAACCCGGCGCGTGACGCTGGCCGACGCCGGCGCCACGCCGGACGCGTCCGCAGGCGACGCAAAGCCGGCGCTCGGCGAAGACCAGGACCTGGCCGCCCGCCTGTCGAACGTCAGCCTCGGCTGGATGCTGGCGGTCTTCTTCGGCCTGGGCCTGCTGATGACCTTCACCCCCTGCGTGCTGCCGATGCTGCCGATTCTTTCCAGCCTGATCGCGGGCAGCGGGGCCGGCCCGCGGCGCGGTTTCGTCCTTTCGCTGGCCTTCGTGCTGCCGATGGCGCTGACCTACGCCGGCGTGGGCGCGGCCGCCGCCCTGGCCGGCGCCAACCTGCAGGCGACGCTGCAAAATCCCTGGGTGCTCGGCGCCTTCGGCCTGATATTCGTCGCGCTGGCGCTGGCCATGTTCGGCTTCTACGAACTGCAGTTGCCGGCGGCGCTGCGCAACCGCCTGAACAGCGCCAGCCAGGGCCAGCGCGGCGGCACGGTCGGCGGCGCCGCGACCATGGGCGTGCTGTCGGCGCTGCTGGTCGGCCCCTGCATGACCGCGCCACTGGCGGGCGCGCTGCTCTATATCGGCAATACCGGCGACGTGCTGACCGGCGGCCTGGCGCTGTTCGCCATGGGACTGGGCATGGGCGTGCCGCTGTTGCTGGTGGGCACGCTCGGCGCCCGCCTGCTGCCGCGCCCCGGCGACTGGATGAACCGGGTCAAGGCGCTGTTCGGCTTCATTCTGCTCGCCACCGCGATCGTGTTCGTGTCGCGGGTGTTGCCGGCCGCGCTGACGCTGGGCCTGTGGGGCGCCTGGCTGCTGGCAATCGCCCTCAGCCTGCTGGCGCTGATCCAGACAATCGGCAGCGAAAAAGGCCGCCTGGTGTCGCGCTATCTGGCACTGCTGATCGGCCTGTGGGGCGGCGCGATGCTGCTCGGCGCGGCCGGCGGCGCGAACGATCCGCTGCGGCCGCTCGCCTTTGTGACAGCTAGCGCTGCGCCCGGGCAACCCCCCGTCGCGAACGATTTCATGGCCCGCTTCGCCCCGGTCAAGACTGAACAGGACCTCGCCGCCCGCGTCGCCGAGGCCGGACAGCGCGGGCAGTGGACGCTGGTGGATTTCTACGCCGACTGGTGCGTGTCGTGCAAGGCGATCGAGCACGAGGTGTTTGCCGACCCGCGCGTGCAGCAGGCGCTGGCCGACGTGCAGTTGCTGCGTCCCGACGTCACCGCCAACGATGCGGACGACCAGGCGCTGATGCGCGCGCACCAGGTGCTCGGCCCGCCCACCATCCTGCTGATCGGGCCGGACGGCCGCGAGCGGCGCGTCGAACGCATCGTCGGCGAACTCGGTGCGGACGCCTTTCTCGCTCGCCTGGAACAGGCAGGGAAAGGCTGAACATGCTGTCACTGAACATCGGTCCCTTCGCACTCTCAAGCAGCGTACTGCTATTGCTGGCCGCCGGGGCGGTCGCGGCGGGCGCGGGCCGCCTGGCCGGGCGCCGCCAGAAAATCGGCATCGTCAACCCGCTGGGCGACATGCTGCTCGCCGGGATGCTGGCGGCGCGCCTCGCCTTTATCACGCTCTGGTTCGACACGTACCGCAATGCGCCGTTGTCGATGCTTGACATCCGCGACGGCGGTTTCATGATCGGACCCGGAATCGCGGCGGCGCTGCTGGTCGCGCTCTGGCACGGCTGGCGCCATCCGGTGCTGCGCAAGCCGCTGGCGGCGGGGCTGACGGCTGGCGCGCTGGTGTGGGGCGCGCTGTTCGGCGCGCTGCGCATGACGGAACCGCCGGCGCTGCCCGCACTGGCGTTGACGTCGCTTGCCGGCGACCCGGTGAAGCTCGCCGCGCTGGCCGACGGCAAACCCCTGGTCGTCAATCTGTGGGCGAGCTGGTGCCCGCCGTGCCGGCGCGAAATGCCGGTGCTCGCGGCCGCGCAGCAACGCGAAACCGGGGTGAACTTCGCGTTCGTCAACCAGGGCGAAGATCGCGCGACGGCGCAACGCTACCTCAGCGAGGGACAGCTTGGCCTCGCCAACGTGCTGCTCGATCCCGCCGCCGCGCTCGGCCGCGCAGTCGGCTCCGGCGCGTTGCCCACCACCCTGTTCTACGACGCCGGCGGACGGCTGGTCGACACCCACATGGGCGAGCTGTCGGCGGCGTCGCTGGCGAGCAAATTGGGTCCCCTGCGCGCGTCCGCCGGTGCGGCGGGAAAAGACTGACGCGATGCGCAAAAAACCGCAGGCGTTGATTGCGGCGATGCCGGGCGCGATCCGGCGCGGCTGGCGCGGCCTGTCGGCACGCAAACGGACCCTTCTGGCGCTGGCGCTATGGGTGCTGGCATGGCAGGGGGTGCTGGCCGGCCTGCGCCTGATGGAGCAGCCCGCGCTGTCCGGCATGCCGGTGACGCTGCTGTCCGGCGAATCGACCACCCTCGCCGCGCTGGCCGACGGCAAGCCCATGGTCGTCAACCTGTGGGCGAGCTGGTGTCCACCCTGCCGCCGCGAAATGCCGGTGCTCGCCGCCGCGCAGCAACGCGAAACCGGGATCAGCTTCGTCTTCGCCAATCAGGGCGAAAACGCGGCGACCGTGCAGCGTTACCTGTCCGCCAGCCGGCTCGATCTGGCGAATGTCATTCTCGATCGCGACACCCGGCTCGGCTTCGTCGCCGGCTCGGGCACCTTGCCCCTCACCCTGTTCTACGACGCCGGCGGACGGCTGGTCGCCACCCATCTGGGGGCGCTGTCGGCGGCGTCGCTGGCGAGCAAATTAAGCCCCTTGCGCGCCCCCTGATTTCCCACGTCAACCCAAAGGAACGAAACACCATGATTAAAAAATCCACTCTCCTGTCCGCCGCCTGCCTGGCCGTGCTCGGCGCCCTGCCCCTGAATGCCCAGGCCAAAGACTGGCCGGCGCCGATCAAGGCCATCGAAGCCCAGGGGGTCGAGGTGATCGGCACGTTCAAGGCGCCCGGCGGGCTGACCGGCTATGCCGGCGTGATCGAGATGCAGCCGCTGGCCATCTACCTGACCGCCGACGGCAAGCAGGCGATCGTCGGTTCCATGATCGACGGCAAAGGCAACAACCTGAGCCAGAAAGCGCTGGAGAAGCTGGTCAGCAAACCGATGACCGACCGGGCCTGGAAGCAGCTCGAGCAAAGCACCTGGGTGGGCGACGGCAAGAGCACTGCGCCGCGCATCGTCTACACTTTCACCGACCCCAACTGCCCCTTCTGCAACAAGTTCTGGAACGACGCCCGGCCCTGGGTCGCGTCCGGCAAAGTGCAGCTGCGCCACGTCATGGTCGCCATCCTCGGGCCCACCAGCCCCGGCAAGGCGGCAGCCATCCTCGCGGCCAAGGACCCGCAAGCCGCCCTCACCCAGCACGAACAGCAGCATGCCACGGGCGGCGTCAAACCGCTGGGCCAGGTGCCCGAGAAAATCGGCGCGCAGCTCGACGCCAACCAGAAACTGATGCAGCAGCTCGGCTCCTCGGCCACCCCCACCATCTTCTACAAGGACGCCAGCGGCAAGCTGCAAAAAATGCAGGGCGCGCCCTCGGGCGAGATGCTGGCCAAAATTCTCGGCCCGCGCTGAGCCGGCCGGGGCGCGGCGGAAGCCAGACCGGGTCTCCGCCCGGACGTGTCACGCATGGATTCCGTTTCATGTTGAAACAGGGCGAGCAAAGCAGCGCGTAACGCATCGAACGCGGTACGGCGGAGACATATTGTTCCAGGCATCATTTAAAGCCACCCTGGGGTTGCGTTTTCTTGCGCGCGTACCGCCTGTCACAAACACGCGTACCGTTGACGGGGGTCTCGGGTCATTGGACTTTGCTGCGTAGCGCCAGCGGTTACCTGGCGCCCTTCTTGAGCCAGCTTCGTCCGTTATTGCGCATAGGGGACTCTACATAGAGGCCAGGCACCCACCCTCGGCAAGCCCCCTTCCTTTGCACCGCTGTTTTGCGACCACATGGCTCATGCGCTGCATTGTAAAAAGTTCAAGAAAGCTTCATTCCCCCTTTACAACCCAACCGCACAATCCGTCATGCCCAGCACGTCCATGGCGTGGTTTCCACCCGTGTGAAAGCCAACCTGTTCGGAGTTGCCCCCAGCTGCGGAACGGGCCTATGTGTGAACTCGGCCGGGCTACGAAATTCCTTCGAAGCCGCGGGCTGTGTTTCCTCAAAAATGTTCTTGATTCCAGTCTAATTGAGGAGCTTCCATGTCATCTCACCATAACAAATCGCGCCGCCAGTTCATTCAGTCCACCGGTCTGCTGGTTGGCGCCGCCGCCTTCCCCGCAGTTGTGATGCGCCCGGCACAGGCCGCACCGGCCATCGTTACGCTGGATGGCGCCCGCCCCCAGCTTGCACAGGGCATCCAGATCGGCGATGTGCGCGCCAATCGCGCGCTGATCTGGAGCCGTTCCGACCGGCCCTCACGGATGTGGGCGGAATATGACTTCGACCCCGATTTCGCCAACCCGACCCGGGTGCGCGGCGCCTACGCGCTGGAAACCACCGACTACACCGCGCGCCTGGATCTCACCGGCCTGCCAGCCGGTCGGGATGTGTTTGTGCGCGTGCAGTTTCAGGACTTATCCAACGAGCGCGTGATGAGCGAGCCGGTACTCGGGCATTTCCGCACCGCGCCGGAAGAGGCGCGCGATATCCGCTTCCTGTGGTCGGGCGACACGGCCGGCCAGGGCTGGGGGATCAATCCGGAATTCGGTGGCATGAAGATCTACGAAACCATGCGCCAGACGCAGCCGGATTTTTTCATCCACAGCGGCGACAACATCTACGCCGACGGCCCGATCAAGGAATACCAGAACGCGGAGAACGGCCTGGTCTGGCACAACCTCGTCACGCCGGAAGTCTCCAAAGTGGCGGAAACGCTGGACGAGTTCCGCGGCCGCTACAAATACAATCTGCTGGACGAGAACGTGCGCCGCTTCAACGCCGAAGTGCCGCAGATCTGGCAATGGGACGACCACGAGGTCGTCAACAACTGGTCGGATTCCAAGGACCTCATGGCCGACGCGCGCTACACCGAAAAGAACGTGCCGCTGCTGGTCGCGCGGGGCACCCACGCCTTCCTCGAATACGCGCCGATGCGCTACCGCGGCACGGAGGAAAGCGAACGGGTCTACCGACACATTCCCTACGGCAGTCTGCTCGACGTGTTCGTGCTCGACATGCGCAGCTACCGCGGTCCCAACACCCACAACCGCCAGGCCGAGCCCGGCGCCGAAACGGCATTCCTCGGTGCGGAGCAGATCGAATGGCTGAAGCGCAAGCTGCGCGAGTCGAAGGCGGTGTGGAAAGTCATCGCCGCCGACATGCCGCTCGGCCTCAACGTCAGCGACGGCACCGACGCCGAGGGCCGCCCGCGCTGGGAGAATTCCGCCAACGGCGACGGCCCGGTGCTCGGCCGCGAATTCGAGATCGCCGATATCCTGCGCTTCATCAAGCACCAGCGCGTGGACAATGTGGTGTGGTTCACCGCCGACGTGCACTACTGCGCCGCGCACTACTACGACCCGAACCGGGCGCAGTTCCAGGACTTCGAGCCCTTCTGGGAATTCGTCACCGGCCCGCTCAACGCCGGCAGCTTCGGCCCCGGCAAGCTCGACAACACCTTCGGCCCCCAGCTGGTGTTCCAGCAGTTCCCGCCCACGCAGAACCTCTCGCCCTTCGCCGGCCTGCAGTTCTTCGGGCAGGTCGACATCGACGGCCGCACCGCCGAGATGACGGTCAGCCTGAAAGACATCGACGGCGCAACGGTATACAGCAAAGCGCTTCAACCTTTCGCACCGGGCCACCGGCACTTTGGGAGGCGCTGAGAAACACACCGCCCTTGTTCTCGTTTACAGCAGCGAATGGTGGGCACCAACCAGCGAGGGCATTGCACCGGATGTGTTTCCCTGTTAGCGAGGAATAAACGCGTATAGCCGGCATGAAAAATTCCTGTTGCGGCAGGGATTTCATGTCGTTTCATTCCCCCTCCCTTCGAGACCTCTTCCTCACCGCAGCGCGCGCTGGCGTCTCCATGACCGAACCGGCCGATTGAGAAACCGGCTAGGCCACGGAACGGACCCCTGCCGCGGCCGGATTTTCCTGATGGCTAGACTGCTGCTGGCGAAGCGCGATACGCCTGCCTCAACACCCGTGCAGCCGTCACCATATTTTTCAGGGCCGCCTCGGTCTCGGCCCATCCGCGCGTTTTCAGGCCGCAGTCGGGGTTGACCCAGAGGTTGTGCGGCGGGATGACCTGCGCGGCTTTTTCCAGCAGCCGCGTCATGTCGTCCGCCGACGGCACGCGCGGGCTGTGGATGTCGTAGACGCCGGGGCCGATTTCGTTGGGGTAGTTGAAATCGCCGAAGCCGCTCAGCAGCTCCATGTCCGAGCGGCTGGTTTCGATGGTGATGACGTCGGCGTCCATCGCGGCGATGGCGGGCAGGATGTCGTTGAATTCCGAATAGCACATGTGGGTGTGGATCTGCGTCGCGTCGGCGACGCCGGAGGCGCTGATGCGGAACGCGCGGCTCGCCCAGTCGAGGTAGGCCGGCCAGTCCGCTTTCCTGAGCGGCAGGCCTTCGCGGTAGGCGGGCTCGTCGATCTGGATGATGCCGATGCCGGCGGCTTCGAGGTCGACCACTTCGTCGCGGATCGCCAGCGCGATCTGCAGCGCGGTGGCCGCGCGCGGCTGGTCGTCGCGCACGAAGGACCATTGCAGAATGGTCACCGGGCCGGTCAGCATGCCCTTCATCGGCTTGCCGGTCAGCGACTGCGCGTAGGCGGTCCAGCCCACGGTCATGGCGTGCGGGCGCGAGACGTCGCCGTAAATGATCGGCGGCTTGACGCAGCGGCTGCCGTAGGATTGCACCCAGCCGTTCTGCGAGAACGCGAAGCCGGCGAGCTGTTCGCCGAAGTATTCGACCATGTCGTTGCGCTCGGCTTCGCCATGCACCAGCACGTCGATCCCCAACGCTTCCTGTTTCTCGACAGCATGGGCAATCTCGCGCTGCATTGATGCCGTGTAGTCGGCTTCGCTGAGTTCGCCTTGCTTGAAGCGCGCGCGGGCGTTGCGGATGTCCGCCGTCTGCGGGAACGAGCCGATGGTGGTGGTGGGGAAGGCGGGCAGGTTGAAGCGCGCGCGCTGCGCGGTCTGGCGCACGGCAAACGTGCCGTTGCGGGCGTCGTGCGTGGCGGTGAGCGCGGCCAGCCGCGTGGAAACCGCCGCGTCGTGCACGCGTTTCGACTGGCGGCGCGAGACCAGCGCCTGCGCATTGCCGGCCAACTCGGCTGCCACCGCCTGACGGCCTGAATTGAATGCAGTCTTGAGCGTGGCGAGCGCAGCGATCTTTTCCTCGGCGTACGCCAGCCAGCTTTTGATTTCCGCGTCGAGCCGGGTTTCGTTCGCAAGGCTCACCGGCACGTGCAGCAGCGAGCTCGAGGGCGCGAGCCACAGGCGGTTGCCCAGGCGCTGATGCAGGCCTTCGAAGCGGTCGAGCACGGCGGCCAGGTCGGTCTTCCAGATGTTGCGGCCGTCGATCACGCCCGCCGAGAGGATCTTGGTCGCGGGCAGCCAGTCGATCGCCTGCGACAGCTCGTTGCCGCCGCGCACGCAGTCGACGTGCACGCCGGCCACAGGCAGCTTCAGCGCGACCAGCAGGTTTTCGCGCAGTGGGCCGAAGTAGCTGGCAAGCAGCAGCTTCACCCCCGCGCCATTCAGGCTGTGATAGGCACGCTCGAAAGCGACTCTCCATTCCGCCGACAAATCCAGCGCCAGAACCGGCTCGTCGATCTGCACCCATTCCACGCCCTGCGCCTTCAGCCGCGCCAGGATTTGCGCGTAGACCGGCAGCAGGCGGTCGAGCAGGTCGAGTCGATTGAAGCCGGCCGTTTTTTCCTTCGCCAGATGCAGAAACGTGAGCGGGCCGATCAGCACCGGCTTGACCTTGAAGCCCGCCGTCTGCGCCTCGGCCACTTCGTCGAACAGCCAGTCGGCGGCGAGCGAGAAGGCGGTATCCGGCTTGAGTTCGGGGACCAGGTAATGGTAGTTGGTGTCGAACAACTTGGTCATTTCCATCGCGTGGCAGGCGTCATTGCCGCGCGCGAGCTGGAAATATTCCGGCAGGCCGATCGTCTCGCCGAAACCGAAACGCGCGGGTGCGCATCCGAGCAGCGCGACGTGGTTCAGCATCTGGTCGTAGAACGCGAAATCGCCCACGGTGACGAAGTCGAGCCCGGCTGCGTGCTGGCGCTGCCAGTTGGCCTGGCGGATGCCGCTCGCCACCGCGCGCAACGCGGCCTCGTCGATGTCGCCGCGCCAGAAAGCTTCCTGGGCGAATTTCAGTTCGCGGTTCGGTCCGATGCGGGGAACCCCCAATACGTGCGCCAGTGCCATGTGCGTGCTCCCACTGAATGATGGACGCCATGATGCCGATACGCGTAACATGAAACAAACGAATATTCCTCATAAACAACATGAACAACGCTCATATAGAACTGCGCCATCTGCGGCTGCTGCAGGCGGTGGCGGAAGCCGGGGGGCTGACCGCCGCCGCCGAACGCCTGCACCTCACGCAATCCGCCGTCTCGCATCAGTTGAAGGCGCTGGAGGACGCGTTGGGGCTGCCGCTGGTCGAGCGCGCGGCGCGTCCGCTGCAGCTCACTGCGGCCGGACGGCGCCTGCTGGCGCTGGCGCATGCCGCGCTGCCGCAGGTGGACGCCGCGCTGCGCGATCTGGCCAAACTGAAGGACGGCGACGCCGGCGAACTGCGCATCGCGGTGGAATGCCACACCTGCTACGACTGGCTGATGCCGGCGATGGACAGCTACCGCGACGTGTGGCCGGGCGTGGAGCTTGATCTGCTGGGCGGCTTCCAGGCCGATCCGGTGGGCCTGCTGCTGGACGGCCGCGCCGACCTCGTCATCACCTCCGAGGCCGCGCCGCGCGCGGGTGTCGTGCATGCGCCGCTGTTCGGCTTCGAGATGCTGGCGCTGCTGCCGCCGGGGCATCCGCTCGCCGCCAGAAAATGGCTCGCGCCCGTCGACTTCGCCGACCATACGCTCATCACCTACCCGGTTCCGGAGGACCGCCTCGACCTGATCCGCCGCGTGCTCGCCCCGGCCGGAATCAGGCCGCCGCGCCGCGAAGCGCAATTGACGGTGGCCATCCTGCAGCTCGTCGCCAGCCGCCGCGGGCTGGCCGCGCTGCCGGCGTGGGCGGTCGCCCCCTACCTCGAACGCGGCTATGTCGTCGCGCGCAGCATCGGCAAGCACGGCCTGTGGGCCGAACTGTATGCCGCGGTGCGCGAAGCCGACGCCGCGCGCGCGTTCGTGGCCGACTTCATCGAAACCGTGAAGCGAGACAGCTTCGCGCGCCTGCCCGGCATCCGGGCGGCCACTACCCCGCCCTGAAGCCGCGCCGGCGGCGCTGCGGATTCAGAGTTCGGAAAACAGGTAGGCCAGCAGCGCGAAACCGAGAACGACCACCGACAGGTTCATCGCGATCCCCGACCAGGTGCAGTAGCGCGCGGGAATTTCGATCGGCTTCAGCGTCCTCAGCACGCGCCGGAACTGCACGACGGAAAAACCGATGACGAGCAGGGCCAGCGCGATGAAGGCGATGCCGATCCAGAACGACAGATCGCGCCCGGCGTGATCCGGCGTCTGCCGCAGCATGTGGAGGAACAGGCCGAAGCGTTCGAGCACGAAGCCGAATGCCATCAGGGTGAGGCCGGTGCGGTTCCACGCCATCAGCGTGCGTTCGGCGGCGAAAAAGACGCGCGGGTCGTTGAGGTCGGACATCAGACGGGCTCCACTTCGGCCGGCAGCGCGCTTTTCAGCGTCTGCGCCAGCCGTTCGAAGGTTTCGGGAAACGGCGCGCGGCGGCGCCACACCAAGGCAATGGTGCGACCCGGCGGCGGCGACTTGAACGGCCGGATCTCGACTGCCTTCCTGCTGACGCGCGGCCCGGCATCAACCGCCAGCGCAGGCAGCAGCGTGAGCCCCAGCCCCATGCCGACCATCTGGCGCAGGGTTTCCAGACTGGTGGCGCGCACTTCCTCGCGGCCGCGCGATCCTGTGCCGCAGACATCGAGCGCCTGGTCGCGCAGGCAGTGGCCCTCGTCGAGCAACAGCAACTTCTCGCCCATGATGTCGGAGACCTTCAGCACGTCGCGTTTGGCGAGCGCGTGCCCGGCCGGCAGCGCGGCGAAAAAGGGTTCGTGGAACAGCGGCTCGACGCGCAGGCTGTCGTCGCCGACGGGCAACGCCAGCAGACCGGCGTCGAGCTTGCCGTCGGCCAGATGTTCGAGGATTTGCTGCGTCATTTCCTCGCGCAGCAGCAGGCGCAGACCGGGATGCTTCTTGTGCACCAGGGTCAGCGCATGCGGCAGGTAATACGGCCCCAGGGTGGGGATGACGCCGAGATGGATGCTGCGCCCCATCGGGTCCTGCGCGTGCTTCGCCAGCTCGCGGATGCGCTCGGCTTCCTCGACGATGCTGCGCGCGGCCTGCAGGATTTCGCGGCCGATCGGCGTCGGCGTGACGCGCTTCAGGCTGCGGTCGAACAGCGTCACGCCGAGGAAGTCCTCCAGCTTCTTGATCTGGGTCGACAGCGTCGACTGGGTGATGAAGCAGGCCTCGGCCGCGCGCCCGAAGTGGCCATGGTCGGCCAGCGCCACCAGATATTTCAATTCTTGCAGGGTCATGACCGTCCTATTCGATTCTGTCAATGAATCAATTCTAGATTATTCATGAGACAAATCACGATGAATGGACTTAAATGGGGTCACTTCGCTGTGAAGTCCCAATCGATAGGAGAGCGTCATGTCAGAAAGCAAGTGCCCGTTCGTACACAAGGCCGGAAGCGGTACGTCGAACCACGACTGGTGGCCGAACCAGTTGCATCTCGAAATCCTGCACCAGCATACCCCCGAGTCCAGTCCGATGGACGAAGACTTCAACTACGCCGAGGAATTCAAGCGCCTCGATCTCGCGGCCGTCAAGAAAGACCTCACCGCCCTGATGACCGATTCTCAGGACTGGTGGCCGGCGGACTACGGCCACTATGGGCCTTTCTTCATCCGCATGGCGTGGCATAGCGCAGGCACCTACCGCACCGGCGATGGCCGCGGCGGCGCGGGGCACGGCAACCAGCGGTTCGCGCCGCTCAACAGCTGGCCCGACAACGTCAACCTCGACAAGGCGCGCCGGCTGCTGTGGCCAATCAAGCAGAAATACGGCCGGAAGATCTCCTGGGCCGACCTCATCGTTCTCACCGGCAACGTCGCACTGGAATCGATGGGCTTCAAGACCTTCGGCTTCGCCGGCGGCCGCGAGGACATCTGGGCGCCGGAACTGGACGTCTACTGGGGCAACGAGCAGAAATGGCTCGACGACAAGGCGCGCTACTCTGGCGAACGCGACCTCGAGAACCCGCTCGCCGCCGTGCAAATGGGCCTGATCTACGTCAACCCCGAAGGCCCCGGCGGCAACCCGGATCCGGTCGCGTCGGCTCGCGACGTGCGCGAGACCTTCGCGCGCATGGCGATGAACGACGAGGAAACGGTGGCACTGACGTGCGGCGGTCATACCTTCGGAAAATGCCACGGCGCCGGCCCGGCCACCCTTGTCGGCCCCGAACCCGAAGCCGCCGGCATCGCCGAGCAGGGCCTGGGCTGGAAGTGCGCGCACGGCACCGGCAAGGGCGGCGACCAGATCGGCAGCGGCCTCGAAGGCTCGTGGACGCCGACCCCGACGCAGTGGGACATGAGCTATCTCGACATGCTGTTCGGCAACGAGTGGGAACTGACCAAGAGTCCGGCGGGCGCGCATAAGTGGAAGCCGAAACAGACGACCGACCGCAACATGGCGCCGGCCGCGCACGATGCGTCGAAAAAGGTGCCGATCATCATGACCGCCGCCGACATGGCGATGCGCATGGACCCGGCCTATGAAAAAATCGCGCGCCGCTTCCACCAGAACCCGGACGAATTCGCCGACGCCTTCGCCCGCGCCTGGTTCAAGCTAACCCACCGCGACATGGGCCCGAAAGCGCGCTACCTCGGCCCCGAAGTGCCGCAGGAAGACCTGATCTGGCAGGACCCGATTCCTGCGGTCGATCATCCCCTGATCGACGAGCACGATGTGGCCGCGTTGAAGATCAAGATTCTGGCATCCGGGCTATCGGTATCCGAGCTGGTCTCGACTGCATGGGCCTCGGCGTCGACGTTCCGCGGCTCCGACAAGCGCGGCGGCGCCAACGGCGCGCGCATTCGTCTTGCACCGCAAAAGGACTGGGAAGCCAACCAGCCGGCGCAATTGGCCAAAGTGCTGGCCAGGCTTGAAAGCATTCAGGGCGAATTCAACCGCGCACAATCCGGCGGCAAGAAGGTCTCGCTGGCCGACCTCATCGTGCTGGCGGGCTGCGCCGGCGTGGAAGAGGCGGCCAGGAATGCCGGTCACGCTGTGGCGGTGCCGTTCGCGCCGGGCCGCATGGACGCCTCGCAGGAACAGACCGACGTGGAGGCCTTCGCCGTGCTCGAACCGATCGCCGACGGCTTCCGCAACTACCAGAAGGCCAAGTATTCCGTCTCGGCCGAGGAGCTGTTGCTCGACAAGGCACAGTTGCTGACGCTCTCCGCACCCGAGATGACGGTACTGGTGGGCGGCATGCGCGCCATGAATGCCAACGTCGAACAGTCGCAGCATGGGGTCTTCACCCGGCGGCCGGGGACGCTCACCAACGACTTCTTCGTCAACCTGCTCGACATGGGCACGGCGTGGAAGCCGGTGTCGCAGGATGAAGACGTGTTCGAAGGGGTCGACCGCAAAACCGGCGAAAAGAAGTGGGCCGGCACCCGCGTCGATCTGGTCTTTGGTTCGAACTCCCAGCTGCGCGCCCTGGCGGAAGCGTATGCCTGTTCGGACGCGCAGGAGAAGTTCGTCAAGGACTTCGTTGCGGCCTGGAACAAGGTGATGAACCTCGACCGCTTCGACCTCGCCGGATAAAAGCACACGCCTGCCCGGAACCGGGCAGGCGCCATGCGCCATGCGCCGAACAATTTTTTGAGACGGGATCCATGAAAGCGCTATTGATCGAACCCGATACCCGCAGTATCGAAACCGTCGACCTCGACAGCCACGCAGACATCGCCCGGCTGGTCGGCTACGACACGCTCGAATCCGACGCCGTCGGCACCGCCGGCGACCGCCTGTTCTTCGACGAGGAATGCTTCCTACGCGGCAGCGGCGGACGTTTCCAGATCGACCGCATCATTCCGGTATCGGGGCGCGCGGTGATTGTCGGCACTGCCGACGACGGCGCCACCCTGCGCGACGTCGCAGCGGACATCGAAGACGTGCGCAGCCGCATTCAGTATTTGTAGACGGAAGGAGAACCCAACCATGATCGGGACCGTACGAGATCACCTGCTCGCGGCGCTGGCGCTGCTCGGCGCCGGGCTTGAGGGCGGTATGCTGGGGTGGCCGGAATGAGGCCTGCGGGCTTCGTGCAAGCGCCGGCCATTGCGTGCCGCCTGCGCCCGGCGCAGGCGCCCGACCTGCCCGCGCTCAATGGCGTGATCGAGCGCGCCATCGCCACCTGGCCGCTGCCCGAACGCGTGAAGCGCCTGACCCTGCCGAGCTACCGCTATCAGCCGCACGACCTCGATCACCTGCATCTGGTCATGGCGGAGGATGCCGGCGGCATGGCCGTCGGCGTCGCCGCCTGGGAGCCGGTCCACCCGCGCGACCTCCCGGACGGGCAGCGTGGGCTGCTGCTGCATGGCCTCTATGTCGACCCTGCCCACCAACGTCGCGGCATCGGCAGCCGGCTGCTCGATGCGGCAGCCGCCGCCGCGCGGGCGCAGAACCTCGATGGCGTGCTGGTCAGGGCGCAGGCAGGGGCCGTTGCGTTTTTCCAGTCACGCGGCTTGCATACGTTGCCGGTGGATGACCCGGCGCGCGATTACCCGCATCGCTTCTGGCTGGCCACGCGCGATTGATGCGATCGATCACGGCGTACGATATTTTTCATTTTTCTGCCGGCGCAGAATGACGTTCAATTCCCATACGGCACGTACCGCAACGAATGGGAGAACGATCATGGCATTGAGTCTGTACCGCATCGTCTGGAACTGGCACCGCGCGGCGTCGGCCGAACATCTTGCCGCTTCGTACGGCGAGGATGTGATGCTCGGTGTCTAGGGCGTGTGAACGCTCATTTCAAGCCCTAAAATAAACAGGAGGCGCACACGCATGGAACTCGCACACAACGAAGCGCCGCTCACCTGGCGTGCCACCTGGCTGGCGCAGGCACATGCCCACCCCTGGACCAGTGCCGGGCTGGTGCTGGCAATTGCGGTCGTCGTCGGGCTGCTGCTGACTAGCGTGTGGCAGCTGAGCCGGGGCGAAGCCGATGCCGCCTTGCGACTGGGTCTGCTGGGCGGCATGGCCGGCTTTGCCGCCACCGCGGCGGGCGCGCTGCCGGCGCTGTTCCTGCGCAACCTGTCCAGCCGCACCGAGGACATCATGCTCGGCCTGGCGGCTGGCATGATGCTGGCCGCGAGTTCGTTCTCTCTGATCCTGCCCGGCCTTGCGGCCGGCGAATCGCTCACCGGCAGCGCCATGCTCGGCGCGCTGACCGTGGTTGCCGGCCTCGGGCTGGGCGTCTTGCTGATGCTCGGCCTCGACCAGTTCACGCCGCATGCGCACGCGCACCTCGGGACCCACGGCGCAGGCAGCGCCCGGGTCAGCCGGGTGTGGCTGTTCGTGTTTGCGATCGCGCTGCACAACCTGCCGGAAGGCATGGCGATCGGGGTGTCGTTTTCACAGGGCGATCTTGCCGTGGGCCTGCCACTCACCACCGCGATCGCCATCCAGGACATTCCCGAAGGGCTGGCGGTCGCGATGGCGCTCAAGACCGCCGGCCTCTCCCCGCAGCGCGCGGTGTGGATCGCGGCCTTGAGCGGGCTGATGGAGCCGGTCGGCGCGCTGCTCGGGATCGGCCTGGCGAGCGGACTGGCGCTGGCCTATCCGATCGGCCTCGGGCTTGCGGCCGGCGCAATGATTTTCGTGGTAAGCCACGAAGTGATTCCGGAAACCCACCGCAATGGCCACCAGACCCCGGCGACCCTCGGCCTGATGGCGGGCTTTGCGGTCATGATGGTGCTGGACACCACGCTGGGCTGAGGTTGGCCGGAGACCGCGGCTAACGCAGCGACTCGGCCGGCTGGGCCTGTCCCGATGCGGCTTCCTTGGCCGGGGCAGGAGGGTGTTGCCCCAGCGCCAGCGCATAAATCCGCTGCAGATCGTCTTCGCTGACATCGACAAAGGTGTCGATCTGGCTCAAGGCATAGACCAGGCTGCTGTGCGGAATCATGTGCTTCTCGCCGGGCACGTCCGCCGGTTCTTCGCGGGGATGCCAGCATTGCGGATAGCGCCGCCAGGCAAAGGGGTAATTGAACACCACCGCCACCGCCAGAATAATCAATGTATTCAGCAGGATCGGGCTGAGCACATACATGTAGCCGAGTGCCAGTACGGAGTCGCCGCCCAGCACCGCCCCCAGCGCGGTGGCCCCGCCCGGCGGATGCAGGCAGCGCAGGCTGTACATGGCGGCAATCGACAGCCCGACGGCGAGTGGTGCCGTCAGCACGTGCTCACTGCCGAGCCATTGCACGCAGGCCACGCCGATCAGGGCCGAGACCAGATGCCCGCCGACCAGCGGCCACGGCTGCGACATCGGGCCATGCGGCGCGGCGAACAGCATGACCGCGGTCGACCCCATCGACGTGGCGACCAGCACCGCGCCCTGATTGTCGAGCACCAGCGCGCTGATCCACCAGACGGCGAGCATGCCGAGCAGCCCGCCGGCAGCCGATATCCAGTGTTCGCGTTCGGACACGGTATACGCCAGTTTGCGCACCATCAGGCAACCCCCCCGCGCTGGATGCGGCAACAGGCGCGGTACAGCATGCGCGCCCTCAACCCGTGCTCCAGGCACGCGGGCGACGCATGCCGGCGATCTTGCAGGCCTGTTTCACGTAGCCGTAGGGGTAAAGCTCGAACAGCTTTTTCTGCGCATCCTTGCCATAACGTTCGCCCAGGTGCTTGATGACAAAGCGGGCATCGGCGATGACCTGGTGTTCGTCGAAATAGTCGCGCATGAAGCGGATCGTGTCCCAGTGGTCGTCGCCGAGCGCGAGGTTCTCTTCCCGGGCCAGGGCCTCGGCGATGTCCTCGTTCCAGTTTTCGGGCTCG
>DAHWJK010000065.1:0-2215 GCA_027344185.1 Thiobacillus sp.
CGACTTCATGACCGCCGACTGGACCGAGCTTCCCTATGCGCTGCTCAAGCGGGTGTCCAGCCGCATCATCAACGAGGTGCGCGGAATCAACCGCGTGACCTACGACATCTCGTCGAAGCCGCCGGCGACCATCGAGTGGGAATAAGGGCTACACGGCAGCCTTGTTGATCTTGGTTTCAAGGTCGGCACATGCTTGCAACAGCTCGTCGAAGGACACGGCATTGCCTACCATCACTTCGTCCGCCCGCATGGCGGCGTAGTCTTTGGCGAGCGCCGTCTTCGCTTCGCCTTCGGGGACGATTTTCAGATGCCCCGTGGTCGCAGGCAGGTAGTCAATTACCTGGCCGTCAGCGTCTTTCTCGATGAAGAAGTAGGACTTGTGGCGGGCGACGGCGGTTGCCACCGCGCGATCAGCCATGACAGCGGTGAAATGTGGGCTTAGGGCGATCGCAGCCAGGTCATGCCAATGGCGCGCGTAACGTTCGCCGCGGATGCGGCCCTGGGCGCAGAACACGTGAGCAGCGGTGGCCTTCTCCCAAAAGGTGCGCGCAACGCTCATGACCAGCGGCGAGGCAGCGGGGAACGACACGTCAGGCAAGTGTTCGGCGATGTCGCAAGTCACCTGGAATACCTGATGCGGCTCGCCAGTGGCGCGCGCCCCGAACTCCAGTGTGACGACGGGCGCCACGTAGCCAGTTCCTTGCGTGAGGGCAGGGTAGTGGAGAAGCAGTTTGTCGTTCTCCTGTCCGCCGAGTTCGAGCCGGGCATCCAGCCGCTCGCGCGTCAGGGCTGTTTGCATCACCGGCTGCACGTTCTGCTTGATCCACTCCGGCAGCCGACGCCGCACGGCTCGCGTCCATTTGCCGGCTTGACTGCGACTGGCCGGCAAATCGTCGCCTTCGCGGATCAGGTCCGGGATCAGCTTGCGAATGTCGTAGGTCAGGTCGATGTCTTCGGAGAAGCGGTCTATGACCTTATAAACCTTTGACAGCGATGTGCCTCCCTTGAAGGTCAGGTCGGCCGCCAGCGGCGACCCAAACAGGGTGCGCAGAGTCCATACGACCCACATGTCCTTTTCGAGCAGGTGAGCGGGGCGGCCGGTTTCGGCCCGCCCGTATTCCAGCGCCTCGCGTTGGTCTTCTTGGCTCAGGTCGAAGAAATACTCAGCCACGCGCGGCTTCCTCGCCGATGGCTCGCGCCATCCAGCCGGGCAGCGTCGCACGTGCCGCAGCCAGTGCCTGCCATTCGGCGCAGGGCAGGGTGCGACGCAGCGAAGCCAGCGAGGGGCCGGCGTGCGTCGGGCCGATCCAGGCCAGCGCGCGCACGGCTGCGCCGGCCGGCCGCGCGCCCAGCGCCAGCATCCACCGCGGCGCGTGCTTTACCAGCACTTCGGAACGGCCGAGCTTGAGCTTGCGGGTGCGGCCGGACGTCAGATAGACCTCGCGGATGGGTACTTGCTGCGTCAGGCCCAAGGCATTGGCCGCGCTGGCACCGTGCGGCACGACGATTTCGCCGCTTTGCTCGGCCAGTGCCCGGACGACCTTCTCGGGCGCTGGAACGCGCGAGCCGAAGCGGCTGGAAACCGGGGCAGAGTAGGCGCCACGCGCCACGCGTAGCAGCTTGCCGGCCTGGGCCAGTCGGGAGAACGCCTGATCCACCGCCGACCGGCTTCCCAGGTGCAGAAACTCCTTGGGCGACAGCACGCCCCCCTCAGGAAGCGAGCGGGCTTGTTGCAGGATGGTTTCGGGCAGTGTGTTCATGGGGCATCTCTGGGGCAGAGAAATTATACGCTAGTTTCTGACATCCTGGCGGCAGGGTTTCCTTCCTGTAGTCCGCGTACCCGGCGGGGCTGCCGAGGGAAAAGCAGGGAAGGACACAGGGGGCTTTCTGCCGCAGTGCTGGGCGAGCGTTGAGCGCGCTTGCCCGAGTGCTCTTGGAAAAGTTGTCGCTGTCGTAGCCGGTCGGCGGCCGGCTTCGCGCTCAGCGGCCCTGCCGGGATTCGAAGTAGCGCATCGTGTACTCGTAGGCGCGGTCGATCGAGCGCAGGTGGTCCTTCCAGTTGAACATGCCGCCTCCGGCGTGCGGCGGGGTCAGCAGGTGGGTGGCGAGCTTGCGGCGCAGCCGGCTGCTGGCGTCGTCGTGGACCATCGCCGAGCGCGCCAGGATCGAGAACAGGCTCGGCCACTGGCGGCCGTGCAGCCATTCCCAGGTCAGG
>DAHWJK010000074.1:0-31432 GCA_027344185.1 Thiobacillus sp.
TGGACGCGACCCTGCGGCCCTTCGCCACGCCGGCGGCTTCGCGCAGGTCCTCGATGCGGGAATTGGTGCAGGAGCCGATGAAGACCTTGTCGACCGGGATTTCGGCGATCGGCGTGCCGGCCGCCAGGCCCATGTATTCGAGCGCGCGCGTCCAGTCGTGGCGCTTGACCTCGCTCGGCGCGTCGGCCGGGTCGGGCACACGACCGCCGACGGTCGTCACCATTTCGGGCGAGGTCCCCCAGGTGACCTGCGGCGCGATCTTCGCGGCATCGAGCTCGACCACGCGGTCGAACGCCGCGTCGGCGTCCGAATGCAGCGTGTTCCACCACGCCACCGCCTTGTCCCATGCGTCGCCCTTCGGCGAATAGGGGCGGCCCTTGACGTAGTCGATCGTGGTCTGGTCGACCGCCACCATGCCGGCGCGGGCGCCGGCCTCGATCGCCATGTTGCACAGGGTCATGCGGCCTTCCATCGACAGCGCGCGGATCGCCGAGCCGCCGAACTCCAGCGCGTAGCCGGTGCCGCCGGCGGTGCCGATCTCGCCGATGACGGCGAGCGCGATGTCCTTGGCCGTCACGCCTTTTCCCAGCGTGCCATCGACCTTCACCAGCATGGTCTTCGACGGCTTCTGCCACAGGCATTGCGTGGCGAGCACGTGCTCGACCTCGGACGTGCCGATGCCGAAGGCCAGCGCGCCGAACGCGCCGTGCGTCGAGGTATGCGAATCGCCGCACACCACGGTCATGCCGGGCAGGGTCAGGCCTTCCTCGGGGCCGATGACGTGGACGATGCCCTGGCGGATATCGTCCATCCTGAATTCGGTGATGCCGAACTCGGCGCAGTTGGCGTCGAGCGTTTCCACCTGCAGGCGCGAGATCGGGTCGGCGATGCCCTGGCTGCGGTCGGTGGTCGGCACGTTGTGGTCGGGCACGGCAATCGCCGCGTCAACCCGGCGGGGGAGGCGATGGGCGAGTTTCAGCCCCTCGAACGCCTGCGGGCTGGTGACTTCGTGCACCAGATGGCGGTCGATGTAGAGCAGCGTGGTGCCGTCGGCCTCGACGTGGACGACGTGGGCGTCCCAAAGTTTCTGGAATAAGGTGAGTCCTGGCATGCGGAGTAAGGCGTAACAGCGCGTAAAACACTGATTATTTCATAGCTTGCCGGGTGCGGGCACGGATTTTGTATTCCCCCACAGGGCATAGACCGCCCATGCCAGCGCCGCGCTCGCCGCGGCCAGGGTAAAGGTCCACGCCGACCCCAGCGTGTCCCAGGTCAGTCCGCTAGCCAGCCCGCCGATGGTGCCGCCGACCCCGTAGGACAGGCTGGTGTAGAGCGCCTGCCCGCGCGCCTGGTGGCGCCCGCGGAAATGCTGGTGGATCAGCGCCACCGCAGCCGCATGGTAGGTACCGAAAGTAAACGCATGCAGCGTCTGCGCGCCCCACACCAGCCACGCCGACTCCACCCCCCAGGCGATCAGCAGGAAGCGCAGTACCGCCAGCGCGAAGCTCGCCAGGATCAGCTTGCGCGGCGTCACCCGCGCGAAAATGCGCGGAACGATCAGGAAAATGCCGATCTCGCACAGCACCCCGAGCGCCCACAGCCAGCCCACCGTGGACTTGTCGTAGCCGTGGTCCACCAGATAGATCGAATAGAAGGTGTAGTACGGCCCATGCGTCACCGCCATCAGCAGGCAGGCGGCCAAGAGCGAGGCGACCTCGGGCCGCTTCAGCACGTCCCAGACCGGAATGTGGTCGCCGGCGTGCGGCAGGATTTCGGCCTCGGGGATCACCCGCGCGAACGCGGCGATTCCCAGCATCAAGAGCAGCACCGCCCACGGCAACCAGGCGATGGAAACGAAATCGAACGCGTAGCCCAGCCCCACCACCACCAGGATGAAGCCGATCGAACCCCACAGGCGGATGCGGCCGTAGGCATCGGTGCGCTCGCCCAGATGCGACAGCGTCATCGCCTCGACCAGCGGCAGCGAAGCGCTCCAGAAAAAGCTCAACGCCGCCGTCACTGCGAACATCCACCAGAAGCTGCTGCCGAAGAACACCCCGGCGAACACGAGCACGCTGCCCAGCGCCGCGACCTGCACGATCGCGGTGCGGCGGCCAGTGCGGTCGGCGATATGCCCCCAGATATTGGGCGCGAAAATCCGCATCACCTGCAGCAGCGACATCAGCACGCCGATCTGGAACGCGTTGAACGCCAGCGACTGCAGGTACAGCCCCCAGAACGGCGACATCGCGCCGACGAAGGCGAAGTAGAAGAAATAGAAACCGGACAGACGCCAGTAGGGGAGATTGGACATGAACTCGGACTGCCGCACAGGCGGGCACAACGCAGCGCGCATTATGCGGCCTGGGGCCGCATGCAGAGAAACTCCCGCGCGGCTTCGGATTGAATGCGGGAAACGCCACGCGATCAGGCGCCCGGCCTGCCGCCCGACTTCACCCAGGCGCGACTTACTTCAGGACAAAGGTCAGCTTCATCCTCACGCTGTATTCGGCGATCTTGCCCTTGTTCACCTTCACGCTCTGGTCCATCACCCAGGCGCCGGTGATGTTGGCCAGCGATTCGGCCGCCTTCGCGACCCCCTGCTTGATCGCATCCTCGAATCCTTTTTTGGAACTCGCCGTGACCTCGATGGTTTTTGCGATACTCATGTCGCCCCCTTCCGTTTGAACAGGATGTCCAGCATTCAGCCTATCAACTGGCGCGCGGAATCCAACTGTTAAATCCCGCGCCCGCGCTATTTCATCCGCGAGCGCAGCCGCAGCGTTTCGCCCGCCACCGCGAACACGGCGTTGCCGCGATGGTGCAGGGTTTGCGGATGCCTGATCGCCCGGTCGACCCACGCCTGCACCACTTCCAGAACGAAAAAATTGTAGCGGTTCACCAGCCGCGAGTCGGCCACCCTGCATTCCAGGCTGGCATAGCATTCGGCGATCAGCGGCGCCTTTACCTGTGCGGCCGCGACCGGCGTGAGACCGAATTTCCCAAATTTGTCGACCTTAGCCCCGGAGCAGTTGCCGATGCCCACCACCTGCTTCGCCAGTTCCTGCGTCGGGATATTGATCACGCATTCCTTCGTCGCACGCAGCGTATCGAACGAAGCATTGCGCCCGCTGATCACGCAGCCGACAAGCGGCGGTTCGAACTCCATCATGGCGTGCCACGACATCGTCATCATGTTGGCGCGCCCCTTGCGGGCGGTTGTCACCAGCACCACCGGGCCAGGCTCCAGCAGGCCATAGACCTTGGCGAGCGGACAGGATCGTTTTGCCACGGCAACGCAACCTCGGGGTAAGCAACGCATTTCAGCTTAGTCCGTCGAACCGCCTTGTATGCGTCGTGGGACTGACCTATTTTTAAAGGGCGCATTTCTCAGCACACCAAAGGAGAAAACCATGCTGCACGTTTCAAACGACATCAACCGGCTGATCCGCGAGCCGGCAAGCGACCCCGATTTTCCCGACGCGCCGCTCGACTGGACCCGTGAAGACGCGATCCGGACCGCGCACCAGGAAGACCTCAAGCTGATGCCCGACCATTGGGAGACGGTTCGCGCCCTGCAACACTATTACGCGCATCACGCGGACGACGCAGTCATCAACCTGCGCGAACTGCACGATGCGCTCGACGAGCATTTCCACGCCAAGGGCGGCCTGCGCTATCTCTATACCCTGTTTCCGGGCGGCCCCATCGTGCAAAGCTGCCGGCTGGCCGGGCTGAAGGCGCCGGCCATCGCGTCCGACCGCAGTTTCGGCAGCGTCGCCTAGACGCCGCACTCCCACCTGCCCGCCGTCCTCGCGGCCGGCAACCCGGCACCCTGCCCTCTGCGGGCCGGCGGCCTTCCTGCGCTGCTTGATCAATCCGGCGAATCGCCACATACTGGGCAATCGCACGCTCGGGCGCATTGTGCGCGCCCCTCATCGACAGTGACCCTCAAGCTTTCCGCCCCGTTGTGACCACCCCGATTCCGCCGACGCTGATCGACCTGCAACACCTGCGGCTTGACGATGCGCGGGCGCTGCTGGAGCACGCCGGCCAGTACAGCCATCCGCAGGCCGCCGAAGCGCCGTTGCATTACCTGCAACGACTGATCGACGGCCTCAGCGAACTGTCGTTGAAGGACCCCTTGACCGGACTCGGCAACCGCCGCTACCTGCATGGCGCGCTGGAGCGCGCCATCGAGACCGTGGCCCGCTCCGGCGATGCGGTGCTGCTGCTGCTGATCGACATCGACCATTTCAAGAATATCAACGACGCGCACGGCCACCTTGCCGGCGACCAGGTGCTGCAGGCCGTGGCCAACCGGCTGGCAGTGTGCGTGCGCCCGATGGACATGGTTGCCCGCTATGGCGGCGAGGAATTCGCGCTGCTGCTGCCCAATTGCCGTCCGGCCTGCGGACGCTCCGTCGCCGATCGCGTCCGCACAGCGATCGAATCGCTTAGGATCGAGGTCGCCCCGAACACCTGCCTGCAGGTCACGGTCAGCATTGGCGGCGCCTATGCGCCGGAATGGGTGCGCTCCACCACGGAATTGTGGGTCGAGCGCGCCGACTTGCAGCTCTATCGCGCCAAACACAATGGACGCAATCAGGTGATGCTCGAACTGCCGCAGCAGATTTCGGTCAGCGCCGAAGAAAAAGGGCTGCTGTTCAGCCATCTCCCCCTGCCCGAACCCGAAGCGGCCGGGCAGCAACCCGCTGCGCCTGAAACCGCCGGCACCCCGATCCCCCGAGTAATCGCATGAACGACGTCGTCACGCCTCCCGCCAGGCTGCATCCGGGCGCGGTCCCGCTCAAGCCCCACGGCAAGGTCATTGCCGTCACCAGCGGCAAGGGCGGCGTCGGCAAGACCTTCGTGTCGGCCAACCTGGCCGCCGCACTGGCCAGGCGCGGCCACAAGGTGCTGGTGCTTGACGCCGACCTCGGCCTGGCCAACCTCGACGTGGTGCTCAACCTCCATCCCAAGATCACGCTGCACGACGTGTTCACCGGCAAGGCCAAGCTGGAAGACGCCATCCTGCAGGCGCCCGGCGGGTTTTCGGTGGTGCTGGCAGGGTCCGGCATGGTCGAGTATTCGCGCCTGACGCCCGAGGTGCGCGACGAATTCCTGCGCATCATGGGCAGCCTGGTGCCAAATTTCGATGTAGTCCTGCTGGATACCGGCGCCGGCATCTCGGATGTGGTGCTGTTCGCCGTGTCGCTGGCGTCCGAAGTGCTGATGGTGGCCACCCCCGAACCGACCTCGCTGACCGATGCCTACGCCACCATCAAGGTGCTGGTGGGCCAGCAGCAGCGGCAAACCGTTCGGGTGCTGGTCAACCAGGCGGCGCGCGCCGGCGCCGGCCAGGCCATCACCCAACAGCTGCAGCAGGTGCTCGACCGCTTCGTGGTCACCGACCCCGACCGCCCCATCCGCCTGATCCACATGGGCGACATCCCGATCGACCCCGAAGTGCGTCAGGCCGTGATGCGCCGCCAGTTGATGATGCAGACCACGCCCGGCTGCCCTGCCGGACAGGCGATCACGCAGCTTGCGATCAATCTGGAAGAAAGCGTCATTCCCGCACGCGCCTAGGCGTGCGCGCCCTTGCTCCGCTCGGAGGCGGGGCGTGACCGGACCAGTTCCACCACCTGATCCGTATTCATTCGCAGCAGGTCCCCGATCTCGCGATAATCGTCCGGCAGCGCCGCATCGTCCCAGCCGTGGGCGGAATGGCGCGCCAGATTCACCGCCAGCATCACATTGCGCACCCGCTTCGTGCTTGCCTGCGCCGGGTCGAGCAGATTCAGCAGCAGCGCCGGCAAGTGCCACTCCATGGTCAGCTGGCGCTGCATCTCGATGCCGGTAAAGCCCAGCACCTCTTTCTGCACGTCCGCGCTGCGCAGTGTTTTGTCGGCGGCCTGGCGCCTCTGGATTTCGAGCATCTGCTCCGGGTTGAAGCACCACATCAGCATTTCCGAGACATGGGTGAGCAGCGCCGACACATACACTTCATCCGCATGCAGATCGTGCAGGCGCAGCGCCCAGTCGTAGGCGTAGAACGCGGCGCGCTGGGCACGCCGCACCGTGTGCAGCAGGCTGATCAAGGCATCCATGTGGCCGTGCAGCATCTCTTCCGCAAGCGGCATGGACGGCACCTTCTGGAAAAAGGTGTCCAGCCCCATCATCAGCAGCGTTTCCTTGACGTCGACCAGCTCGTAGGTCTGGTTGCGATGCTTGTGCGTCTGCATGTAGTGCAGCAGCTTCACCGTCATCAGCGGATCGTCGGTCACGACGTGGGCCACACTGCGCGCATCGAGCAGGTTTTCATCAGCCCTCAGGCGATCGAGCTCGCGTGCAGTCTGTTTCAGCACGGGAATCTCGGCCTGCCCCAGAAAGACAAGCCAGCCTGCCAGACTCTTTTGCGGCTGTGCCATTATTTCTCCACACGGTGGGTCGCGACCCGGTTGTCCGCGTACGCAATCGGGAAGCGCACACGTGTCCAATCGGTTGATTCCGCCTCAACTTGAGCGAATCGCCCGTTAAACCTAGCACCCGAAGCCCTGCCTGGCGAGCGCAACAACCTTCTGCCCAGCAGGGCTTTTCTGCCCGGCCGGTGTCGTCAGCCGGGCTGCAACCGGGTGCGACCTCTTTAAAAACCGCCTATATAAGCGTAGCCGTCGTTCTGCAGTTTGATCAGACGCGTATAGCCGTCGTGCACGATCGTCACCCCGGGCAGAACGTCGGCGGGCTTCCAGCCTTTTGCCCGCATCACGCTGTGGCAGATTTCCACGCTCACGCCCAGGTTCAGCAGGTCCTGCGTGATCTTGGCGTTGTAGTTCAGCGTGAAGGGATCGTCGACCGCCTTCTGATAGGCCGCGTCGACCAGCAGCGCGGCGGCGGCATCGCCATGCAGCACCAGATGGATGTCGAGCTGCGCCAGCGCCACCCCCTGCTTGCCGTAGGCCTCGATCAGGCCGCGCGCGTAGTACAGGCCCTTGTTGATGCCGGCTGCAGTCGCATTGGTATGGATGTCGTACACCACCTTGACGGGCGCGGTCGGATCGACTTTCACCGTCGCGCGCGCCTCAGGCGCCTCCGCCGCCAACGCAGGGCCGGCGAGTCCCAGCACGCACACAATGGCACACAGCTTAAGGATGAAACGCATGCGGACCTCCCGACAGATTGAACATTCGGCCCACGACGGGTCTGGCGCCATCGTGCCATAAAAAACGGGGACGGTTTCCCGTTCCCCGCCCGATCAGAGATCGATCTTCAGTCAGGCCTGGTGGCTCAGACGCCGGCGAAGTTGTAACCGCTTGTATCCGAATGTAACCCCGCTGCCACAGTCGGCTCGGAGAACTCGCCCGGATCGGGTATCGTTTGGGTTCAGCGATTATAAGGAGCCCCGGATTGAAGCCCAATTACCAGTACGAAAAGCGACAGCGCGAGATGGAAAAGAAGAAAAAGAAGGCCGAAAAAGCGCTCAAGAAAACAGCGCCCACCGATACGCCCCCGGAAACCGAAGCGACACCGCCGCCGGCAGACAAGTAAGCCAGGGGTCGACGGCCATGGCCGGTGCACGCCTCTTGTCGACATCAAGGCTTCGGGTGCGAGGCCCTTTACCCTGCGGCTTTTATTCCAGCCCGCTTTCCTTGCCGCACCGACCTCTCGCCCAGCCGCGGCGGATTCCACTGTAGCGAGAGATCCCCAGCGCAGCAATGCCGCGTCGTCGGCAGCCGTCTATGATTCGATATCGAACCGATCGGGAGCATCGTCCCTCATGCCACGCTCACCCACGCTTTTCCCCTGCCTGACCCGCATGCTGCTAACGGGTGTCCTGCTTTCCGCGAACACGGTCGAAGCGAGCAACTGGGGCGTCAATGTCTATGGCCTGTCCTACCACTGGGACCGCGACCTGGCCCGGCAAAACGACTGGGACAACGAATTCAATCCCGGCCTCGGGGTGCGCTACCAGCTGGGCAGCTGGCTCAAGGCCGACGCCCTCATCGACGCCGGCGCCTACTACGATTCCGGTCGCAATACGGCGGTGTATGCCGCCGCTGGCCTGTTGTGGGCGCTGGACCGGGACCGGCGCTTCAACCTCGGTGTGATGCTCACCGCATTCAACAGCGACACCTACAACCAGGGCGATCCTTTCCTCGCGCCGGTTCCCTTGTTCGCATTGCGCTTCGACCAGGCCGTGATCAACCTGACCCACTTCCCCAAGGTCGGCAACCTGAACGAGATCCATACCACCGCGCTGTTTCTCACCTTTCCGCTACGCTAATCCCGACGGGGCGTCAGGCAGCCAATCCTTTGACGATCAGCTCGGCCACGGTGTCGTTGATCCCCGCCTGGCTCGCTGCGGCGCGCGCCTGAACCTGTTTCACCAGTTCGCCGTCGAGTTTGACCGCAAATGCCACCAGGCCCTGCGCCTGTTCCTGCTTGCGCTGGTCGCGGCGCGACAACACCGCACCCGAGGCGCTGCCAAAGCGGTCGGGCGTACCCTTCTGCTTCAGCTGGCCATGGATTTTCAGGCCTTCGTTCTTGTCGAGATCGGATTTCTTCATGGGGTTTCCTGTGAGGTGAATACTAAAGCAACCGGCAGTCCGGAGCAGGGCGGCCAGCATACGCGATGCCGCAACCGCAAGGCGGAATCCTTGCCTGGTCTGCGTGTGCCCCGGGTTGGAGGCACCTGTCTCCATTAAAAGACAAATAAAGTCCTTAATTTACAAACGGTTGCAGGTGAGAACCACGTCGGTGTCGCCATCAAGCGACGCAACACGTTCCGTTCCCTCCAGGCCGATACACGCAAGCCTTTGAAATAAATAGATTTTATGCGCTGGCATGGCCTATGCAGGGGTGAGGGTGGCTCGTTGAAATAAAAGCCATCCATTTAACTTTTTGCAGAGAAGGAGTCGTCCATGAAGCGGAATATCCAATCGACCCGTAGTCCCCTCTTGGCCTCGATCCTGGCCGGCGTGGCCAGCGCCAGCTTTGCCGCAGCCGCCCTCGCTGCGGGGGTGGGCGTGGGTGCCGGCGCCAGCGTCGGCGCGGGCGCCCAGGTCAACGCACCCGGCCAGGCCCAGGCGGGCGGCAGCGCGGATGCGCACATGAGCACCTCGGGCAGTGCCAACACGAATGCCCAGTGGCGCGACGGGACAGTCCGCGGTGCGGATCGTGCGGCCGAACGCATGAAGGGCGAGGCCGCGACCGAACTCGAAGCCGCGGGCAGGGCCGACGCCAGCGCCACGCGCGCACCCGCGCGCTAAACGTCCCTCCGGCGCCGCCCTGGCGAGGGTGGTGGGTTGCCGGTTTCGGCCTGGGCACACGCCCGGATCGAAGCCGGCTTTTTTTTGGCGGGTCCGCCCCCGCTCGCGTTACAGGAGACACCTGACATGAACAACAATACGCTCACAGACAGCCGGTCGTCGCGCGCGCACCGCTCGACGCCTGCCTCACTCGCTCAAAGGGAGGCCGAGATGCCATCCCGCAGAATCGTGCTGCGCGGCGCGCTCGCGGCGGGGTGCAGTCTGCTGCTCCCCGCCGCCCTGATGGGCTGCGACGCCCCGCAGAAAGTGGGTTCGACCGATACCGATGCGCTGTCGCCCCCCACCGGCCCCGAAGCCGTCTCGCCGGCAAATCAGCCGTCCGAGCCGATGGCCGCTGCGCCGGCCGAGGCCGTCAAGTCATCGCAAGCCAGCGTGCAATACCAGGCCCGGCCCAAGGGTGAGCAGAAGTGCAGTAACTGCATGCACTTCATTGCCGAGTCGAACACCTGCAAGCGGGTCGAGGGCACGGTCAGTCCCGAAGGCTGGTGCATCATCTGGACCAACGCGGCATGAATCCTGGCGGACCGGGCTGCCCAAGGGACGCCGTGCGCCTGGCGTTTCCGTACGGCCGGCGCGCGCGCCCAGCAATTTAGCTACATGGACTCCCCGTTAGCGGCGTGCAGCAGAGGGATCGATTGCCTTCGCTGTCCTTCAGGTTGCGCAGCGGCAGCGCGCCGACGGTCTCGTAGCCGCGCGCATCCATCATGATGCACGGGTAGTCGTCGCCCATGCTGACTTCCAGCCAGCCGCCGCTGCCTGCGCCATACTTCTCCCGCCAGGCGTCCGGGTTGGCACCCTCATAGTGGGGCATCTCGCCCGGCGCGCGGCTTTGATGCCAGGCCACGCTGGCCGGGAAGCCATGGTCGGTTTCATTCCGCACTCCGGGGTCGCCCCGCCCCCGACGACAGCGATGACCTGCACCTGAAAAAATCGGGGCAGCGTGATGATGATCTGGACCCTTTTCGCACCGCTGGCCGCGCTGATTCTCCGCCCGCAGGACCTGTCGCCCCTGTCTCGCGGAGGAAATGACCTGATATGCTCCCGATGACAATGACATGACACGTTTTTCGAGGAGCCTGGATGGGCAAGGAAACCTATCTCGCACGACAACCCATCGTCGATGCCGAACACAGCCTGTTCGGCTACGAATTGCTGTTCAGGCAATCGATGGCATCCGTCTCGGCGCAGATCACCAGCCAGCTGCAGGCCGGCGTCGAGGTTATCGGAAGCACCCTCTGTATCGGCCCCGACTGGCTGCTGCAGGGGAAGCTCGCCTTCATCAACCTGGACGAAGCCACGTTGATGAGCGATTTCGTCTGCCTGCTGCCGCCCCGCCACGTGGTCTACGAAATCCTCGAGACCGTGCCGGTGACGCCGGTGCTGATCGCGCGCATCCATGAATTGCGGCAAATGGGCTACCGCTTCGCGCTCGACGATTTCGTCTGTCTCGACGAATACCGCCCGCTGCTGCCGATGGTCGACTTCGTCAAGCTCGACGTGCTCGAACAGCACCCGGAAAAACCCGTGGAAATCATCGCGCACATCCGGCTCGGCTTCAGCGGCCATTTCATCGCCGAAAAGGTCGAAAGCCGTGAAATGTTCGAGCTGTGCCGCAGCTGCGGCATCCAGTATTTCCAGGGCTACTACTTCGCTCGCCCGGAAAACCTCGCCAGCAAGAGCATCCAGCCCGGACAGCTCGCCGTGCTCGAACTGATGAACAAGGTGCGCGCCTCTGAAGACCTCGGCGAAATCGAAGAACTGCTGCGCCGCAATGCCGCCCTCACGCTGCGTCTGCTGCGCTATGCCAATTCCGCAGCCTCCGGCCTGCAGCAGCAGGTCCACACCGTGCGCCAGGCGCTGACACTCACCGGCCTGCAAACGCTCTACCGCTGGCTGGCGCTGCTGCTGGTCACCGCCAACCCCACGCCCACCCGCGCGCTGGCGGCGCGCACCGCGGTCACGCGCGGACGCATCTGCGAACTGCTCGGCCAGACGCGCCTGAGCCGCGACGCGCAGGACGAACTCTTCATCACCGGACTGTTTTCGCTGGCCGAGCCACTGATGGAATTACCGCTTTCCAGCCTGCTCGACTACCTGCCGATGCCCGAGCCCATCGTGCAGGCCCTGCTTCACCATGCCGGCCCCTATGCGCCCTTCCTCAGGCTTGCCGAAGCGTCGGAGCGCAACGACTTCGAGCAGATCGCCCGCTACGCCGGCGACATCGACTCCAGCCCCGAGGAAGTCAACCTTGCACAGCTGCAATCGCTGGCCTGGACCGAAGCGCTGACCGCCGAGGCGGGCCCGCAGTCCGCCTGAGCGGCGGCGGCTGAGGCCGCGCTGCAATCGTTCGACATCGACGCCGGTCCCGTCAAGCCGGCCCGGTCACGCGGTAACGCGCGGCCCCCTTCCTCCCCTGTTCGGCCGAGTGCGCCGATGCGCCGACTGCGTCCTGTCCGACAGGCAAAAGCGCACCTGTCCGATATCGAACGTCGCCGACCTCATCCATCCTGTCACCTGGGCACCGCGAACCTGTCCGCCTTGCCCTAATCCTGGCCGCTGCGGCCAGCCGTCTTTGAGGAGAACCCCATGCCACATACCGAATTTGCGAGCTGTATCGAGGCGTGCCACGCGTGCGCGATCGCGTGCGATCACTGCGCAGCGGCCTGCCTGCAGGAGCCGGATCCCAAGCCCATGGCGCGCTGCATCGCGCTGGACATCGACTGCGCCGCCCTGTGCCGCCTCGCCGCCGGTTTCATGGCGCGCGGCAGCGAATTTGCCCAGGCCGTGTGCGCGGTGTGCGCCCAGGTCTGCGAAACATGCAGCGCCGAGTGCGGCCAGCATCATCACGACCATTGCCAGGCGTGCGCCCAAGCGTGCCGGCGCTGTGCCGACGAATGCCGAAAAATGGCAGCACAAGCCTGATCAACGCCCGCGTGCCCACGCTGGCTTCAGTCATGTCCTACATGCAGCTCGTCCTGGGATGACTTCCCGCGGCGGCGGTCCGTTCCATGCTTGGGGTCCATTCCATCGATCCAGTTCGCCTGCCTAAAGCGTGGGGGCGGATGCACCGTTCAAGGAAGGAAGGCCGTCATGCATAGCCCAGCGCGATCACCTGCCCTATCGCATACAGATGAGGCGCACCCGGATGGGATCTGTTCGGACGAAGCACTGATCCGCCACTTCGAGCAGTTTATTGCCGATGATGCATTCCCCTGCGTGGGCGCGAAATCGGCGCTCAACCGCGGGCAGATCGTCTATCAGATCGAAAGCGACCTGCGTTGCGGACCGGCCGCGGCCACCGTCGCTGCCCTGCAGTGCTTCAGTCATGAATACGACCAGGATTCCACGCTGTTCCGCAGCGTGGTCGTGCTGTTCCGCCAGCGCGGGGTGCTGACCGAGCAGGCGTTTGAAACGCTGCTGTGGCACTATCTGCAGGCCATGCACGATGCCGATGCCGTTCACCACGAGTGGGACCCGCGGGTCAGCAAGGACCCGCAAGCCGCCGACTTCAGCTTCAGCGTCGGCGGACGGGGCTACTACGTCGTCGGCCTGCATCCCGGCGCGAGCCGCACCGCGCGGCGCTTCCTGCGTCCGGCCCTGGTGTTCAACCTGCACGATCAATTCGAACGCCTGCGCAGCGACGGCAAATACCGGACTATCCGCGACACGATCATCGAGCGCGACACCCGGCTGGAAGGGACCCGCAACCCCATGCTCAAACCCTTCGGCTCCAGCTCCGAAGCCCGGCAATACAGCGGGCGCGCAGTCGGCGACGCATGGACGTGCCCGTTTCATGCGCGTTGAAATCGCACCGCGCTCCGGCATTGCGTTTCTGCTGCGCGCCGGTCAGCGGCTGCGGGTCATCGACCCCAGGGGCGAGCAGGTCGCCGACCTGATCGCGTTCAATCGCGACGACACGCAGGAGTATCTGTCCTCGGGGCGCACGCTGGATTACGCGTCGAGACTCTTCCTGACCACCGGCGACCTGCTGTATTCAAACCGCAGCAGGCCGATGTTCCGGATCGGCGAAGACCGCGTGCGGCGCCATGACTTTCTGCTGACGCCCTGTTCCGCCGACACCTTTCGCATCCTTTATGGCCACGACCATCCGCACCGCGGCTGCCACGGCAACCTGGCAGAGGTGCTCGCACCCTACGGCATCGCGCCCGACCAGATTCCGGTCACCTTCAATGTCTTCATGAACGTCGACGTCAACGGCGAAACCGGCGAGATCGCGGTCAGGCCGCCCCGCAGCAAGGCGGGCGACTACGTGGATTTCGTTGCGCAGATGGATTTGATCGTCGGCCTGACTGCGTGCTCCGCCGAACAGTCCAACAACTACCGTTTCAAGCCCATCGACTACGAGGTGTTCGACGCCTGATTGCCTGCGGGCCGGCTTTCCCGTTCAGCCTCTCTCACCCCGGCGCGGCACGGTCAGTACTTCACCTTCATCTTCGCCAGTTCTTCCTTGGTCACGCCCGGCATGTCGCCCTTCTTGTCCCAGCCTTTGTGGGTCCAGGCGTCTTCACCGACCCATTTCTTGAAAACCTCAAAATGCTTCTGCCGCTCGGCGTCCGTTGCGCCGAGGTACCGATACATATTGCCCGGCTTGCCGTCCTTGCTGTTGTTGCCGTCGTCGAGCCGGCGCATGATCGCCCCGGTGTCCGGCCAGCCCACAAAAAAGATCAGGTCCGCATAAGTGTCCATGCGCGGCCCCTTCATCATCTTGATGTACTTGTCCTTGTTTTCCAGGAAATCGCCGAGGTAGGGCGACGACGCGCCATGGCACGCCGCGCACTGGGCAGTCCACAGCGGGCGGATGTCCTTGCGGTAGGTGACGTCGGACGCCAGTGCCGGGGCGGCCAGCGCCAGGCAGACAAGGGATGGGGCGAATGTCTTGAACATGATTCCTCCGTGCGGACAACGGAAACGGGGCACTGCAGCCACCCGGCTGCAGCGGGTACACAATGTACAACGAAACCGGCTGCCCGTCGCACTGGGTCTGCCCACTTTGCGCGTCATTGTTTTATAGTCGCCTCAGGGAGTTGATCGCCGCCGGCCGGTTGCACGGGCCCCGGCGCACGACAAGCCGAACACAAATCAAGCAAGGGGCGCAGTGTGGGAATACTGGACAAACTTCGATCCGTTTTCGTCCCGGCGAAAGCCGCAATCCCGGCCGCAATCCCGGCCGCGGTGGAGGCCGCGCCGGCGATGCCGACCCGGGAAGAACGGCGGCGCAACAAACGGGTGAATGCACGCGACGAAACCCGCGCGCTGATCATCGACGACTCGCCCACCATC
Organism: Thiobacillus sp.; assembly: GCA_027344185.1. GTDB lineage: Bacteria > Pseudomonadota > Gammaproteobacteria > Burkholderiales > Thiobacillaceae > Thiobacillus. The sequence continues at coordinate 14,634 of DAHWJK010000074.1, forward strand.
GTCTTTGCGCTGAAGAAAATCCTGCAATCGTCCGGCTTCATCACACTGGAAGCCCACGATGCCGAAACTGGCATCGCCGTCGCCCGCGAGCAGACGCCCGACCTGATCTTCCTCGACATCATCCTGCCCGGCGTCAACGGCTTCGCCGCGCTGCGCACCCTGCGCAAGGATCCGGCGACCTCGCACATTCCCATCATCATGATCAGCGGCAACGAACAGGCGACCGAACTGTTCTTCGGCAGCCGCACCGGCGCCGACGACTTCATGAAAAAACCGTTCTCGCGCTTCGAGGTGTTCGCCCGCATCGAGCGCCTGCTGGACGCCAACATGGTGCCGCGGCGCATCTCGGCCCTGACTGCCGAGGCCGAGTCGGACTTGCGCAGCTGAACCGCGCTGCGGGCTGTCCTCTCAGGCCACGCGGCGGCTGCTCAGGCGGAACCTGAAATCGGCCGGATCGCGCCCGTCCAGCCGGGTGTCGCCGAACGCGGCGTAGGGGTACATCAGGTAGGGCACGTATTCGCCCGTCGCCGCCGGCAGCGCAAAATCGCGCGCATGATTGAAGCCCACCCAGTTCATCTCCCAATAGCCGAACAGGCGCTTTCTCAGGTCGACGATTTTCGGATCGTTCAGCGCCAGCTTCTCTTCCAGCACCGCCTTGCGCACATCGGCCGGATCGACTGCCACCCAGCCATGCCGGGGCGAGAAAAACTCCGCGCGGCAATGCTGTGCCTTGGAAATGTCGCCGGTCTTGCCGAGCGACCCGAACTGGACGGACTCCGCCACCCGCACCCCGTAGAACTCGCGTGCCGGAATGCCCGCGGCACGCGCCAGACCCACAAACAGCGAATTGATATCGGCGCACTTGCCGCCCAGATTGCCCGACTCCAGCATGAACTTGATGTCGCCCAGTCCGCAGCCCCGCGTCTTGGGTTCGCGGAAGGTGTTGTCCACAACCCATTCGTAAATTGCACGGGCACGGGCTTCCGGCGTGCGGAGTTTATGCACGATCCTGTGCGCGGTGTCAGCCACGATGCCATCCACCGGAATGTTCCGGGTCGGCTGCAGATACAGTGTCACCTCGTCCGGGGTGTGCAAATTGCGCCGGGCCGCAGCCATGTGGCGGTCGCGCGTGGCAACCCGGGCGATCACGGCCACCGTGCGGTCCGGCTCGCCAGCTCGCCATGCCCCACCGAAAATCGGCGCCCGGTAGGTGTCATCCCACTGTAACAGCGCATCGGCCTCGCCCTCGCCGTGCCAGCTGACGGATTGCACCCGCTGGTAATCGCCCGCATCCTGGGGCAAGGGCAACCAGAGCCGGCCCGGACCCTTCAGGGCCGACAGGTCGACCTCGTAGGTCAATTCATATGTGCGCCAATCGGACGCCTTGCCCCCCGCTTCGGCCAGTACATCCGGCGCCGCCGCGAACAGAGGCGCGGTCGCCGCCAGGCGCAGAAAGTCACGTCGTTTCATGCCTCGCTCCTAACTGTTTTCCCGAAGGTCTGCACACGCTGCCCGGGCTGACGGAACCGGCCAAACACGCGACTGGCCATTTCCCCTGGCAGCGTCTGAAGTGTAGTGCAGCAGCGAGCGCGGTAAAGACGCAGTTTTCCGAAGGATACAACGGGCTATTCGCCGTGGGACCAGCGCCCGCTGCGTGCCCGATCACTTCGTCGCATTCGACGCCCGTGCTGCCGGCATTCACTTCGTGCGCTGGGTGGCTTTCCACATTTCCATGAAGCGGCCGGACTCGAAGCCCATCATCTTTTCCGCGCCGACCGTGATCACCGGCACGCCGCGCCCGCCCAGCTGCCTGTGCTTGATTGCGCCGTACTCGGTTTTCTCCACGTCCCATTCGGTGAAAGGGATGCCGTTCTGCCGGAAGAACGCCTTGGCGCGCGTGCACACCCCGCACCATTCGGTGGTGTAGATCGTCACGCCACTGTCCGCCCCGGCGATCCGGCTGACTTCGGCGGGGCCGGTATGGGTTTGCAGCTTCAGCTGCGTGGCCCTGGCCGCGGGCGGCGGCGCATCGGTGTAATGGATGCGTCCCTGCGCATCCGTCCATTTGTAGACACCGGCAGCAGCCGGCACGGCGAACAGCATGGCAAGCAGCATCAGGCAGATTTTCATAGCGGCGGGATTTTCATCGGTTGAATGTGCGCGGGGATCATTGGCAGAACGTGAAGCGGCGGCGCGACGACCTTTTTCCCACACGCACCTCGTCCAGACGGCGCTTGATTTCGTCGGTGGCGGGAATCATGTGCATGTTGTCGCTGTTCTCCACGATTTCGTAAGGCGGGATCGGAGGCCGGTCCGACCAATCCGGTGGCGGCAACGGGCGGGAACGCCATGATATCGGCCAAAAGCGGCGCCCGATTGAGCGTGCCCGCGCCGGTCCTTTTTCCGCTTCGCGAAAACCGGGCCCACCCTGTCTCCGTTCCAAGACAGGAAATGTTCATTCCCGGCAAGGGCTTGCAGGCGGGTGCCGGTTTCGTGTCGCCCGAATGCGACGCAACGCAGTCCGCCCCTCTCGGACATTCCGATCAAGCCCATGAAAACACTGGTAATGCATTTACTGGCATGGCCTGTGCTGAGGGTAGCTGTTGGTGCGGGCTTGCGCCCTTGTGCGGCCAGCCCTCCCGGCATGGGTTGCGTGCCCGGGAACGGCCTTTTCGACGGGCTCCCCCTTTGAGTGAGAGGTACATCGAATGAGTAGCAACACCGCTGCACAGATCGAAAACACGGCACCCACCGAACCTGAACCGGTGGCTACATTCAGCAAGGATGGACGTGGGATGAAGCGTTCATGGAAGGACAGCATCCACCAGCAGCGCGGGGAACTCGCGCAGATGCTGCGGGAGCCGCTCAGCCAGCTGGCGGAGCGTTGCGCACCGGCATGGGGCGATTGCGATGCCCTCGATGCCGTACTGACGGAGCACTTTGCCAGCATTCCGCATTGCACGACGCTGTACTGCGTGGGCATGAACGGCATCCAGATCTGCAACAACGTCGGCCCGGCCGGGGTCATCCCCGGTCATGTCGGCGTCGACCGCTCACAGCGCCCGTATATGCAGGAGGCGGTGCCCATCTGGGGATTTCTGCTCTCGGATGCCTACATCGGACAGAACGGACACCGCCCCACGCTGACCGCGCTTCAGGTGGTGTGCCGTGATTCGCTGGTGGTGGGCTATCTCGGCGCTGCCTTTGACCTGCGCGATCTGCCTGTGACGTCCGCGCTTTACGAAGAGCCGGGCGACTGGCGCCAGGTGAAGGGCGACCCGGCGATCCGCCGCACGGTGTTCCAGCAAAGCCGGGTGGAAAGTCCGATGGATGCCAATCTGGAACCGGCATTGTCGATCCTGGAGGAACTGCTGACCGAGCGCGGCGTGTTCCAGTGCCAGATCCATTTTTCCAGCAGCCTGGCCACGATCTGGACGCTGGACGACCCCCTGCGCTATCGCATCCTCGATCACGAAACGCTGAGCGATCCGGACATCTGCCTGATTTATCCGTCGCACCCCTATCCGTCCGATGCCTCGATCGCGCCGGGCGAGATCAGCCGCATTCTCAAAGCCATGCAGGCCTTGCGTCTGACCGATCCGACCATCTACCTGCGGATGGCGTCGATCAACATTTTCAACGGCATGGTGAGCCTGACCTTTTCGTGCGATGGCTCGCACTACATGCCGCACGACGAATTCCTGGCGAAGGATATTTCCTTCTGGTTTTGACGGCCCCGTCGGCACCGGCCGTCAGCGTCCAGCGCGCAGCGCCTGCAACTCTGCGCGCAGCCACGTGCTGCTGGGCACCGGCGCCCGGCTGCCGCACTTCACCTGATAGGCCTGGCCGCTGATGCTGCTCTTGCTGGCCGCACGCTCGATGAACTGCTCCGTACTGGCAACCGCGTCCCGTTCCAGCAGGTGCTCCAGCTTGCGGCGCAAATGCGCCTGAGCCTCCACCGCCGAATGCCAGCTGCCATTGCGCTTGAACTGGCAGCCCGACGTCGCCAGGCGCGCCAGCATGCCCTCGATCTCGCCCCGTGCAGCCGCCGGCAGGGGCGCAGCATGCAGAGGCAGCGCGCCCGGCAGCAGGGCCAGCAGCGCACCCTGCACGACGAGACGCCGGGGTTTCACGCAACGCATCCTGATGGTCTCCTTCATGTCAGACACGGCCCCTCCTGTCCTCGCGATTGAAATGCTGTCGTCCCGTGCGCCTGGCTAACGCGGGGACTTGCTGCGCTCCTTGTGATCCTGGATGAAAATGCCGATTACCAGCCAGAACCCGCCGGCCGCTGCGGCCAGGAAACACAGGATCGCGAGGCCCGGATAGCCCCACAAGGTGAATGACGTCTGCACCTGCATCAGCAGCGAGGCGCCGACGATCAGCGCCGCGAGAATGACGCCGGCCGCGATGCGGTTGGCAATTTTCTGCAGGCCTTCCATCACCAGGCCGGCGTCGACCGCGCGCACCCTCACCTCCAGCTCCGAATTGGCGACGCCATCCATGATCCGGTTGAGCCGCGACGGCAAGGCCGCCACGAAGTCGCGCAGCTCGAGGATCGAGTTCAGCATGCTGCCCTGGCTTGCCTGCTTGCGCATCCGCTGGGCGAGGATTTCCGACGCATTGCGGCGAATGGCCGCGCTGGGATCGAACTGCCGATCCAGAATCTTGCCGATCTGGTCCAGCTGCAACAGGGTCTTGCCGAGCAGCGTCAGTTCGCTCGGCACATAGAGCCCGTCGCGCGCCGCCGATTCGCTGACCTCGAGCAGTGTCCTGCCCACGTTGATGCGCCCGAGCGCCAGGTCGCGCTGCTCGATCACCAGCTGGCCGATCTGGCGTCGCAGGCTCGTTTCGTCGAATTCCTCGGCCACCTGGCTCATGCCGATCAATACGGTGGCGGCGTCTTCAGCCTTGCCTTCGCTGACGGCGATCAGGATCTTCAGCAGGTTCTCCTGCATCTCCGGCGTCGTGGTGCCCACCATGCCAAAGTCGAGCAGCGCAATGCGATGGTCGCTGGTGAGGAACACATTGCCGGGATGCGGGTCGGCGTGGAACAGGCCGTCCACCAGCACCTGCTTCAGATAGGCGCTGAACAGTTCCTCCGCGAGTTCGCCGCCCGGCATCTCCAGGCTGGTGAGCGGCCCCAGCGCGGTCAGCTTGCGCCCCCGCACATGTTCCATCGTCAACACCCTGCGCGTGGAATAGCTGGCGATGGGTTGCGGCACGAAGATGCGCTTGAATCCCGCCAGGTTCTTTGCCATCGCCCGCAGGTTGTTGGCTTCGAGTTCGTAGTCGAGCTCCTGCTTCAATACCAGCCGGAACTCCTCGATGATCAATTGCAGGCGGTGGCGACGGCCGAAGTCCGTATGGGCATCCAGCCATTCCGCAATCTCCCCCAGCACTTCCATGTCCTCGGCGATCCGTTTTTCGATCGCGGGGCGCTGCACCTTGACCACCACCGGGCGCCCGTCGCGCAGCGAGGCCGCATGCACCTGTCCCAGCGAGGCGGCCGCCAGCGGCACTTCGTCGAAACTCGAAAACGCCTTCGACAGCCGCACGCCCAGCTCGCACGTCACGATCTCCTCGACCTCCTCGAAGGGAAACGGCTTTACCCCGTCATGCAAGCGCGACAATGCGGCAATGTAGGATGCGGGAACCAGGTCCGGCCGGCTCGACAGCACCTGGCCGAGCTTGATGTAGGTCGGGCCCATCGCCTCCAGGTCGTCGGCCAGTTCCTCGGGCGACGCGCCGCCAGGATGCGGCGGCGCCGATTTGTCGCCCTCGATCGCAACCTCCATGCCGATGCCCACCACGACATCGGCACGGCCGTATTTCCACAGCAGGCGGGCGAGCTGCTGGTAACGCTGTAGGTGCTGCATGGACAGTTTCATACGGGCTCTCACGGGACACGGTTCGCGCGCGGGCCAATGCTTGAGCAAGCGTCGACGCAGGATCTCAGGATGCCCGTGCCGTGGGGGAAAGCCTGTCCGCCGCTGCCGATTTGCGTGTAGGACTACAAGCCGACCCGGCCGCCCCAAGGCAGGCTTGCGACCGTACCGCGTACAGGGCCGCGAACCGGAACAAACGTTGCCCCACGCAAGTCGCATCTTCAACGGCGCGTGACCTGCGCCAGGGGCGAGGTCACGCGCCCGACAACATGAAAGGATGTGCCCAATGATCCAGAATGCAACCCAGCGGCAAGCGCAGCCGCATTCCGACCCCGCCCTGGCCGCGGCCAGCCCGCAGGAGATTCTTCACCACCCCGCGCTCACGCGGAAGGAAAAAATCGAGCTGCTGCGATCCCGGCAATACGATGCCGCCGAGATCGCGGTCGCCGAAGAGGAAGGCATGCAGGGACCGGAAAAACCGGAAAACGACCCGATGCGGGATATCCTTCTGGCGCTGGCCCAGTTGGAGGAGCACGCGTCCGACGAGCCAGTGGCGCCGACCAAACAACATGGCCATTCCTGAACCTATTCATTCCGGCGCTCACCATGCCTGCACCCAGCCAGCGGCCCAGATAACGGGCGGCAAGCACCACCGGGCGGACCACGTCATGGAGGATGAGATCCAATGTCCGATCCACCTTCCAACCCATGCGCCCTGACCGGCTCCCAGTATAGGAATCGAGATGGGTTAATGAAGGTTTAGCGGAAAGCCGGCGCCTGGCCCGGCATGTTCTCCGCTGTGAATCCTTCGTGGAAAACGATCGTACCCTGCGGAGATTGCCCGTCGAAGGACAGCCGAAGAATCTGGGTTGTCTGCCATGCATCCTGGTCTGAACGAAAAAGGCCCGCAGCGATGCGGGCCTTTTTGCATTTCCGGCTTTTGTCAGCCGCCCCAAAAGAATGGTCGTCGGCCAGTTTCGGGCTCGTGCTTCTTTAAACAAAAGTCAGTCAGCAATTGCCCTTTTTAGCTTGCCCCGGAGGACAGAAGCCGTCACCCGATCCATGGGGATCCACCACGACGGATCCAGAAGGTGTGTGCACCGCGCACCCACCGAGTAGTGCAACTGCTGCAAATAGAGACAGAAGTTTTTTCATGTTCATGCTGTATACCCGGAATTAATTAATGTAATTGGAACGACAAGCCCGCCCTGATGCAGGATATGTGCCCTCACGTGTAAATGGCCGAGGAGCAGGAAAGATGCAAAAGCGGCAGATGAGTAACAGTCGTTTTGAATGCGCCCCTCTAATCATAACGACGGAATCAGGCAAACACTTTAGCATCCCGCTTGAAAAAACCTCATCCGGACCGGAGCATATCCCATCGGTTGAATCAGTTTATTTCCACCGCTCTTGCTGCCGCCCCACCCAGCGCCCGCGCCCGCAACTGCCCGCAACCGCCCTCCACGTCCTGCCCTGCGGAATGGCGCAGCTTGGTCAGGATTCCCCGCCTATGCAGGCGACGCGCCATCTCGGCCGCACGCGCCCAGCTCGGACGGCGGAAGTCGAAGCCCGCGACACCCTCGACGCTGTTATAGGGAATCAGGTTCATCACCGCGTATTTGCCGGCCAGCAGTCGGACGATCCCGTCCAGTTCGGCGTCACTGTCGTTGATGCCTTCGAGCAGCGTCCACTGGACCTGGATTGGGTAGCCGCTGTGGCGGGCGTAGGCCGCGCCCAGCTCGACCAGTTCATCCGGCGCGATGTCGGGCGCCTTCGGCAGCAGGCGCCGGCGCAATTCGTGATCGGTGGTGTGCAGCGAGAGCGCCAGCGCCGGCTTCACCGTCGATTGCGGCAGGCGCTCGAACACGCGCCGATCGCCGACGGTGGAGAAAACCAGGTTCTTGTGGCCGATGCCGCCTTCCACCCCCAGCAGCTCGATCGCCTCCAGCACGTTATCCAGATTGTGGGCCGGCTCGCCCATGCCCATGAACACCACCTTCTTCACCGGGCGGCGGCTGCGCGCCAGCACCACCTGCGCGACGATCTCCGCGCCGGAGAGCTGGCGCAGCAGGCCGGCGCGGCCGGTCATGCAGAACACGCACCCCACCGCGCACCCGACCTGGGTCGATACGCACACGCCGTCGCGCGGCAGCAGTACGCTTTCCACCGCCTGGCCATCGGCGAGTTCTACCAGCAAGCGGGCCGAGCCATCCTCTCCGGGGTGTTCGGAATGCACGCGCGCCAGCCCGCGCAAATCGTCGAAGAGACCCGGCAGCTCATTACGCACCGCCAGCGGCAGAAAGTCTTCGGCGCGTCGCCGCCTGGTGTCGAGCGAGCACCCCTGAACCCACGCCCGCAGCACGCGCCCCTCGTGACAGGGCGCAGCGCCCAGGTCGCGTAGACGTTGTCGGAGTTGGAAAATACTCATGGCGGGATGGAGGGTAGCACGGGGGTTGCGGGGCGGTCTGGGCGACAGGGCGCGTCAAGGCAACCGGGATGCCGTGCCGGGATGTTTTCCTACGTCTTAAGGGGTTGCCGGCCTATGACAAAAATCCGCCCACAAGGGATACTGAGCTAAGCGCTCGCTTCGACGGGCGCACCCCACACCCAATATCATGGCACTGCTCCCTTTTGGCCGCCCGAACGCGATTACCGAACAAAATATCGAGGATATCGTTCGGCTGCAGAAACACGCGGAGAATAACCGATCCGACGCCGAACGCCTGGCCGACATCGTGACGCGCGTCGCCGGCAGTGCGCCATTCATTATCTTCCACGTTGTCTGGTTTGGCGGATGGATCCTGCTCAACTTCGGCGCCGTTTCGGCAATTTCACCCTGGGACCCCTTTCCGTACAGTTTCCTCACGCTGGTGGTTTCGCTTGAAGCGATCTTCCTCTCGCTGCTGGTCCTGATGGCACAGAACCGGCTGACCAAGGATGCCGACAAGCGCGCCCACCTCGACCTGCAGATCAATATGCTCGCGGAGCAGGAGAGCACCGCCACCCTGAAAATGCTGGAACAGATTTGCCAACACCTCGGCATCACCAGCACAGACGAGAAAGAACATGAACTGGCAACGGCCACCGACGTAAGCGAATTGGCAAAATCGCTCGACGACAAACTCACTGCGTAGAGTTGACCTGGCCCACCTCGTTTTGCTGCTACTGCTCGCCGACGAGGCAATGCGCCTCCGACGTTTCGATAAGGCGTGCCGGGCGTTGCCGTATCGGCATGCCCGGTCTTGCCCGGAACAATCCCGGTCGCGCCTGCAGTCCAGGCAGCGCCAGGAGGGGGAGACGCGTATGGTCTCAGCGACTGGCTGCCGGGTCAGCCTGCCGGCTGCGCCTTAGCGCCCCATGCCCGGCGTTGCCGGCGTTGCCGGCGTAGCAGGGGTCGCCGGCGTAGCGGGCGTCGTGGACGAGCTGCCCTGCTTGACGAACTCGTCATGGCTTACTTTGCCATCGCCATTCGCGTCGATGGATAGAAACATCTGGCTATCACCGCCCTTGGCCGTGTACTCCTGTTTGGTGATCTCGCCGTCGCCGTTGGCGTCGTATTTCTTGAAGTCGGATGCCCCGGCAGCGAGGGCGGGTACCGTGGTGGCAGCGCCCAATGCGCCCGCGAGCGTCAGAACCAGTACGCGATGAGTGAGGTAACGGGAAGGTGTCATTGCAATCTCCTTGGATGAAGTGGATTAACGAATGCAGATGCATTCATTGTCATGCTTAGCGACAAATGTGCCAGTTCAATTTCAGGAAAATAATCAATGTCTTGCGCCATCCAAACCCACGCCGGGCGAATTACGCTGGACAAAAGCAGACCCCATTTGTCTCCATGGGGCGACACACGGCTCGGCGTGTGAGTCCAATAGATTGTTTTGCTTGGAGTTTTTTATGTATGTCTCTGGCGACAGGCGGCGTCCACGCGCTGGGGCGCATGGCAGCACAGAAGCGCGCCCGCCAGGCCGCATCTGCTCGGTCGGCCTGGTTGCGCGCCAACTTGCTTTGAGCGAAACCCTTGATGGGGGCAGGATTGACGACGCCGACCCTCCAGCGCAATCAACCAGCGCCAGAGCGACTTGCTCGTGTTCTCCCAGATCCTTCCGGGTGAACACCCTGTTGAAACATCGCAGCTAGAGCTCAACGACGAAAGAATTTTCTTCTGTGATCGTGCCGAGAAAATAATTCAAAAGCAGCTTGTGCTCCAGGGACAAATTCTCGAAAGACAAGCCGATCCTGCCCTCTTCATTGCCCGGGCTTGTCCTGTGGCGAAGCTTGGCCACGATATGGAGACTGGTGTGCACGTCATCAAATGTGATTGGTATAACCAGGTCGAAGAGATTGCCAACACCCCCCAGGAATTCGGGCGATGAAATCATGGCGCCGTCAACGCTCAGATCGACAATCGAGACCTCGAGCGGATTTTCCTGGCCACGGGGCGAGATTGTTGCGGACAGGACCGTTTTCATCCGCATCGATTTGCGCACCGCCTTTGCTTTTACCGTGGGCGGGTAAGCAAAGAGCGCATGGGCAAATGGCGCGGTGAACACTTTCAAGACCGGCGCAGCGAAAGAGAAATCGGTCTGGCCGGTGAAACCTTGAATCAAGTATTCCTCGCCCACGATGATTTCCGACTTGTGGCCGTCCATGTCGCTGGGCGTCAGCATCACGCCCTTGCCTTCGATGGCCGCGATGAATTTCGCGCCGATCACCGGCGCGCCTTGACGCATTCTCTGAATATTCAGAACAATACCCGGACGCAATCGCAAAGTTTTCATGCTCACATCTAGCGGCTCACCGCCATTCAACTCATTCGGCATCAGACACCTCTTTTCGTCCAGGGATCGATACACAATTCGGGGGCCAGGTCTTGCCGCGCAGCACCCAGGTACAAGACCTGTCCCTGCGTTTCCACCCTTCTGTCCTTCCAGCCGAGCTGGCCCAGTTGAACACGCCACGCCCGTCCGATACTCGCTGATGCGCCGGCCGGGACGAACCCGACATTTGCCGCAAAGGCCAGACCTGGCCACGGAACGCGCGGCAAAGTGACAGTGCATGATTTCCCCGCTTTTTAGGGTCCACGCGTGTTGCGCCCGGGAGACCTGCGGGACTGTGAGGGCTATTACGCAGACCGTCTATAAAACTTTAATTTTTGTACGTTGCGACCCACCATCCCCAGCTTTGCCCTGCTCCCATTTTCAGACTGGGCTTACAGGGAAGTCGGACGGCCTCCCACTGCCCATCGCCGCCGTTATCGGCATCATTCGACTGTCGGTTGCGATCAGCCCTATTGCCGCGCAACCGGCATCGATTGACCGGATTGAGCCGGCATCAGCAACCCCGCACACAGGACAAGCGCATGAACCCGACCGCCGCGGAAGACCTCAGCTACCTTTTTGACAAGGATGATTTCTTTATCCATCCCGAGCAATGGGATATCGCGCTGGCGCAGCGCATCGCGAAGTCCGAGGGCATGGGCGCACTGGATGACCAGCAGCAGGGACTGCTGCTGACCTTGCGCGATGAATTCCAGAAATTCGGCGCGGTCACGGCCCTGAGCCATATCTGTCACCTCAACGGCCTGGAGGCGGACTGCCTGCATCACCTGTTCCGTTCCCCGCGCCAGGCATGGCGTATCGCGGGTCTGCCCAATCCGGGTGAAGAAGCCAAGGCCTACCTGGCCTGAACCCCGCCCCGGCGCCCGCCAGCAGCCGTTCACCTTTAGGGAGGGCGAGCCATGATCGGACACCTCGATAATTTGCCCTATGCGATCGCGAAAGGCTTTCTCGACCAAACCGAGGATGCGCAAGCCTTGCCGTTTTTATTGGAGATCGCGCCCTTCATGGACGAGCACGCCTGGCTCGCGCTCCTCGATTCGGCCTGGCCGCGCATCAAGAACGCGGACGACTATCGAGACGCGCTACGCCAAACGCCTTACGGCGCGTATGCCGACCAGAAGCCGCGCAGAAAAAAATAGATTGCCCTGTAAACACCCCCCACATGAATTAAAAAAGGGGCAGTTCAGTCTGCCCCTTTTATTTTATTGACGCCGCTTACTTGGCCATCCACAAGATGTAATCGGCCTGGTAACTCACGATTTCCTTCTTGCCGGCATTCGCGGCTGCGCAGGCCTTGGTCGGGGCGGTGCCCCCTACCGTGGCAAGGCGCTGAATGTACGTGACCTTGTTCATCACGCCGTTGCCCTCGTACCCATTCTGCTGCACCAGTTGCAGGGGAATGCTTCCCGCCGTGGCTGTATTCGGCGTCACGGCAAGCTGCTTGCCCACCACCTTCGAGCCGTCATTGGATTCCCAGGTTGCGCCTTTGGGCGAACCGTAATAACGCCCAATTTGCGTATTGCTGGTATCGAACAGATAGGCATGCGGAATTTTGAAGGTCCAGGCATACGAACCCGGCGCGTCTTTTTTCTCCATGCATTCGTATGTGATCTGGCCCATCGCAAGGGTTTTCATCATGACCACGTTGCCATCAGGCACCGAGACTGCCGAAGGAACCATGTGATGGTCTGCCTGGGCCGCTCCGGCAGCGGCGAGAAAAATGGATGAAACAATGAGCGCAGTTTGATTGCGGATATTCATGGGTAAATTCCTTGTATTGGATTGAGTGAAATCGGAACAGCACGCGCTGTCCTGTCATGCACTACCCATGAAGTCGCCATCCGGATGCAGCAAGGCGAAAATTATTTTTAATCTGCCAGCGCCACCATGCGTCCCACCGCCAGAATCGGCCCCGTCGGCTTGCCGGTCGGCGAGCCGTATTCCGGTTCCAGCGTCACCTCGAAAAGCTGCTGGTTTTCGAGGGCTGGAAGCTGGTCGCGAGGCACCTCGATCACGCCATTGGCTGGCACCAGACCCAGCGAAGTCGGCCTGTCCGCGCCCTGCGGCTTGGTCCAGAACTGCCAGGCGCGCCCAGCCGGAAGCTCGGGGAGCGCCCCCACCGGACGCAGCCGAACCGTATTCGCATCCGCCAGCTCGACGATCCAACCGATATTCTGCTCAGGAGTCTGCAACATGGCGACATAACGCGTCTCCGGCCCCTCCGGGATGCGGGCAAGCTGAATGCCGAGGCCTACCGCAACGACCAGCGTAGCCGCCACCAATCCTTGCCACAGGCGGAGGGATTGCCACCAGCGCGACGGCGGTAATGGGCGCGAAAGTTTGTCGCGAAGGCGCGCCCACGTCTCCGGTTGCGGAGATGCCGGGGCGACCCGGTTGAACAAAGGCAGCAGACGATCCTGCCAGCGGTAAATTTCACGCGCCAGGTCACGGTCATCGCGGGCAGCCGCGCGGAGTGCCTCGGCAGCGTGTGGATCAAGCGTGCCCAGCACGTATTCGGCCGCGTCGGCCTGGCGTTCTTCGTCAATCATGACAAACAATCCTTCAGCGCAAGCAGTCCGCGACGAATCCAGGACTTCACCGTGCCAAGCGGCGTGGAGAGCGTCGCAGCGACCTGCTCGTGCGAATATCCCTCAAGAAAGGCCAGCAGGATGGATTCGCGTGGACGATCGTCCAGCCCTTCCAGACAACGATCGATGTCGAACGCGTCGCCACGCCGTTCGTCTTCGCGGTGGCCGGGCTCGTCGAGCAAGGCGTGCGGATCTTCCTGGGCGATTTCGTGCCCGCCCTTTCGCGCAAGATCGAGCGCGCAATGACGCACGACCGTGTATATCCAGCCGCGGGCCGATCCAAGATTGCGATCATACGTATGGGCTCGCTGCCAGACTTTCAGAAAAGCATCCTGCAGCGCGTCCTCCGCGAGTGCGGTATCGCGCAGAATTCGCCGGCACACCCCAAGCAACCAGCGCGATTCCCGTGCGTACAGGCTTTCCAGCGCGTAGGTCTCGCCACGGGCGCAGGCAATCAGGGCAGATTCGTAGTCGTAATCCAAGGGAGACCGCTCATCAAACGTGACCGGAAAAGTCTAACAGCAAACCCGAGAACCCTGGACTCAAGGGGGCTCCCGAATGACCTCGGCGTTTTATTGCTGAATCACGCAGCCCGACTGAACGAATCCAAACGGATGAGCCCGCGACGCCGCCAGCCGCAGCGGCCAAGGCCAAGCAATTCAACCCGCCCGAGGCAGGAAATTCCGGGCTGTACATCTATCGCGACAGCTTCGTCGGCAAAGCGCTCCAAAAGGCACCTGCAGCAAATAAGCTTACGCACAGCTGGAAAGTTTGGAGTCAAGTCTTGCCATGCATACGTATATGCAAGACCTGGCCCCACCTGCATGACGCGACTTCCACTGCAACGCCCAACTCAACTGCTCTGGGTCAGGACTTTTCCGGTGCGCCGCCGCGCGCCTCCATGAACCTGGCCAGAATCGGGGCGCAAATCATGCCGAGGGCGAGGCGCAGGTCATTGTTGGGGACCACCATCGTGGTCGGGCGCGACATGTACGCGTCGGGTATGCGCCTGAGCAACTCGGGAAAATCATGCCGCTCGCGGTCGCGAAAGTGGATGACGCACAGCGATTCGTCGGCCAGCGGCACGTCGCGCGCAATGAACGGGTCGGAGGTGTCCACCAGCGGCATGCGCTGGATATTGATATCGGTCAGGCCGAATTGCGGGACGATGTAATGGATGTAGTCGTCCATGCGGCGGAGGATGGTTTCCACCGATTCTTCGGGCGTGCAGATACCCTTTTTGCAGTCGCGGTGGATCTTCTGGATCCACTCCAGGTTGATCGCAGGCGCCACGCCGATCAGGAGGTCGACATGCTGGGCCACATCGATGCCCGGGCGTCCCACCCGCCGGTCGATTTCCGGCGGGAAGTGGCGCGAGTCGACCTTGCGGCGCGTCCAGGTGTTGGACACCAGGCCGCCATGCTGCCCCTCGTAGAACAAGAGATCGCTGCCCGGCGGCAGCGGCGCCCAGGGTGTGAACTCGCCAGGCGGCACGCCCAATTTCTCTCCATGCTCGGCCGTGTGCGCATACTGGCGAATCACCCCGCTGCCGCATTCGCCATAGGTCCGGAAAAACGACTCCAGCTCCTGGAAATGATTGCACTGGGGCCCGAACCACGAAATGTTGCGGCCGCTGCCCCGCGCTTCCGCGAGCAGGGCAGCGAACTGCCGGTCTGTATAGCGCCGGAACCCGTCGCCATGAACGATCGCCGGCTTGATGTTCAGGCGCTCGAAAATGAACTTGAACGCGTGGCGTATCGTGGACAGGCCGGCACCGGACGAACCGGTCACGGCGACGATGGGATGCTGCTGGGACATGGTCGGTGATTCCCCGGATTGGCCATAAGGCAGCGGAGCAGAAAGTTTAACCCGGCTCAGGCCATCAAGAACAGACTTCGATTATCGCTTGCCTCGACCTTGCAGCGCATGCACGCCCGAGCCATGATCCACGCAGCATGGCCTATACTGGTAGACGTGTGTGCGCAGGCGAAATGCGCCCGAAAACCCGTCGAGAGAGCTCGCCTTGGATACCCCCGTCCAGCCATCTTCCGATTCCCAGGATCCAGGCATCCTGGTGCCGCAGATTGCGCAGAGCTTTCGTCAGCTCTCCATCTCGCTGATCGTCAACCTGGCAGTCGGACTCATCCTTGCTGCGGTGCTGTGGGGCGCCGTGCCCACGTCCGTCCTGCTAACCTGGGCAGGCTTGCTGATCGCCGTGACCGGGGCGCGATTCCTCAGCTTTCGGGCGTTTAGAAACGCCTCCCCCAGAAACGCGTCCGACCTTGCTGTGTGGACGAAGTATTTCCTGGCAGGCGCATGCGCTGCCGGGATGGTATGGGGGCTGTCCGGCATTCTCCTGTTTGATCGCAGTTCCTTCCCGCACCAGGTCGTGCTCGCTTTTGTACTGGGGGGCATGGTGGCCGGCGCCGTACCGCTGCTGTCGCCCGTGCGCCACGCCTATTGGTGCTTCGCCATACCGGTCATGGTCCCCATCAGCATCCGAATGATGTTGGCGGGCGATCGCATCCATCTCGTCATGGGCTTGATGATGGTCATTTTCAGTCTCGCGATGCTCGCCACGTCGGCCCTAGTCCACCGTCTGTTTCGAGACGCGGAAAAACTGCGCCGCGAACTGTACTCGTCAATCGAGGTGGAACAGGCGCTGGAATATCTGGTCCGTCTCGACAGCCTCACCGGCATTCCGAACCGGCGGCTGTTCGAGGAAGAACTCGGCAAGGAGTGGGCAAGAGCGAAACGCAACAATGCGCCGGTGTCGCTCATCATGGTCGATATCGATCATTTCAAGGAATACAACGACCACTATGGGCACCCGGCCGGCGACCTGTGCCTGGTGGACGTTGCGCAGGCCATGCATCACACGCTGTCCCGTCCCGGCGATGTGGTGGCCCGAATCGGCGGCGAAGAATTTGCGTTCCTGCTGCCGCAGACCGATTTGAACGGCGCGATATCCGTGGCCGAGCAGATACGCGAGCGCATCCTGGCCTTGAACCTTCCCCACGAAGCCTCGCCCGTGGCCAGCCAGGTCACCCTGAGTT
This sequence comes from Thiobacillus sp., assembly GCA_027344185.1. Lineage (GTDB taxonomy): Bacteria > Pseudomonadota > Gammaproteobacteria > Burkholderiales > Thiobacillaceae > Thiobacillus. Next base: position 31,004 of record DAHWJK010000074.1, read on the forward strand.
TCGGCGTCTCGTCGTCCGAGCTTGCTTCCGTCTCCTCGCCTGCCGATCTGATCCGCACATCGGACATCGCACTCTATGAAGCCAAACGCTGCGGACGCAACCAGATTGTGGCCGCCCAGAAAACGGTATCGGTTCTGGTCGCGTAAGCAAAGGGGCCAGGATCGAAAATTTCTAGCGGCGTTTTCGAGCGCAAAAACAATTCGACCTTGAAGCGCCCTTAGATACTCTCAGCTCACGCTGGCCATTTCCATTCGTATTGATTATCGATTGAGTTCTTAACGTTGCGAGACGACCGGCTTCTGCTGTTTTGAGAGTTCCCTAACCGTCTCTTCCGCGAACTTCTCATACAGCCAGCTCATGCGCGTGCTGTCCTGTCCGCCCGCGATCCCGCCCAGGGCATAGGATGTAGAAACCACAAAGCGATCAAGC
>DAHWJK010000076.1:0-5448 GCA_027344185.1 Thiobacillus sp.
CCCTACGCCCCTCTTCGCATTGGCCGTAGGGTGGGCGCAGCCCACGCGGTACGCCGTCTGGATACGCATCGCCCTTTGGCGGGCCGGCTGACAGGGGCTAACCGGTTTCACTACCGGGATACGAGGCGCCGCCGCATCGCCGCGAGCAGGCCCGCGCCGAGCAGCAGCAGCGCCCACGGCGGCATCGGCACATCGCCGTCGTTGACGCTGCCGGCCGCGTTCACGCTGAAGGTCTGCATAACCGACGGCGCGGCGCTGTACTGGCTGTCGCCCGACTGGGTGGCTTCGAGCGTGCAGAGCCCCGCCGTCAGCAGCGTGACGGTATTGCCGCCGACGCTGCATACCGCGGCCGTCAGCGAGGCGATGCTCACCGGCAATCCGGAACTGGCGGTGGCGGTCACGTCGAACGGCGGGTCTCCCAGCGTGCGATCGGCGATGGCGGGAAAATCGATGGTTTGCGCGAGCGGAGTGACGTCGAAGCTCTGCGTGACCGTGGGGGCGGGAGCATAGCTGGCGTTGCCGGACTGGTCGGCCGCGATCGTGCAGACGCCGGAGGCGATCAGGCTGGCTTCGCTGCCCGCAACCGTGCATACCGTTTGCGTCTGGCTGCTGAACGTCACCGCCAGTCCCGAGCTGGCCGTGGCGACGAGGCTGAACGACGAATTCACCGGCATGTCGGCGATCGGGGGGAAATCGATGGTCTGCGCCTGCAGCAGCGTCCAGGCGAGCTTGACCGCCCCGCTCGCGCCCGAACTGCCGTCGACCGCGATGCGGTAGGTCGTCCCCGCCGTGGCCGCGAAGCCGAGGCCGCTGGCGTTGCCCGCCGCGCCATCGTTGTCGTTCGAGGCAACCGCGGCGAGCGCCGTCACGCTGCTGCCGGTATACACCGCCAGCACGGTGTCGAAGCCGCTGCCGTGGGTGTCGAAACTGGCCGTTCCGGATGCCGCCGGCGTCCATAGCCACCACACCGATTTGCCGCTGCCGGTGCCGGCGTGGGCGGGCTCGCCCGACTCCTGCGTCGCATTCAGGTTCCAGCCGCTGGCCGTGCCGCCGGTGCCCTCCAGCACCGCGGCCTGGGCGAAGGCATCGTTGGGCGGCGGGCCCTGGGCGGCGAGCAGGTCGACGCGCGGCTTGACGATGCCGTTGCGCGCGTCCGTGACGGATTTTCCGCTGGCGGTGAGCCGGCTCGCGCGGCCGGTCGCGGTATCGCCGGGAAACGCCTGCGCCAGCACCGCGACCGCGCCGGTGGCCACCGGCGCCGACAGCGAGGTGCCGGCGACCGTGACGCCGGTCACCGTGGTCAGCGCGCCGGGCGCGAGCAGGGTCAGAAAAGAGGCGCTGTTGGAAAAGCACGCCACCTTGTCGGCCGCGGTGACGCTGTCGGTGCAATCCGGCTCCGGCCCGGTCCAGGTGCGCCCGCCCACGTTGGCGTCGTAGACCGCGCCGACGGATACGGCTTCCGGGGTGCAGGCGGGGCTGGCAATGCCGTCGCTGTAGCCATCGTTGCCGCTGGAAACGACGCTCAGGATGCCGGCCGTGCGGGCGTCGATGATGGCCTGCCGGTAGGGGTTGCTGAGCTTGCTGCTGCACTCGCTGGTGTATTTGGCGCCGTCGCCCAGGCTCATGTTGAGGGCGACGATGTTGTAGGCCGCGCGGTTGGCGATGGCCCAGTCGATGCCTTCGATGATGTCGACGCTGCTGGCCGAATTGCCGTCGAACACGTCGATCGCCACGATGCCCGCCCCGGGCGCGACCGCCGTCGCCGTGCCCGCCACCCAGGTGCCATGGCCGTTGGCATCGCGCGCACTGTCTTCCGGCGCGGTGTCGAGCGCCGCCACCACGCGGCAGCCCGCGGGCACGCCGGGCGCGGTGCAGGATCCGAATTCGCTGCGCGTGTAGTCGACGCCGGTGTCGAGCACCGCCACCGCGGCGCCAATGCCGGTACGCCCCATGATCTGGCTCACCGAAGGCTGGCCGATCAGCGGCAGCGTTTCGGTCAGATGCGGATACAGCCGGGTGTCCTCGTACACGGCCGCCACTTCCTCGCGCGCCAGCAGCCGCAGCAGCGCCGCGGCGTCGCGCAAGCGCAGGAAGGCCATGGGGATATGCCGATAGTCCCGCAGCAGTTCCGTGTCGCCATCCGGCAAGGCCGACAGCGCCCGCGCCTTGAGCGCGCGATAGCGCTCGGCGCGCAGGGCGGTCGCCGCCGCATCCTCCGCCTTGAGCGCGCGCCGGCTCAGATGGCGTTCGAGCTCGGCATCGATCGCCGCATCGCCGAACAGCACGAGCACTTCGCGCACCTCCCCCGCCTGCACCTTGCGCCAGGTTTCCGGCGCGATCTTGTCCGCGACCGCGGCCGGCACCGCGTCCGCCTGTGCATGCGCCTGCCGGTATGGCATGAGCGCGATCGCCGCAAACGTCAGCAGAAAGGCAAGACGCAACAGGACCCTGGCCAAGCCCGTTCGCTTATCCGAAAAAATGCGCGCATCCATCCGCCTCAGGCTAGCCGGCTTCAATGACAGGCATGCGTCCTGCGGCATGGTCCGGCCGCAAAAACCGCTCAGCCCCGCTTCGCCGCCCGCCGGGATTCGAACGCCCGATGCAGCAGCGCGGCCGCGAAGGCCAGCGCGAGGCTGAGTGCAAAACGCCCGCCGCCGTCCATCACCCGCGTCCAGTCGACCCGCAACGAGGCCGCGTCCGCTGCGGGATCGATCGAGTAGCTCAGCAGATCCCTGATCGAGCTGGCCAGCACCAGCGGGACATCGAGCGCTTCCAGCACGAGCAGGCAGGGCAGGCTCAGCAGCAGCCTCAGCAGCCGCGCACGCCAGTGCGGAAGCGGCCAGACCAGTGCCGCCGCCGCCAGCACGACCGGATGGATGAGCGCGACATACAGGGGCGTCGAAGCATGCACCGTCAAACCGGCAGGCAGAATCTGCCCCTGCACCAGCATCGCGCGCTCGGCGATCACCTGGGTATCGAATACATATTCATGGCCGAGCGCGATGCCCAGATACACCACTCCGAAATCCGCCAGCACCCAATCCAGTACGTATTGATACAGGGGCAGCCAGAAATCGGCATAATGCCATCCCCATGCCCAGGCCGCCCCCAGCAGGAGGGGCAGCCAGATCAGCAGGCGCAGGACGATGCCCGGCACGACGCTGCGAGCGGAATTCATGCCGGGCGCGGCGCCTCGCGTCCCAGAAAGGCGAGAAAGAAAATCAGGCAGGCCGCCACCAGCAGCACCGGCAATACCGTGCCGTGCAGTACCCCGAACCAGGCGCGGTCGTGCAGAAAGGCATGCCAGAGCACCACGATGCGCGCCTGGTTGAGCGCGAACACCAGCAGCGCGCCGGCCGTCAGGCCGAACAGGCGCGTGCGCCAGGCAAAGGGATAGGCGATGAAGGCCGCCGCCAGCAGGAACAGGGTTTCCATGCCTTCGCAGCCGTTGAGGATGTTGAGCCGTCCGCCCGCGGACACCAAACGGTGCCCTTCGGCATGCACCTGAAATGCCGGCCACAGCCGGTCGATGATCCACGCGGCCGGGCGGACAGTGAGCTCATCGATGAACACGCGCTCGACCGCGGAGTCCCGCGCCATCTCCCATGCGTATTGCAGGGCGAAAAAAACAGCCAGGAAAACCGGCAGCACACGCCAGGGCTCGCGCCGCCGCGCTTGCGCGCGCGACTCGGCCGCGATGATTTCAGGGTGGCTGGGAGGATGCATGCGGGCAATACTGGCGCGCCAATGTTGCCGTCGTGTGTTGGCGCGATCGCCGCGGGGTCCACCGCCCTCCGCCGGCGCGGCGAAGCGGAGCATGCAGCTTCAATCCCGCGTTTCGGAACCCGTCGGCGCACCGCCGGCGGGGCCGCTCAACGCGCGAACAGATTCGCCTTCACGATGCGCGGCTCGATGCGGAACACGTTCGGGTCGCGCGGGTCGACGAGCACCTCGACCCAGTGAACGTTCTGCGCGCCGAAGTTTTCCACGCGCGTGACGTTTTCCAGCATCCGGTTGCCCGACGGCTTGACCGGCCCGGCGAGCGGCTTGTCGACGCGGAAGTAGTGGCTGTCGCCGTGCGCCAGCAGCACCGGCTTGCCGAAGGAAACGGCATGCCGGGTGATGCGCTCGAGCACCTTGTTGAAGCCCTGGCGCTCCGGGTCGGCGGCCGGCAGGTCGAAGTTGGGGTTGGCCTGCATCGCGATCATCACGCCGGCAGACTTGCGCGCGGCCGCCTGCGCGAACACCTCGTCGATCCACGCCAGCGAGGCGGCTTCGCGAGCCTGGACTTCGGCCAGGCGATCGGGGCGCGGCGCATCGTAGCTGTCGGCCGGGTCGATAGACTTCCAGGGGTCGAGGCCGTTGTTGCTGCCGACCACGTGCAGCGTCGCCATCACGGTACCGTGGAATTCCCACAGCATGTTTTCGACGTAGTCCTCGAAGCCCGCCGTCGCTGCCTGGGTGCGCACCGGGAAAGCATTCCGGCCGCTCGTCATGCCGGGAACCGGATAAAAGATTTCGCGGAATCGGGCCAGGCGCTCGGTCGGCAGGTAGCTGCCGTTGCTGGTGCGGTGGCAGTCCGTCCAGTCGTTGTCGCCGGGCGTTACGATCACGCCGTCCCTGAACGTCTGGAACTGGTTGAAGCGCTTCTGCAGCAAGGCGTCGTCGCAGCGCTCGCTGCCCGCCTTGACGTCGCCGGTATGCACGACAAAACGCACATGCGGCGCCGCGTTGATGCTCTCGATCACATGGTCGAATTTCGCTTCGACCGTGCTGCCGTAGGGCACGTCGCCGATCAGCGCGAAGGAAGCCGAGCCATGGCGAAAGTCGTCTGCGCCGGCAGGCGCGCCCAGCGTCAGCAACAAGGCGGCGGCCAGCATGCCGAGGGATTTTGTCATCATCGAAGCGCTCCGGTATGGGTAAGGACGAACCTTCCGCAGACTACCGGCGCCGTGTTATTGGCGTGTGTCCCGTCCGGCGCATTCGCCTGAGCCGGTTGGCTCATGCGGAAAGCCCGGGCCGTCATCCGCGTGCGCCGCAATGGCCGAAAACATTAACAATCCGGCTGAACCCATGCTCAGCGCCATGCCGCCGATCACCCTCGCCCTCATCCTGCTGAATGTCCTGGTCCATGCGCTCGGGCTGGCCACCGGCCCTGAAATCGTCCGCGTATTCGGCCAGTGGCCCGGGTTCGGGCGCGAACTGTTCGGCAAACGCTGACGGGCAACCGGCCCGCTTGCGCGGGCGCCGGGAGCCGTCAGCTCCCTGGGCTTGAAAAACCGGGGCTGATCCAAGCCATTAACAAAAAGTGTTGAAAACCGGGATTTCGTTGACATGCCCGCGCCGCATTGATACCGTTTCGCTATCCATATGATATATATATCGGAGGCCAAAATGAATGACGCCACCCTGCTGATCAAAAAAATGCCGGCTGACTTGAAGCGATGG
>DAHWJK010000090.1:0-2273 GCA_027344185.1 Thiobacillus sp.
AGCCGCCTCGAAACTTTCGCATCCGTCGCACGAGCCGCCCGCTCGCGCAGCGCCATAGCCGACAAGTCCAAACGCGTTATCGCTACCGTCATCGCAAGCCTCCTCCGGGGAAGCTCAGCGAATCATACCCGCCCGAGCCGCGCCAACTCACATTCGAGTCAACGGAACCTCAGGTTATTAGTAACTTTTTTACAAAAGCCTGGCTAAAAAATGGTCTCCGGGAAAACCGGGCTCTTCGCCATGACCCGTCTGAATGATTTCAAGAAATATCCGAGGTGCAGGTGAATATTTTCCTCAGCTATGGACATGACCAGAATGAGGTGCTGGTTCAGCGCATAAAGGCCGACCTGGAAGCGGCGGGCCATAGGGTCTGGATTGATGCAGACAAGATAAGGGTCGGCGATGACTGGCGGCGCAGCATCGTGCAAGGTCTAACCGAAAGCGACTGGACCGTTGCAATCCTGTCAAAACACTCTACCCGCGACCCGGGCGTCTGCCTCGACGAACTTGCCATCGCATTGAACGTCAAAGGGGCAACAATCGCCACTGTTCTGGTGGAGGCGGAGGACATGGTGGGAGCTCCGGTCACGATCGGACACATCCAGTGGCTCGACATGCACGATTGGCGTAAGCGGCGAGCGGACGACCCGGCCGCCTTCGAGACATGGTATGCGGAGAAGTTGAAAGAGCTTCGCGACCTACTGGCAAGCGATCGCGCGCAGCGCTTCGCGGGGGAGATTGAGGCGCTGCGACGTTGGCTTAAGCCGATCTCGCAGGATGCCGACATCGCGCCCCTGGTGGAAGGCTTTGTTGGCCGGGAGTGGCTGCACGAAAAACTGGAAGCATGGCGGACGAAACAATCGGCCTCGCGCCTATTCTGGCTGACTGGCGCACCTGGCAGTGGTAAGAGCGCCTTTGCGGCCCACACGGCGCATTTCGGCCGGTCCAACGTGATCGGACTGAATCTGTGCCGCTACATTCTGTCTGACCGGAGCGACCCGCGACGGGTGCTGCGCACGCTGGCCTTCCAGGCCGCGACGCGGCTGCACGACTACCGGGCTCTGCTACTTGACCGGCTGAAGATCGACGACCCAAAAGAAACGGAGATCGAGAATAAAACGGCCGCCGAGCTGTTCGATTGGCTGCTTGTGCAGCGATTGCGGGCCGGGATCGACGGTGACCGGCGGTCGGACCGGTTCCTCATCGTGATCGACGGGTTGGACGAGACCATCCGGGACGGTCGGAGCGAACTGGCTGAGGTACTAGCTGAGGGGGCGTCGCGGCTTCCCGAATGGGTCGGACTGCTGGTGACCAGCCGTCGGGATCCGGCGGTAGTACGGCCCTTCGCCGGCCTGCAGCAGCAGTGGATTGATCCCGACTCGCTGCAAAACAAAGATGATTTGCAGCGTTATGTGCAAGGTTGGCGAGGTCAGTCCGTGACGGCGGAGGAGAGCGCGCTGCAGGAGCGCATACTCGCGGCCTGCTCCGGCAGCTTCCAGTATCTGCGCCAGCTCCGGGCTGGCGTGGAGGCTGGGCTGCTGGACCTGAACGCGCAGGAAGGGCTGCCGAAGGGACTGGCTGCGCTATATTTGTCCTGGTTCCAGCGCCAGTTCCCTGATGAGGCGGCATACGAGCGGGACATGGTACCGTTGCTGGAGGTGCTGGTTGCGGCCGAGCACCCGGTGCCGGAGGACGTGCTGACCGGCCTCTTTGGGTGGGGTGTGCGCGAGCAGGCCCGTAGGCTGGAGCAACTTGGCAGCCTGTTTGAGCGCCGCCCTGAGGGCTGGGCGCCGTTTCACAAGAGCTTGCGAGACTGGCTGACGGACGAGACGACCACCCCTGCCGTTTATCTGGTGGATTCTGCCGCGGGCCGGGCGAAGTTGTTCAAGCATCTCTGGACCCAGTTCTGCGACGCGGCCGTCAGAGACGAAGTGGGCACCGTAAACAGCTTTGCTCTGATCGAACTGCCGCGGCTCATCGCGGGACAGCAGGAACGGGCGCTGGCAGAGAGCATGGCCGGGGCGGATTGGGTTGTGGTGTGGCAATGCGCCGAAGCAGTGTCGACCGACTGCCAGGCCCGCTACGAATGGGACAGGATGCTGGCCTGGTCGCAGGCGGGCGTACGGATCGCTGCCAGCCAGGGTGAGGCAGGGCTGGAACAGCAGGCGTTATCTCGGTTCCGCGTCGCGATCAGTCATACCACACGAGGAAACGGTAGGGCCGCCATAGAAGCCTATGAGGCGGTGCGGGACAGTTACGAGCGGCTGCTCCGG
>DAHWJK010000100.1:0-3936 GCA_027344185.1 Thiobacillus sp.
GATGTCGGCGGTGCGGATCGATTTGGGCGCGACGCTCTTCAGATAGAACAGCGCGAAGCCGAAGGGCGGATGCATGAAGGCGGTCTGCATGTTGACTGCGAGCATCACGCCGAACCAGATCGGGTCGATGCCGAGCTTGTACGCGATGGGCGCCAGCAGCGGCACGACAATGAAGGCGATCTCGAAGAAGTCGAGGAAGAACGCCAGGATGAACACCATCAGGTTGACCACAATGAGGAAGCCGAGCACACCGCCGGGCAACTGGTCGAACAGGTGCTCGACCCAGACGTCGCCATCGAGCCCGCGGAACACCAGGGTGAAGATCGTCGAGCCGATCAGGATGAATATGACGAAGGTGGTGAGCTGGGTGGTGCTGTCCATCGCCTGGGTGAGCTGCAGGCGGGTGAGCCGTCCGCGCGCCAGCAGCAGCGCGCCCGCCGCGCCCATCGCGCCGCCTTCGGTGGGGGTGGCGACGCCAAGGAAAATGGTGCCGAGCACCAGGAAGATCAGCACCAGCGGCAGCAGCAGCGTGGTGAAGACGCGCAACAGCAGCGCTGAACCATGCAGCGTGCGCGCGGAGGCTGGCATCGCGGGGGCAGCCAGCGGTTTGAACACGGTCACGCCGAACACATAAAGCAGATACAGCCCGACCAGCGCGAGGCCGGGGACGAGCGCGCCCTTGTACATGTCGCCGACCGAGGCGCCGAGCTGGTCGGCCAGCACGATCAAAACCAAGGACGGCGGAATGATTTGCGCCAGCGTGCCCGAGGCGGCGATGACGCCGGACGCCAGCCGTTTATCGTAGCCGTAGCGCATCATCACCGGCAGCGAAATCAGCCCCATTGCGATCACCGTGGCGGCGACCACGCCGGTGGTCGCGGCGAGCAGGCCGCCGACCAGGATCACCGCGTAGGCCAGCCCGCCGCGCAGCGAGCCGAACAGCTGGCCGATGGTGTCGAGCAGGTCCTCGGCCATGCCCGAGCGTTCGAGGATCAGTCCCATGAAGGCGAAGAAGGGGATCGCCAGCAGCGTCGGGTTGGCGACGATGCCGTAGACGCGCTCGGGCAGCGCGTGCAGGAGCGACACGTCGAACAGTCCGGAAGCGATGCCGATGCCGGCGAACAGCAGGCCGTTGGCGGCGAGCGCAAACGCCACCGGATAGCCGGACAGCAGGAAGAACACCAGCCCTGCAAACATCAGCGGCGCGAGGAATTCCACGCTCAGACTTCCTCTTCCGGCGCTTCGCGCGGCAATATCAGATGGCCCGACAGCACGCCGATGCGCTTGATCACTTCGGCCACCCCCTGCAGCGCGAGCAGTGCAAAACCCAGCGGCAGCAGCAGCTTCACCGGCCAGCGCACCAGGCCGCCGGCGTCGGGCGACATTTCGTGCGTGACCCAGGCCTCATGGAACATCGGCCACGACAGCCACATCAGCAGCAGCGCCATCGGCAGCTGGAACAGCAGGCCGCCGGCAAGATCGATCCACGCCTGGCCGCGCGGGCCGAAGCGATTGTAGACAATGTCGATGCGCACGTGGCCGTTGTGCTTCAGCGTATAGCCCGCGGCCAGCAGGAACATCGCGCCGAACAGGTACCACTGGATTTCCAGCCAGGCGTTGGAGCTTTCGCCGAGCAGATAGCGGCTGAGCGCGTTGCCCGCCGAAATCAGCGTGGCGATCAGCACCAGCCAGATGGCGAGGCGGCCGACGCGCTCGGTCAGCGCGTCGATCAGGCGGGCCAGGGCGAGCAGGGTTTTCACAGCGCGCCGGTCTCCCGCAGGAATTCGGCCAGCCATTCGGCGACCACGCGGTAGCCGGCGGCGTTGGCGTGGATGGGGTCGGCCTTGAGGCGGTTGTCCTTCAGCACCGTGTTGAAGACGTCGTCTTCCAGCGGCAACTGCATGTCCTTGGCGATGCGGCCATAGAAATCCGGCGCGCCGCCGAACAGTGTGGGTTGGGGCACGGCGATCAGCATGACCTCCGCCCCACTGGCGCGAATCGTCTGCACCAGCAGTCGAAGATTGCTTTCGGTGGTAGCTTCGGGGTGCTTGCGCAGCATGTCGTTGCCGCCCAGGCACAGCAGCACCAGCCGCGGCCGGTGTTCGGCCAGTACCTCGGGCAGGCGCTGCAGTGCCGAAGCGGTGGTGTCGCCGGGCACGCCGGCATTGATCACGGTGCGCCCGGTCAGGCTCGCCAGCACGGCAGGGTAGGCGGTGTCACGGCTCGCGCCGGTGCCGTGGGTGAGGCTGTCGCCGAAGGCGACGATGACGTCGTGCGGGTTGAGCTTCGGCAGCGTCGGCGCGCGCTCGCACGCGGCGAGTAGGAGTAGGGCACACAGTGCGACGAAGAGTTTGAATTCGAGGTGGCGGCTAACTTGCATGGAAAAGTTAGCCCGCGACGGGAGAGGGGCTTACCGGAGTTTGGTTAGGCAGCAACTTCGAGGTTCTAGAGGTCGCGAGCCTTCCCGCTGTCGAGGGAACTGGGCTTGGCAATCAAGGGAAAGGCACCTGGGTTGCGGATGGATTCAACAGCCAGGTCGATATCGAGAGCGGGCCAATAGAGGTGGTTATCGGAAGCTTGCTCGACATGGCATAGTTGCTCGATGTTTGCGCTGCGGAACCACGGGAAATCGGCAAATGGCAAAAACAGTTCCTCGTCGGCAAGCAGCAGCCAGAACCCATGCTTTGAAACATGCGTGATTTCAACCAGGGAAGTGGGTGTGCCAGGCATGGACGATTTCCTCCAGGTGAACCGTGACGAGTCGCTGCGCTTCCTTGACTTGCCGAGCCGATAGTCCAGTGCTCGTCGCGAGCGCCAATTCCGGCAGCAACCAAAACTTGGCTTCACCATCGGGATGGCTGACATGCACGTGCATTCTAGGCTCTTCCCGAGAGAAGAAAAAGAAGCGGAAACCGCCCTCGCGAAAAATGGTAGGCGCCATGGTCGAGTCGAGGCTTTCTCTAGTTGCCCGCCACCGTCATTTTGTCGATCAGGATGGAGCCGACCTGCTTGGAGCCGCGGCGCTCGATGTCGCGGCCGATGCCGACGATGCCCTTGAACATGTCGGCGAGGTTGCCGGCGATGGTGATTTCCTCGACCGGATACTGGATTACGCCGCCTTCCACCCAGAAGCCGGCGGCGCCGCGCGAGTAGTCGCCGGTGACCATGTTGGCGCCGTGGCCGAGCAGTTCGGTGACCAGTAGGCCCGTGCCCATTTGTTTGAGCAGGCCGTCGAGGTCGTGCTCGCCGGGGGTGACGATCAGGTTGTGGCTGCCGCCGGCATTGCCGGTGGTTTTCATGCCGAGCTTCTTCGCCGAATAGGTCGACAGGAAATAGTCCTGCAGCACGCCGTCCTTGACCACATCGCGGTCGAGGCAGGCGACGCCCTCGCTGTCGAACGGCGCGCTGCCGAGACCGCCGGGGATGAAGGGCTGCTCGCGGATGGTCACCTGCGGCGCGAACACCTGCTGGCCCAGGCTGTCGAGCAGGAAGGACGACTTGCGGTAGAGGCTGCCGCCCGAGACCGCGGCGACGAAGTTGCCGATCAGGCCGGTGGCGATCTGCGCTTCGAAGATCACCGGGCAGGTGCGGGTGTCGAGCTTCTTGCCATTCAACCGGCGCACCGTGCGGGTGCCGGCGATACGGCCGACGGTCTCGGCGGAGTCCAGGTCGTTGGCGTTGCGCGCGCTGGTGTACCAGTAGTCGCGCTGCATCGCGCCCTTGTCCTCGCCGATCACCGCGACCGACATGCCGTGGCGCGAGCCGGCATAGCCGTTGCAAAAGCCCAAGCTGTTAGCGTAGATGAACTGCGAGGTGTGCAGGCTGACGCCGGCGCCTTCGGAGTTGGTGAGCCGCTTGTCGACTGCCAGCGCCGCCGCTTCGCAGGCCTTGGCGCGTTCGGCCGCCTCTTCCACCGAAAGCGACCACGGATGGTAG
>DAHWJK010000109.1:0-28364 GCA_027344185.1 Thiobacillus sp.
ATCCGGTCCGGCGCGATCTCGACCAGGCCGTCGGCGGCAAGCGGGCGCAGGTCGGCCAGCGCATCGGCGAAGTAATCGGCAAACGCGATGTCCCATTCGCGGCCGAATGCCGCAAAGTCGAGTTCGAGGTCGCACATCACGCGGGTGATCGCGTCGCGGCGGAGTCGGTCGTCAAGTGTGAGTTTCAGGCCGCGTTCGACCGCAAAGCCGGTGGCGTCGACATGCGCCTGATACGACTTGAGCTTCTTTGCGTTCTGCATGTAGACGTCGGCGGTCTGGCTGATGCTGGAAGCGCCGAAGGCGAGGATATCGCAGTCCTTGTGCGTGGTGTAGCCCTGGAAATTGCGCCACAGCGTCTTGTTCTGCTGCGCGCGCACCAGTTCGTCGTCGGGGCGGGCGAAGTGGTCGAGGCCGATGTTGACGTAGCCCGCCGCGCCCAGCACGTCGTTCACCGCCTGCTGCAGCGCCAGCCGCGTCGCCGAATCGGGCAGGTCGGCTTCGTTGATCAGGGACTGGTGCTTCTTCATCCACGGCACATGGGCGTAGGCGAACACCGCCAGGCGGTCGGGCGCCCAGACCGACACCCGCTCGAGGGTGCGGCGGAAGCTGTCGACGGTCTGCTTCGGCAGGCCGACGATCAGGTCCAGGTTGATGCTGGAAAAGCCGAGCTCGCGCGACCAGTCGAGCACCTGCCGGATCAGGAATTCCGACTGGATGCGGTTGACCGCCTGCTGCACGTCCGGGTCCATGTCCTGCACGCCGAAGGACACGCGGTTGAAGCCGGTTTCGCGCAACGCCGCCAGGTGCTCGAACGTCAGCTCGCGCGGATCGACTTCGCAACTGATCTCGGCAGCGTCCGCGATCGTGAAATGCGTGCGCATCCTCGCCATCAGGCGGCGGATGTCGTCGGGATTGAGGTAGGTGGGCGTGCCGCCGCCCCAGTGCAGCTGACGCACCACGCGCGCCGGATCGACCTGCGCCGCCGTCGCTGCCATTTCGCGGTCGAGCGCGGCGAGATAGGGCACGGTCTTGCCATAGTCGCGCGTCGCCACCATGTTGCAACCGCAGTAGTAGCAGAGCGAATCGCAGAATGGAATGTGGGCATACAACGACAGCCCGCGGTCCGGGGCGGGGGCGGCCAGCGCATCGATCCAGTCGGCCTCGCCGAAGCCCGTATGAAAATACGGCGCGGTCGGGTACGACGTATAGCGCGGGCCGGGCACGCTGTATTTCTGCAGCAAATCGAGGGGGATCGATGCCATCTTGCTCACCCGTCAATAGATAATACTGTCCTTTTATCATATTCAAGTCCCGGAAGCCAGTGCTTGCGCAGGCAGCGCGCCGGTTTTGCGGTAAAGTTAAAACCTGACAAACCGTTAGTCAGTGTGCGCCTCACCGTCCGGAACCCCCATGCCCCTCTGCCCGTCGTCGAATTTCGCCCGTTTTCTGCTGCTCGCGCTGCTGCTCGTCGTGAGTCCGGCCCACGCCGACAGCGCGGCCGAGCTGGCGCAGAGAGTCTACGATCGGCCCAATGGCCGCGACCTCACCACGCTGGGGCGCATGGTGCTGACCGAGAAAGGCCGCGCCCCGCGCATTCGCGAAATCGTCACCTACCGACTCGACAAGTCCGGCGGCGAAACCGCCAACCTGATCCGCTTCGTCTATCCGGAAGACATCGCCGGCACCGGCCTGTTGAGCATCGACAAGGCCGACGGCGACACCGACCAGTGGCTGTACCTGCCCGCGCTCGACCGCGTGCGGCGCATTTCCAGCGACCGCAAGGGCGGTCGCTTTGTCGGCTCCGACCTGTATTTCGAGGACCTGCAGGAGCGCAAGCCCGCCAAGGACCGCCATCGCCTGCTCGGCAAGCAGGCCGAAAACGGCATCCTGTGCGACGTGCTCGAGAGCGTGCCGGTCGACCCCAAGGATTCGGTCTACAGCAAACGCATCAGCTGGATCGATCCCGCCACCGCGATTCCGCAGCGCGTGGATTATTTCGAGAAAGACCCCGACTCGCCCGGCAAGCGCTGGCTGCTGCGCGGCAAGAAACGCAACCAGGGCTACTGGACACTGACCGATAGCCGCATGATCGACCTTTCGAGCGGCCACGAAACCCGCATGGTGGTGGATGCCGCACTGTACGACCAGCGCCTGCCCGCCAAACTGTTCACCTCACAAGCCCTGGCCGACGAAAGCCTGGAATCGGAGTATCGCCCATGAAAAAGCTGTTGCTGACCCTGAGCCTCTCTCTCGCCCTGCCCGGCCTTGCGATGGCCCAGTTGCCGCCGCCGCGCGAGGGTGCCCAGGAAGCGCCCGACGACCTGCCGCCGCCGCGCACCACGACGCGCACGCCGCGCGCTGCGCAGCCGGAGGTCGTGCCCACCGCTCCGCAGCAGGCAAGCACGGCGGACGATCTGCCGCCGCCCGTCACCCGCAGCCGCAGGCCCGTGGCGCGCGGCTTCAAGCCCTCGCTCAAGTTCGGCGTCGACGATCTGCTGCTGGAAGCCGGCGCATTGCCCGACGCGCCCGAGGCCGACAGCTATTCCACGCTGCGCGCCAGCGCCTATGTGTTGTGGCAGCCCGGCCGCAACTGGGAACTGCGTGCCGGCGCGCGGCTCGACGGCATGGCGCAGGCGGGCGGCAGCATCGACCACGAAGAGATGCTGGCCGACTATGGCGACACCTACGTGCGCTACCGCAACGGCGATACCCGCCTGACGCTCGGCGCACAGACCATCATCTGGGGCCGCGCCGACGAGATTCCGCTGGCCGACCGCGTCAGCCGCGCCGATCTCACCCGCTTCGTGCTCGACGACCTGCCCGACCGCCGCCGTGCCCAACCGGCCGCGCGCTGGGAACAGACGATGGGCGACTACAAGCTGGACGCGGTGTTCCTGCCGCTGTTCCGCGCGGCGCAGCTGCCGGACGTGGCCAGCGTGTGGAGCCCGGTCAACCGCAGCACAGGCCAGATCATCGGAATCGATCCGGCGCTGACCGGCTGGGTCAGCGGCGCACGCATTGAAGAAGACGAACACGGCAGCGGCGGCGGCGCCCTGCGGCTGACCAAGACCGGCGCGCCCTTCGATTACGGCCTGACGCTGGCGCGCACCCGGCAGTCGCTGCCGTATTACCGCGTCGACCTGCCGACACGCTCGCTGACCGCCGTGCATCCGTACAACACCTTCGTCGGCGCCGACATGGAACTGGTCAGCGGCGGCCTCACCTGGCGCATGGAAGTCGGCTACACCGACGACGTGCCGGTGACCCTTGCCACCACCGCGATGGACAAGACCGAGTCGCTCGACTGGATCGGCGCGCTGGAATTCTTCCCCGGCGGCGGCGACACCCGTGTCAACCTGCAACTGGTCGCGCATGCGCTGCAGACCGACCGCAGCATCCTCGAGCTGAAGGAGTATTACGGCGCCAACGGCGAGATCGAAACCACCTTCGGGCAGGGGCGCTGGAGAGCGGCCCTGCGTTTTGCCACCGGCTTCAACGTGCGCGACGTCTACCTCGGCCCGAAACTCAGCTACGTCGGCTGGGAGCCGCACGAGCTCTACATTGCCGGGCATTATTTCGACGGCGAGAAGCGCACCCTGGGCGGCTTCCACCAGGACCATTCGCTGATCACGCTGGGACTGCGCACCAAGTTCTGAACGGGCCGGGCGCATGCGCATGCTGAAAGCCTGGGTAAATGGCAGCCGGATGTTGCCGCCATGGCTGGCGCTCGCCATCCTGCTCGGCCTGCAGGCGGCGTCGCTGCCTTTCCTGCTCAACATCCACTTCAACAACGCGGGCGACATCTACTCGCCTGCCGACGCGCCCATCATCCAGCTGCGCGAATCGCTGTTCAAGGAGTTTCCCAGCGACGAGGCCTTGATCGCGCTGTTCGAGGGCGACGACCTGTTCAGCCCGGCTTTCCTCGGCGCGCTCGATCGCGTGGCGAAGAAGCTGGATGCGCATCCCTCGGTGGATCGCGTGCTCACGCTCACCACGATCGAGCACATCGACGCGACCGACGACGGCTTCGAGGTGGCCCTGCTGGTCGACCCGGATAACCTCACGTCCCGCACGCCCAACGAATGGAAGGCGCGCGTACTCGGCGACGAATTCGCCCCCAACACGCTGGTCTCGACCGACGGCAAGGCGGTCGCGCTGGTGGTGCGCCCCAAGGTGCTGAAAGAAAGCCTCGCCCGCCGTGACATCGCGATCGCGCTCGACGCCGCCATCCGTGACGAGAAACTCGACGCCCGCCAGACCGCGACCGCCGGTACCGTGGCGCAAACGGTCGAGGAATTGCGCTCGCTGTGGCGCGACAGCGCGATTTTCATTCCGCTCACCGTGGTCATCGGTCTGGCCCTGCTGTGGTGGGTGGTCGGACGGGTGCGGCCGATGATCGTCGGCGGCCTCGCGATGGGCACGGTGGTGATGGTCAGCGTGGCCGGCATCGTCGCCTCGGGCCAGCCGTACACGCCGATCACCGCGATGATCCCCACCCTGATGGCCGCCTACACCACGGCAACGCTGCTGCATCTGTATGCGGCAATCCAGCGCGGCCGCATTGCGCTGCTGTCACGCCCCAAGCGCATCCAGCGTGCCCTGTCGGAGACCTTCACGCCAGGGCTGTTCAATGTGCTGACGACCGGCGCCGGCCTGCTGAGCCTGTTGTGGGTCGACATTCCGCCCGTGCAGACCTTTGGCCTGTCCGGCGCGATCGGCACGCTGATGGTGTTCCTGGTGGTGTTCATCCTGGTGCCGCCGATCCTGCTGAAATGGGATACGCCGCGCTGGCCGCGCCGCCGTTCCGGCCTGTCCTACGCGCGCCGCATTGCCGCCGCGGTGGCTGTGTTCAGCCTGCGCAACGCGCGTGCCGTGCTGATCGGCACGTTGCTACTGGTGCTGGCCGCGATTCCGCTCGCCCTGCAGCTGAAGGTGGAATCCAACCTGATCGAGTTCTTTGCGCCGGAGCACAGCATCAGCCGCAGCACCGACCGGGTGGAATCCCGCCTGTCCGGCGTGACGACGATGGAAGTCGTGCTCACGGCACCCGACCGCGATGGCCTGAAAAACCCCGCCACGCTGGCGCAGATCAAGGCCCTGCAGACCTGGCTCGAGCAGCAGCCGGAAGTCGATCGCAGCTTTTCGCTGGTCGAGGTGATCGAGGAAATGAACCGCGCCTTCAGCGGCGAAGAACTCGGCGACGACGCGCTACCGGCCGACCGCAAGCTGGTCGAGCAGCTGCTGCTGATCTACGACGGCGAGGATCTGTACGAACTGGTCAACCGCGATTTCCAGCGCGGCCGCATCGCGCTCAACCTCAACGTCCATGGCGCCAACGAAATCGGCAAGGTGCTCGCGCGGATCGAGACGCGCCTTCAAGCCCATCCGATCGAGGGCATAGATGTCGAGATGGCCGGCTGGGGGCGGCTGTTTTCCGATCAGGAGGACCGCATCGTCGAGGGCCAGATCAAGAGCTTCACCTCGGCCTTCCTGCAGATCCTGCTGTTGATGGCGCTGCTGTTCCGCTCCTTCCGTGGCGCGCTGATCTGCCTGGTGCCCAACCTGGCGCCGCTGTTCTTCATTTTCGTGATGATGGGAACCACCGGCATCGCGCTCGACGTGGCGACGGTCTTGATCGCGGGCGTGATACTCGGCATTACGGTGGACGACACCATCCACCTCTATCACGGCTACCTGCACCGCATCCAGCGCGGCGTCAGCCCGGTGTTCGCGATCATCCGCAGCGTCGAGGCCTCGGGCCGCGCGGTGATCGCCATTTCGGTGGTGCTGATTGCGCAGTTCAGCCTGCTGGGACTGTCCGATTTCCGCCCCACTGCGCATTTCGGCATGCTGTGCGCGGTCGGCCTGTTCGCAGGCCAGGTGTTCGAGCAGCTGCTGATGCCCGCGCTGCTCGGCCTGCGCAAACCCGGGCCGCAGGCAAAACCCCTTCCATTTCCAGATTGAAAAGATCGCGAAGGTGAGCCGCAGACAGTGCTGGAGCACGGCAAGGCGAGAGCGTGGTTGTTGACGCTTTAGCGTCTTTACAACCACGGCCTACCCCTTGCGGGCAAACCGACAAAGAGATTTTCAATCTGGAAATGGAATTACGGCACCGTCAGCCTGAGCGTGCCAAACTCGTCGTTGTAGAGCCCGACCTCATCGCCGGAGGAAAACTGCCAGCCTTCGATGTGTCCAAAGTCGGTTCTGGAGCGGGGGTCGAGTTGCAGCGTGAAGCGCTTGACAGTCGACAGCGTGGGATTGCGCACGGCCAGCACCACGGTGAGGTGGCGGTCGCTGGTATTTTCGATGACCGCGACCATGCCCATACCCAGCAGCGACGAACGAAACTCCACCACTACCGGCAGCGCAGGCCTGGCCGTCGCCATGGCCTCGAAATCCGTTTCCTTGTACGCCAGCTGCGCCTTCAGCTGTTCGATTTCGCGCAGGCTCTCGGTCAGCTGGTTGCGCGTCTCGATCAGATAGCGCTCGGCCTGCAGGCGAACGTCGATCTCCTTGGACAGCCGTCGCTTCATGTCGCCCAGGTCGACATTGAGCATGAATGCATACAGCGCCAAGGCGCATACCACGACGGCCAGGACGACACTGACACCGATGGAAACAATCAGTGCGCGTCGTCGCTTCGGCAATGCGGAAGAAGCCACGGTCATGGCGCTTTCCATGCTCATCCCCTATTTATCCCGTGTTGCGCATCCCGGCAGCGATGGCGTTGATCGAGCGCTTGAGCGGGGTCAGCCAGGTGTCCTGCTCGGACGCCCACACGCTGTCCGTGCGGTAGCGTTTCAGCATCAGCACCTGAATGTGGTTGATCGGATCGATGTAGGGGCGCCGGCGCGAAATCGACAGGGCGAGCGCCTCGTTGTCGCCCAGCAGGGTCTCGATCTGCACCACCTGCCTGACGCCGGCCACGGTGAGCGCAAACTCGTCCGCGATCGCGCGATAGATCGTCTGCGTGTTGGGGTGATCGCACAGCCGCGCATATTCCTCGGCGATTTCCATGTCGGCCTTGGTCAGCGCCATCTGCACGTTGGACAACAGGCCGCGGAAGAACGGCCAATCGCGACACATCGCCCGCAAATGCGCCAGGCCGTCCGGTTGGGTGTCGATAAAATTTTTCAGCGCGCTGCCGATGCCATACCAGGCTGGCAGCGTGTGGCGCGACTGTGCCCAGCCGAACACCCAGGGAATCGCGCGGATCGAGCCCAGCGAACGGTCGGCCTTCTTGCGGTGCGACGGCCGGCTGCCGATGTTGAGCAGACCGATCTCGGTGACCGGTGTGCTCTCGTAGAAATAATCAATGAAACCGGGCGCGCCGATCAGCGCGCGGTAGGCTGTTTCGCCTGCTGCGGCGATGTCGCGCATCCAGTCGAGATACGCCTGCGGGTAGTTGACCCCGCAGTTCGCCAGTGCGGTGGCGCTGGCTTTGAGCAGGCCGGTGGCGCCCATGCCGATTTCATAGTTGGCGGTTTCGGGGTTGCTGTATTTGTAGTACAGCATCTCGCCCTGCTCGGTGAACTTGATTTCGCCGTTCACGGTGCCGGGAGGCTGCGACAGGATCGCCTCGTGGGTGGGGCCGCCACCGCGCCCGACGGTGCCGCCGCGGCCATGGAACAGGCGGCATTCGACGCCATGTTTTTGGGTCAGCGCAATGATGGAAAGCTGGGCCTGATATAGGTTCCAGTTCGACGCCAGGATGCCGCCGTCCTTGCACGAATCGGAATAGCCGAGCATGACTTCCTGGCGATTGCCGTCGGCGGCCACCAGCGCGCGGTAGACCTTGTTCGACAGCAGCTGGTCGAGGATCGCCTGGCTGCGCTGCAAATCGTCCACCGTCTCGAACAGCGGCGCCACCTGGATGCGGCAGAACCAGTCGCGTCCGTTATGACCGCACAGGCCGACCAGACGCGCCAGCAGCATGACTTCCATCACGTGCGAGGCGCTGTGCGTCATCGAAATCACATAGGCGCCGAAGACTTCGTCGCCGACCTCGGCCTGCAGCTTGGCCATGCGGCGGAACACCGCGATCGCCTCGCGCGCCTCGTCGTCCAGCCGGGTGTCGTCGACGCCGATGGCGTCGATGTGGCCGATCCAGCCGGCAAGCCGCTGCAGGCGGTCGGGCTCGCTGGCGGCCGGGTAGTCGAAGTCGGGGTCGATCTGCTCCAGCAGCGCCGTCACCGTGCGCGTATGCACTGTCGATTCCTGACGGATATCGAGCTGCAGCAGATGGAAGCCGAAGCTTTCGACCAGGCGGATCAGCGCCTGCAGGTCCTGCCGGGCGACGATGCGGTCGCCATGGCTGATCAGCGAATCGCGCAGCAGATAGAGGTCGCCGAGAAATTCGGTGGCGTTCACATAGGCCAGATAGGGCACGAAGCTCGGCACGTCGGCCAGGCACTGGTGGACATAGGACAGGTTCGCATCCAGCCGCGCCAGCATCACTGCCGCCATGCGCCGGTACGGCTCGCGGCTGTAAATCTGCACCGCGGTGCCGCGGAACACCTGCTCGCCGAATTCGTCCTCGTATTGGCCCAGGCGCTCAAGAAAGGCTGGCGAGGGCGTACACCAGCCGCTGCTATGGGTGAGGGTGCGGCGCAGTTCCAGCACGCGCGAGCGGTATTCGTCGAGCGCCGCCTGCATCTGCGTATGCACGGTCCACTCGGTGACGTCCGCCGTCACGAAGGGGTTGCCGTCGCGATCGCCGCCGATCCATGAGCCGAATCGGATGAAGCTCGGCACCTCGATCACGCCGACGCCTTCCGCGTTCGCGCCGTAATGCTTGCGGATCGCACGCTCGAAATACTGATAGGCCTTGGGCACCGCCTCGAACAGGCTTTCGCGCACGTAATACAGGCCGTTGCGCACTTCGTCGCGCACTTCCAGCTTGGCGCTGCGCAACTCGTCGGTGCGCCACATCACCTGGATTTCTGCGGCCAGCTCCGCTGCGAGTTCGCGCTGGTCGCTCACCCCGAGGGTCGGGCTGTAGAGCTGGTCGCAAATCAGGAAAATCCGGCGCATGCCTTCCATCACCGCGCGACGCCGCGCTTCGGTCGGGTGCGCGGTGAACACCGGCGCGTAATGCAGTCGATTGAGCATGTCCTGGAGGGTGCCCTGCGACACGCCCTGCGCCTTGAGCTCGCCCAGGGTGCGGTCGAACGAGCCTTCCCACAACGGCATGCCGTGCGACAGCATGCGGCGGCGGTTGCGGTGGGCAAAGCTTTCCTCCGCCACGTTGACCAGCATGAAATAACTGGAGAACGCCCGCACCACCAGCTCCACCTTGTCGGCCGGCATGGCGTCGATTATCGCCATCAGCTCGGTGCGGCGCTGCTGGTCTTCCTGCTGCTGCAGGTCGGCAAAGCCGCGCCGCAGGGTTTCCACCGCCTCGAACACGTCCTCGCCGGCAAACTGCAGCAGCACCTGCCCCAGGAGGGTGCCCAGCAGCTTGACCTGCGCGCGCAGGTGATCGTCGGTCAGAAGATGGGTTTCGGGTGCATTCATGGCAAAAAAGGCCGCCCGGGCAGCAGTTATTTATCAAGGCGGCAAAGCAGGCTATTTTCGCATAGACGGCCTTGATCGCCCAACCTACCCGCACGCGCGCCGCAGGGACTGGGCAGCGCGGTTTAACCGACCATGCGCCGCGCGTTGCGGAACAGCCGCAGCCACGGCGCCGCCCCCGTCATGCCGTCCGGTCGCCATGACAGCTGGGCAGCGCGAAACACGCGTTCCGGGTGCGGCATCAGGATGCTGAAGCGGCCATCCGCCGTGGTAAAGCCGGTCAGCCCGCCGGGCGAGCCATTCGGGTTGGCCGGATAGGCCTCGGCCGGCGCCCCGCGGGAATCGAGGTAGCGCAAGGTGGCCAGCGCCTGCCCCGCGTGCGCCGGTTCGCGGAATTCCACCCGGCCCTCGCCGTGCGACACCACGACCGGCATCATTGAACCGGCCATCCCGGCAAAGAACAGCGACGGCGAATCGAGCACCTCGACCTGGGCAAAACGCGCTTCGAACTGCTCCGACAGGTTGCGTTCGAAGCGCGGCCAGGCCGCGGCACCCGGGATCAGATCGTGCAGCTGGCTCATCATCTGGCAGCCGTTGCACACGCCCAGCGCGAACGTATCGGCACGCTGGAAGAAGGCGGAAAACGCATCCCGCGCGCGCGGGTTGAACAGGATGGACTTGGCCCAGCCCCCGCCCGCGCCCAGCACGTCGCCATAGCTGAAGCCGCCGCACGCGGCGAGTCCGGCGAAGTCGGCCAGAGTGACCCGGCCCGTCAGGATGTCGCTCATGTGCACGTCGACCGCCGCGAATCCCGCCGCGTCGAATGCGGCGGCCATCTCGACCTGGCCGTTGACGCCCTGTTCGCGCAGCACCGCGACGCGCGGGCGCTTGCCGGTCGCGATGAAGGGCGCGGCGATGTCGTCGTTGGCATCGAAGCCGAGCGCATAGCGCAGGCCGGGGTCGTCGGCATCGGCTTGGGTCGCGTATTCCTGTTCGGCGCACGCCGGGTTGTCGCGCAGCTTCGCCATCTCGTAGCTGGTGCGCGCCCACGCGCTTTGCAGCTCGCTGCGCGCCTCATCGAGGATCAGCCGCTCGCGGCGCAGCACGCGCACGCGATCGTTCTCCAGCGGCTGGCCGACGATGAAGAACTCGCCGCGCAGGCCGGCGTCGAAGAAGGCCTGCATCACCGCCTGGGTGTCGCTGCGGCGGACCTGCAGCAGCGCGCCGGCTTCCTCGCTGAACAGCACGTTGAAGATGCGCTCCGAATAGCCGCGCGGATCCTGCATGTCGGGCTCGGGCAGGCCTTCGTCCTCGACATCGAGGCGGATTTTCTCCGAGCACAGTTCGTCCACGTCGATCTCCACGCCGCAGTGGCCGGCGAAGGCCATTTCACACAGGGTCGCGAACAGGCCGCCGTCGGAGCGGTCGTGATAGGCCAGGAGCTTGCCCGCCGCATTGAGCGCCTGCACGGTGTCGAAAAAGGCCTTGAGCACGTCGGCGACCGGCGCGTCCGGACAGCGGTCGCCGACCTGCTTGAAGGCTTGGGCGAAACTCGATGCGCCGAGGCGGTTCTTGCCGCGCCCGAGATCGATCAGGATGAGGTCGGTGTCGCCGGCATCGGTGCGCAGCTGCGGCGTCAGATGCTGCGTCGCGTCGGGGGTGGTGGCGAATGCGGAGATCACCAGCGAGATCGGCGACGTTACCGATTTATTTTCGTCCCCTTCCTGCCACACGGTCTTCATGCTCATCGAATCCTTGCCGACCGGGATCGAGATACCCAGCGCCTGGCAGTAATTCGAAACCGCGGCGACGGTATCGAACAGCGCGGCGTCCTCGCCGGGATGGCCGGCTGGCGCCATCCAGTTGGCCGACAGCTTGACCTGGCCCAGGCCGTTCACGCGCGCAGCGGCGAGATTGGTGATCGCCTCGACGATCGCCGTGCGTCCCGATGCCGGCGCATCGATCAGCGCCAGCGGCGCCTTCTCGCCGATGGAAAACGCCTCGCCCTCTGTGGTCCGGTAGCCGGCCAGCGTGATCGCGCAATCGGCCACGGGGATCTGCCACGGCCCCACGCACTGGTCGCGCGCGGTCAGGCCGCCGACGGTGCGGTCGCCGATCGAAATCAGGAACATCTTCGACGCCACCCCGGGCATCGCCAGCACGCGGTAGACGGCGTCCCTGAGGTCGATGTCTTCGAGCGCCAGCGGCGCCGGCAGATTCTGCTGGTGCGCCACGTCGCGCGTCATCTTGGGCGGCTTGCCGAGGATGACGTCGAGGCTGACGTCGACCGGCGCGTTCTGGAAGTGGCTGTAGGTGACCAGCAGATGGTTTTCGTCGGTGGCCTCGCCCAGCACCGCGAACGGGCAGCGCTCGCGCGCGCAGATCGCGCGGAACTCGTCGAGGCGGCCCGGCGGGATCGCCAGCACGTAGCGCTCCTGCGCCTCGTTGCACCAGATCTCGCGCGGCGACATGCCGCTCTCTTCCGATGGCGCGGCACGCAGTTCGAAGCGGCCGCCTTTGCCGCCGCCGTGGACCAGTTCGGGCAGCGCATTGGACAGGCCGCCGGCGCCAACGTCGTGGATCGAAAGAATCGGGTTGTTGTCGCCGAGCTGCCAGCAGCGGTCGATGACTTCCTGCGCGCGTCGTTCCATCTCCGGGTTGCCGCGCTGCACCGAATCGAAATCGAGGTCGGCGGCGTTGGCGCCGGTGTCCATCGACGACGCCGCGCCGCCGCCGAGCCCGATCAGCATGCCAGGGCCGCCGAGCTGGATCAGCAGCGTGCCGGTGGGCAGCATTTTCTTGTCGACGTGATCGGCGCGGATGCTGCCGACGCCCCCCGCCAGCATGATGGGCTTGTGGTAGCCGCGGCGCTGCCCGGCCACGGTTTCCTCGAAGGTGCGGAAATACCCCGCCAGGTTGGGACGGCCGAATTCGTTGTTGAACGCGGCGGCGCCGATCGGCCCTTCGAGCATGATGGCGAGCGGAGTGACGATGCGGTCGGGCTTGCCGTAGACAGCGGTTTCCCACGGCTGTTCGAAGCCGGGGATATTGAGGTTGGACACCGAGAAGCCGCAGAGGCCTGCCTTGGGTTTCGAGCCGATACCGGTTGCGCCCTCGTCGCGGATTTCGCCGCCGCTGCCGGTGGCCGCACCCGGGAAGGGCGAGATCGCGGTCGGGTGGTTGTGGGTCTCCACCTTCATCAGCACGTGGGTGAGTTCGCTGCTGTAAGCGTAGCTGCCGTCGGCGCGCGGGTAGAAGCGGTCGATCTGCGCCCCTTCGATCACCGAGGAGTTGTCGGAATACGCCACCACCGTGCCTGCGGGATGGGCGGCGTGGGTGTCGCGGATCATGCCGAACAGCGACTTCGCCTGCGCCGCGCCGTCGATCACCCAGGCGGCGTTGAAGATCTTGTGGCGGCAGTGCTCGGAGTTGGCCTGCGCGAACATCATCAGTTCGACGTCGGTGGGGTTGCGCCCGATGCGGACGAAATTCTCCACCAGGTACTCGACCTCGTCGTCCGACAGCGCCAGGCCCAGGCTCGTGTTGGCCGCTTCCAGCGCCGGGCGTCCGCCGCCGAGCACGTCGACCGCGGCCAGCTCGCGCGGCGGCACGTGTCGGAACAGCTGCTCGACGTCGGCCAGCGTCACCACCGCCTCGGTCATGCGGTCGTGCAGGAGCGGCAGCAGGCGCAACATCGCCTCGGCCGACAGCGGCTGGCCCGCCGCGTCCAGCACGTGGAAGGCGACCCCGCGCTCGATGCGGTGGAAGCCCGTGAGACCGCAGTTTCTGAGAATATCGGTGGCCTTCGACGACCACGGCGAAATGGTGCCAGGACGCGGCGTGACCAGGATCAGCGGGTCGGCTGCGGTGGGCGTCGCGGCCGGCGTGCCGTAATCGAGCGCCTGGTCGAGCAGGCGCATCTGCGCAGCGTCGAGTGCGCCGTCGACTTCCAGAAAATGCCAGTGGCG
The DNA here is from genome assembly GCA_027344185.1 of Thiobacillus sp. GTDB lineage: Bacteria > Pseudomonadota > Gammaproteobacteria > Burkholderiales > Thiobacillaceae > Thiobacillus. The sequence continues at coordinate 13,482 of DAHWJK010000109.1, forward strand.
TGCCGCCAGCGTGCCCAGGATGAGGCCATGCTGCGTGGCCTCGCTGCGGATTTTATCGAGACGGAAAGGCGACAGCGCGGCGCCGCCGGGAAGGGAAACAATGGCAGACATGTGCGTCTTTGCGAACGGGCAAAGGCGCTATTTTAGCCGATCGCGGCGGCGCCAGCCGGGCTATCGGGCGCGCGTTGCAGCCTGTTTGCGCCAGGCTTCCAGGCAGTCGAGTCCGCAGAAATGGTGGACATAATCCTGCGCGTCGGTGAGTCTGGCGGCGTCGGCCGGGATTTCCTTCAGGCAGACGGCACAACTGACCACGGTGCACGCGTCCTCGTCGGCACACTGTGCCACTTTCGCGCCCGCAGGGGTGCGATGCGGGGTATCCATCGGGGTCACCTCACGATACGAAGTGCATTCAGTGTAGGACGCCACAGCCGGCCGTGCAAACCGGCCGGGCGGCCGGGCGACCCGCCTCAGTAACCGGCTTCGGTCATTGCCTGCTTGATGGTCTGGTAATCCGCCGCTTTGTCGATCACGAAGCCGGTGACCTTGCTGTGGATCGTCTGCTGCAACTGCTGAATGGCAGCGGGGCTCAGGGCCACGGCGGCCGCACCCAGCCGATCGCGCTCGGCCGCGCTCAAGCGGTTGCTCGCCATCAGCGTGAAGTCGGGCGTGGTCGGCAGCGGGTGCCAGATTTCGTACTCGCCCTTTGCCACCAGTTCGTTTGCAGCCTTGCTGCGCAGGCTGCCGGCCTGCGCGTAATCGCGCTGCATCGACAGGACCACATCTTCCTGCGTCTTGAAGTTGTAGATTTTCACCTTGTCGATCTTGTTGCGCGAGAGTGTATGGCGCGCCATCACATCGAGCCAGGATTCCTTCTCGGTCAGGGCCACGGCGGTCACGGTCGCGCCCTTGCGACGGACCAGCACGCCGGTCGCCTGGTCGCGCACGCGCGCGATGGGCGAATAATCATGGTCGAGCACCGCAACCGCCACCGACGGCGGCACGAAATAGAGGTCCAGGCGCCCGCCTTTCAGCGATCCCATGACGCTGCGGATGCTTCGAAAAAGCGTGAGCTTGGGCTTGCCGCCCAGCGACGCGGCCAGCGCCTGGCCAAACGGCATCGCATAGGCGCGAAAATCGCCCATCACAATGTCGGCCTTGCCGGTTCCGGGGTAGATCCCGATGCTCAAATCGCGCGGCGCCGCATGGGCCACCAGCGGCAGTGCGGGCAGAGCCATCAATCCCGCCAGAAAACGCCTTCTCTGCATGTTTTTCTCCAGATCATCCATTGTTGTGAAGTAGCCGTTCGATAACGACCACGGGCCGGTTTTCTGAATACCCGGACAAACTGGTCAATTCAAACCAGCGTGACGACAGGCCGCTCCATGACGACAATCCGGGGATTAAGATGGCGTTGTCCCTGGTCACGCACGCGCTGAAAGGCTTCCCCGATGGCATCACCCGAGCACCCTTCGCGCACCGACTCTTATGTGCCGAATCCGGTGCCGCTGGCCGAACTCGTTTCGCCGCCGCTGTTTCGGGCGGCCGACATCCGGGCCATCGAGGCACGCTGGCAGGCAGCGCATCCCGAAACGGGGCTGATGGCACGGGCCGCTGCGGCCACCGCGGCATGGGCCGGCGCGCTGGCTCGCGACACCGGCGAACCGGTGCTGGTGCTGGCCGGCCCCGGCAACAACGGCGGCGATGCACTGATGGCCGCCTGCCTGCTGACAGAACGCGGCAGCCGCGTCATCGTCGTCAGCGAGGCCGACCCCGCCCGCCTGCCGGCGGACGCCACGCACGCCTGGGAAGCCTGGCACGCCCGCGGCGGCATCGTGCAGCCGGACCTGCCGCCGGCGCAGCGATACAGCCTCGTCATCGACGGCCTCTTCGGCGTGGGGCTGCAGCGCGACCTCAGCGGGGCGCCCGCGCGCTGGATCGACCGGGTCAACCCGATGGATTGCCCGAAACTGGCACTCGACGTGCCGAGCGGGCTCGACGCCGACAGCGGGCGGATCCGCGGCCGCGCGCTGCGCGCCGATTACACGCTCAGCTTCCTCGGCCTGAAGCCCGGCCTCCTTACCGCCGACGGTCCCGACTGCGTGGGCGAACTCCGGCTCGACGCGCTCGGCATCGATCCGTCCTGCCTGCCCCCCACCCCCGGCATCGCGCTGACGCACCTGGAAACGCGCCACCGCCTGCCGCCGCGCGCGCGCAACAGCCACAAGGGCCTGTATGGCCACATCGGCATCCTCGGCGGCGCGCCCGGAATGGTCGGCGCCTGCCTGATTGCCGGCCGCGCCGCGTTGCAGCAGGGCGCGGGCAGCGTCACGCTGGGTGTGCTGGACGCGCGCATCTCGGTCGACTATGGCGAGCCGCGCCTGATGTTCGCCACCCCCGAGGCACTGGTCGATGCGCGGCTGGACGTGCTCGCCATCGGCCCCGGGCTGGGACTGGACGCGCGCGCGCATGCGCTCTTGGATACCGCGCTCGCTGCACCCTGTCCGCTGGTGCTGGACGCCGACGCACTGACCCTGCTGGCGAGCGACCCGGCATTGGCCGAGCGCGCGTCCCAGCGCAGCGCCCCCACCCTGCTGACGCCGCACCCCGGCGAAGCCGCGCGCCTGCTCGGCATCCTGCCCGGCGACGTTCAGCGGGGCCGCATCGAGGCGGCGCTTCATCTGAGCGCACGCTACCGCGCGCACGTCGCGCTCAAGGGCATCGGGACCGTAATTGCCCACCCCGACGGCCACTACGCGATCAACACCCGCGGCGGGCCCTGGCTCGCCCAGGCCGGCGCCGGTGACCGCCTCACCGGCATGGTCGCCGCCCTGCTGGGACAGGGCATGGCGGCCGGCGACGCCCTGGAAGCGGCCTGCTGGCTGCACGGCAGCGTCGCCACCGGGCGCCCGATAGATTAAAGATCGAACCAGATTCACCGATAAAAAAACTTTATGAAAATGCCTGGCAACCCATAAACAAGCGGAGAACAACAGGCGGCATGAATCAAGGCTCACAGCATCTGGGCATGGGTGCGCGCATCGGCATCGGTTTCATCCTAGTGCTGATCCTGATGGTGGCGCTCGGCGCGATCGGTCTGCGTTATATAGCCGAGGCCAACGAGCGTCTGAAAAACATCGCCCAGAACAACAACGTCAAGACCGAGCTTGCCACCCAGATGCACAGCGCGTTGCGCGAGCGCGCGCTGTCCATGCACACCCTGCCGATCCTCGGCGACCCTTTCGAGAAAGACCTGGAAATCCAGCATTTCAATTCGCAGGGCATGGTCTACATCCAGGCGCGCGAGCGGCTCGGCCGCATGCCGCTCAGCCCAGAAGAAGATCGGATCCTGAAGTACATCCGCGCACTGACGGTTGAAGCCCACCCCAAGGTGCAGACGGTGGTGGAGATGTCCATGTTCACCAATGACCAGGCACAAATATTCGAACGCATCCGTAACGTGGCGATGCCGAGACAGCGCGCCATTTCCGATCAGGTCAGCGCGCTGCTCGACCTGCAGCGTCAGCAGACCGCCGCCGCGGTGCGCGCGGCAGAAACCTCGTATGTGGGCGTGCGCAACCTGATGCTTGGACTGGGCGCGTCGGCGCTGCTGATCGGCATCGCGATCGCCGTTTTTGTAAGCCGCCGGGTAACGGGACAGGCGCAGCAGCTCGCCAGCCAGGCCATGTACGACCCGCTCACCGGGCTGCCGAACCGCTCGCTGCTGCACGACCGCATCGAAAACGAAATCGGGCGGTCCCGGCGCAGCGGCGTTTCGTTCGGGGTGGCGCTGATGGACCTCGACCGCTTCAAGGAAGTAAACGACACCCTGGGCCACAATGTGGGCGACGAATTGCTGCGTGAAGTGGGACGCCGCCTGAAACACACGGTCCGGGCCGAGGACACCGTGGCGCGGCTGGGCGGCGACGAATACGTCGTCGTCATCCACGACCTCGAACCCGGCGGCGTGCCGGCCATCGCCGAAAAAGTGCTCGCCGCGCTGGACGACCCTTTCCATTGGCAGAACCAGAGCATCGACCTCGGTGCGAGCCTCGGCATCTCGCTCTACCCCTCGCAATGCACCGATGCCAGCGGCCTGATCCGCTGCGCCGATATCGCCATGTACGTGGCCAAGCGCAGCGGCAAGGGCTACGCGTTATACGCACCGGACCAGGCGCATACCAACCGCAGCGACCTGTCAATGAAAAGCGAGCTGCGCGAAGCCATCCTGTCGAACCAGCTCTGCCTCTATTACCAGCCGCAGATCAATCACCGCAGCCAGCGCGTGGTTGGGCTCGAGGCCCTGATCCGCTGGCATCATCCGCAGCGCGGCTTCCTCGGACCGGACAGCTTCATTCCGCTGGCCGAAGAAGCCGGCCTCATCGGTCCGCTTACCCAGTGGGTGCTGAAGACAGCCTTGAAACAGCTGGCCGTGCTGCGCCGCGAAGGCCATGCGCTGACGATGGCGGTCAACCTGTCCGCCCGCAACCTGCACGACATGAGCCTGCCCGGCAGCGTCGAGTCCCTGCTCGCCGAGTGCGGCGTCAGCCCCGAGCACCTAACGCTCGAGATCACCGAAAGCGCGGTAATGTCGAACCCCAGCGACGGTCTGACCATCCTCACCGAACTCGACCGCATGGGCGTGACGCTCGCGATCGACGATTTCGGCACCGGCTATTCCTCGCTCGCCTATCTCAAGCGACTGCCGGTGGACGAACTGAAAATCGACAAATCCTTTGTAATGGACATGGAGGCGAACGACAACGACGCCGTGATCGTGCGTTCCACCATCGACCTCGCGCACAACCTGGGTCTGAAAGTCGTCGCCGAAGGCGTGGAAAGCCGCGATGCCTGGGATACGCTCAGCATCCTGGGCTGCGACACGTCGCAGGGCTTCTTCATGGGCCGGCCGATGCCGGTGGACAAGCTGCAAACCTGGCTACGCGAATCGACGCTGTCGCCGATCCTGGCAGGCGCGATTTACGCGCTTTGAGCACCCGCCGCGCTCAGCAAACGTGGCCTTTGAGGTAGGCCGCAAAATCCTCGCTGACTTCGCTGTGCTTCATGGCGTATTCCACCGTGGCCTGCAGATAGCCCAGCTTGCTGCCGCAATCGTAACGAACCCCGTCGAAGTCGTACGCCAGCACCTGCTGTTCCTTCAGCAGCGCCGCGATCGCATCGGTGAGCTGAAGTTCGCCGCCGGCGCCGGGTTTCAGATGCTGGATATGATGGAAGATGCGCGGCGTCAGGATATAGCGGCCGACCACACCGAGGTTGGACGGCGCGTCTTCGGGTTTGGGTTTTTCGACGATGGCGTTCACGCGCGACACGCGCTCCGCCATCGGGCTGGCGTCGACAATGCCGTAGGACGCGGTTTCCGAGGGTGCCACCTGCTGCACCCCCAGCACCGAACACTGGTAATAGTCGTATTGATCGGCCATCTGCTTCATCGCCGCCGGACTGCCGTCGATCAGGTCGTCGGCAAGGATGACGGCGAAGGGTTCGTTGCCGATTACCGGCTGCGCGCACAGCACCGCATGACCAAGCCCCAGCGCCTCGGCCTGCCGGATATAGATGAAGTTGACGCCAGCCGGACGGATCGACTGCACCAGCTCCAGATCGCGATCCTTGCCGCGCGCAGCCAGTTCGGTTTCAAGTTCGTACGCCTTGTCGAAATGGTCCTCGACCGTACGCTTGGTGCGGCTGCTGATGAAGATCATGTCGGTGATACCGGCTTCCATCGCCTCTTCAACCGCGTACTGGATCAGCGGTTTGTCGACGATGGGCAGCATTTCCTTGGGGCTGGCCTTGGTGGCCGGGAGAAATCGGGTGCCGAGGCCGGCAACCGGAAATACGGCTTTTCTTACTTTTTGCATGGGTCTTCCCTATCGGTCCTGGGGTTCAAAAAATCTAAGCGTCCTGCACATTGTCATTCGGTTCCAGCAAGGCCAGCAGCCCGTTTTCGTCAAGGATGGGCACGCCAAGTTCCTGCGCCTTGACCAGCTTGCTGCCGGCTTCCGCGCCGGCCACCACGTAGTCGGTTTTCTTCGATACCGATCCCGCCACCTTGCCGCCTGCGGCCTCGATCATGTCCTTCGCGGCTTCGCGCGTCAGCGTCGGCAGCGTGCCGGTCAGCACCAGCGTCCTGCCCGCCAGGATACCTGCCGATTGTTGCATGCCGGAGGATTCGGCCCAGCGCACCCCTGCGGCGCGCAGGCTGTCTACCACGTCCAGGTTATGCGGCTCGGCAAAAAACTGGCGGATCGACTGCGCCACGACGGGTCCGACATCGCGCACCGCAAGCAGCTCGGCCTCGGTCGCGGCGATCAGCCGGTCCAGTCCGCCGAAATGCTTCGCCAGATCCTTGGCGGTGGTTTCCCCGACATTGCGTATGCCCAGCGCGAAAATAAAACGCGCCAGCGTGGTGGACTTGCTGGTTTCGATCGCCGCAAGCAGCTTGGCCGCCGATTTCTCGGCCATGCGCTCCAGCCCGGCAAGCGTGCCAAGTTCAAGACCGTACACATCCGCGGGCGTATGCACAAGGCCGCGATCCACCAGCTGATCGACCAGCTTGTCGCCCAGCCCCTCGATATCCATCGCCCGGCGCGACGCGAAATGCAGCAGCGCCTGCTTGCGCTGCGCAGGGCATACCAGGCCGCCGGTGCAGCGTGCTGCCGCCTCGCCTTCAAGCCGCACCACGTGCGAGCCGCACTCCGGACACACCGGATAACGCTGCAACAGTTCGAAACGCGGCGGTTCGGGCCGGGGGCGACGGTCGATCACCACGGCGACCACTTCCGGAATGACGTCGCCGGCGCGCCGGACGATCACGGTGTCGCCGACCCGCACGTCCTTGCGGTCGATCTCGTCCTGATTGTGGAGAGTGGCGTTGGTCACCGTGACGCCGCCGACGAATACCGGCGCGAGCCGTGCCACCGGGGTCAGCGCGCCGGTGCGGCCCACCTGCACCTCGATGCCGAGCACGGTGGTCAGCTGCTCCTGCGCCGGATACTTGTGCGCCACCGCCCAGCGCGGTTCGCGCGTAAGAAAACCCAGTTCGCGCTGCAGGTCGACGCGGTTGACCTTGTAGACCACCCCGTCGATGTCGAACGGCAGTTGATCGCGACGCGCGGCGATGTCATCGTGAAACGCGACCAGCGCCGCTGCGCCCAGCCCCGCGATGCGCTCGGCACATACCGGCACACCGAGCGCGGCCAGCGCATCGAGCGTGGCGCTGTGAGTGGCCGGCACAGGCTGCCAGCCCTGCACCTCGCCCAGTCCGTAGGCAAAAAAGGAAAGCGGACGCTGCGCGGCCAGCTTGGGATCCAGCTGGCGGATGCTGCCCGCAGCACCATTGCGCGGATTGACCAGCGTGGGTTTGCCGGCGTCGCGCTGCGCCGCATTGTAGCGCTCGAAATCGTCGCGCCGCATGAACACCTCGCCGCGCACTTCCAGCACCGCGGGCGGCGAGTCGGTTTTGAGTCTCAGCGGGATGGCATGCACGGTACGGATGTTCTGAGTCACATCCTCGCCGGTTTCTCCGTCGCCGCGCGTCGCCGCCTGCACCAGCACGCCATGTTCGTAGCGCAGGTTGATCGCCAACCCGTCGAATTTCAACTCGGCGGCATACTCGACCGGCGGGTCGGTCGCGGCCAGACCCAGCTCCTTGCGCACTCGCGCGTCGAACGCCTGCGCGCCGGTGGCCTCGGTATCGGTCTCGGTGCGGATCGACAGCATCGGCACCGCATGGCGCACCTTGGGAAACGCATCGAGCGGCGTGCCGCCGACGCGCCGGGTCGGCGAATCGGGTGTGGCGAGTTCGGGGTGCTCGGTTTCGAGCGTCTGCAGTTCGCGGAAAAGCCGGTCATACTCGGCGTCCGGGACGGTGGGGGCATCGAGAACATAGTAGGCGTGGTCGTGGCGCTCGATTTCCTGGCGCAGCGCGGTGATGCGCGCCCGCACCTCGGGCGACGCCATCAGGAGAACAGACGCAGTGCCCGCCGGGATCCCGAAGGTACGCCGCGGGCTTCCATGCGCTCGTAGATCTGCATAAGCTGGGTGCGGATTTTTTCGATACCGGAATCGGTCAGCGGGCGCAGGTTGTCGTCGACGAGGATGCCGCCGATTTCATTGGCGATCTTGCGGCCGAACGCCACCATGCCGTCGAATACCTTGAGGCCATCCGGCACGCGCGGCACATCGAACTGCAGGGTCACACCTTGGGTGGCCTGGCCCTCGACCACTTCGGCACTGAACGGCTCGGCATCGTGGTTGCACAGGGCATAGAGCGGTTCGCCACGGCTGTCGAGCAATTGATACACGCCATCCACGCCCAGCACCATGCCGCTGCTTTCGGCCTCGTGCACGATGCGCGTCAGGTTCACCGCGCCTTCGCCGCGGGCAACCACGTTGAGGCCAATCAGCACGTCCACATCGACGCAGAACCGGTCCACCGCCTGCGCGCGCTCCAGCGCGTCGACGACATCGTCGCAGGCAATGCGCAGGCCGTTCGCCTGTGCCAGGCGCTGCAGCAAATCGCACAGCGCCGCGAGCTGCTCTTCCTGCACTGCGCCATTGCGGTCCGACAACTGCATGGTAATCACCGCCTGCTGGTAGCGCGCGTCGCGCCAGGGCAGGATGTCTTCCCATTCGGTCGCGCCCACCGGAAGCCCCAGCCAGCGCACCGGCTTGCCGAGGGTGCGCGCATGGCTGATCGCTTCCGAAAACATGCTGGCCGGCACATTCTCGCCACCGAGGCGGATGCGGTATTCGATCAGTTCGTCATAGGGTGGGGCCGTCGGGGTATGCAGGCGCTCCGCACTCCGGGGCGGCGTCTCGGGTACTGCAGCGGGCGGCGGCGGATGCGCCACCTCGAGCCGGTGTTCGGGCGCGGTTTCCAGGCGTGTTTCCGCTTCGCCGACCGCATCCGACAGGACGGCCTCAAACACCGGCTCATGCAACGCAGGCTCGACCCGCTCGGCGGTTTCGCGCAGCGCGCTACCGGACCGCTGCATCAGCGCGTCGCCCATGGGCGACTGGAAAGCCGCGTCCGCCTGCTTGCGGAAGCGGCGCTCCTGCACCCAGTTGAACGCCACCACGCCTGCCACGATGACCACACCGATCACCAACAAGCTGATTTGCAAATCACTCATTCGTTTTTCCCGACTGAACGGAGCGGGCCGACACCACCCGGACGAACCACTCGTCCGGCGCGATCATGCCCAGTTCATTGCGCGCGCGCTCTTCGATCGCGTCGCGTCCCTGCTTGAGGTCGCTGACCTCGGCCAGCACCCCGGCATTGCGGGTCTGCAAACGCTGGTTCAGCGTTTGCTGTGTATCGATTTTGTGCGCATATTCGCGCACTTTCAACCACCCCCCCTCGCCCAGCCACAGCGGATACTGCAGCAGCACGAGCGAAGCGGCCAGCACCCAGGTCAGACCCTGGCGGCGAAAGCGTCCGATCCGATCAGCCGCGCTGGCGGAAAGCATCGCGTCCGGGGTAGCTCGCCGCGTCGCCGAGTTCTTCCTCGATGCGCAGCAATTGGTTGTACTTGGCCATGCGGTCCGAACGCGACAGCGAGCCGGTCTTGATCTGGCGCGCATTGGTCGCCACCGCCAGATCGGCAATCGTGGTGTCCTCAGTCTCGCCCGAACGATGCGAAATCACCGCGGTATAACCGGCCTGCTTGGCCATCTCGATCGCCTGGGAAGTTTCCGACAGCGTGCCGATCTGGTTGACTTTAATCAGAATGGAATTGGCGATATCCTTGTCGATGCCTTCCTTGAGGATTTTCGCGTTGGTGACGAAGAGGTCGTCGCCCACCAGCTGAACGCGCTTTCCGAGCTTCTCGGTGTGCGTCTTCCAGCCGTCCCAGTCACCCTCGGCCATGCCATCCTCGATGCTGAGGATGGGGTACTTGTCGCACCAGGCCGCCAGGTAATCGGTGAACTCGGCGGAAGTCAGCTTCAGGCCTTCGGATTCGAGGTGGTAGCGGCCGTCCTTGTAGAACTCGGAGGCGGCGCAATCGACGCCGATGGCGACGTCGATGCCGGGCTGCAGGCCGGCCTTTTCGATCGCCTGCACGATCAGCTTCAGCGCCGCCTCGTGCGATTCCAGGTTGGGCGCGAAGCCGCCTTCGTCGCCGACGGTCGTCGCCATGCCGGCGTCGTCCAAGAGCTTCTTCAGCGCATGGAACACTTCGGCACCATACCTTAAAGCTTCGCGGAAACTCGGCGCGCCGACCGGGATGATCATGAATTCCTGCATGTCGATGTTGTTGTTGGCATGCGCGCCGCCGTTGATGATGTTCATCATCGGCACCGGCAGGGCCATCGGCGCGGCGCCGCCGAGGTAGCGATACAGAGGCAGGCCGGCCTGCTCGGCCGCGGCGCGCGCGCACGCCATCGACACGGCCAGCAGCGCATTGGCGCCCAGGCGCGACTTGTTCTCGGTGCCGTCCAGGTCGATCATGGTCTTGTCGATGAAAGCCTGGTCTTCGACGTCCAGCCCGATGATGGCTTCGCATATTTCGGTGTTGACGTGTTCGACGGCTTTCAGCACCCCCTTGCCGAGGTAACGCGACGTGTCGCCGTCGCGCAGTTCGATCGCTTCGCGGCTGCCGGTGGACGCGCCGGACGGCACGGCGGCACGCCCCATCACGCCGGATTCCAGCAGCACATCGGCTTCAACAGTGGGATTGCCACGGGAGTCCAGAATTTCCCGGGCGATGACATCAATAATGGCGCTCACTTGCTTTTCCTTAGTTCATTTTGTCCAGGCAGGACACGCAGAACCCGAAGCAAGAACCTTCGTATTCCTTCGCGCCCCGCGCTGATCAGGTTTTCATCAATTCGTGTTCAATAAACCCGCGTTGTTTCACCAGCGCGTCGATTTCCTTCAGCGTTTCCAACAGTTCCTTCATCATGCCGAGCGGCCACGCATTGGGACCGTCAGACAGCGCACATTCCGGGTTCGGATGCGTCTCGGCAAACACGCCGGCCACACCCGCCGCCACCGCGGCACGCGCCAGCACCGGCACGAATTCGCGCTGGCCGCCGCTGGTCGCGCCCTGCCCGCCCGGCTGCTGCACCGAGTGGGTGGCGTCGAACACCACCGGGCACTGCGTGGCGCGCATGATCGCCAGCCCGCGCATGTCGGACACCAGCGTGTTGTAGCCGAAGGACACGCCGCGCTCGCACACCATGATCTGGTCGTTGCCGACCGCGCGCGCCTTGTCGACGACGTTCTGCATGTCCCACGGCGCGAGGAACTGGCCCTTCTTGATGTTGACCGGACGTCCGGTACGCGCAACGTTCTGGATGAAGTTGGTCTGCCGGCACAGGAAGGCCGGCGTCTGCAGCACGTCGACCACCGCGGCCACTTCGTTGAGCGGGGTGTCTTCGTGCACGTCGGTCAGCACCGGCACGCCGATTTTCGCCTTCACTTCGGACAGGATGCGCAGCCCCTCTTCCAGACCCAGCCCGCGAAACGACGTGGTCGACGAGCGGTTGGCCTTGTCGAACGAGGACTTGTAGATGAACGGGATGCCGAGCCCGGCGCACAACGCCTTCAACTGGCCGGCGGTGTCCATCGCCAGCTGCTCGGATTCGATCACGCAGGGGCCGGAAATCAGGAACAGCGGCTGGTCAAGCCCTGCTTCAAAATGACAGAGTTTCATTTGGCGTGCTCCAGTTGCTGCGCCAGCGCGGCTTTGACGAACGAAATGAACAGCGGATGGCCGTTGCGCGGGTTGCTGGTGAATTCCGGATGGAACTGGCAGCCGACGAACCAGGGATGGACCGCAGTCGGCAGCTCGACCACTTCGCACAGCCCGGTGCCCGGCGCGCGGCCGGCGACGACCAGGCCGCGGGCTTCGAGTTCGGCCAGCAGGGTGTTGTTGACTTCGTAGCGGTGGCGGTGGCGCTCGACAATGCTGTCGGCACCGTAGATCTCGCGCGCCAGCGTACCGTCCTTCAGCTCGCACGGCTGGCCGCCGAGGCGCATGGTGCCGCCGAGATCCGACTGCTCGCTGCGCTTTTCGACCTGGCCGCCACGGTCCAGCCATTCGGTGATGAGGCCGATCACCGGATGCGCGGTGATCGGCTCGAATTCGGTGGAATGCGCATCGGCCATGCCGGCGACATCGCGCGCGAACTCGACCACGGCGAGCTGCATGCCGAGGCAAATGCCCAGGTAGGGCACCTTGTTCTCGCGCGCGTAGCGAATGGCCGCGATCTTGCCCTCGACTCCGCGCTTGCCGAAGCCGCCGGGCACCAGGATGGCATCCATGTCCTTGAGGCTGCCGGGACCCGACTTCTCGATCTGCTCGGAATCGATGTAATGGATCTTGACCCGGCTCTTGGTGTGCATGCCGGCATGGATCATCGCTTCGGTCAGCGATTTGTAGGATTCGGTAAGGTCGACGTACTTGCCGACGAAAGCGACGTTGACCGTGTGCTGCGGATGCTCCAGCGCATGCACCAGATTCTTCCACACGCTCAAATCAGCGGCGCGCGCCAGGATATTGAGCTTGTGGCAGACGATCTCGTCGAGCATCTGGTCGTGCAGCATCGCCGGGATCTTGTAGATCGAGTCGGCGTCCAGCATCTCGATCACCGCCTCGGGCCGCACATTGGTGAACAGCGCGATCTTGCGCCGCTCGTCCAGCGGGATCTCGCGGTCGGCGCGGCACAAGAGGATGTCGGGCTGAATGCCGATCTCGCGCAGTTCCTTGACAGAGTGCTGGGTCGGCTTGGTCTTCAGCTCGCCGGCAGTGGCGATATAGGGCAGCAGCGTGAGATGGATGAAGCAGGTGTTGGTGGGGCCGTCCTCGAAGCCCATCTGGCGGATCGCTTCCAGGAAAGGCAGCGATTCGATGTCGCCCACCGTGCCGCCGATTTCCACCAGCGCCACGTCGGCGTCGCACGCGCCGTCGCGGATATGCCGCTTGATCTCGTCGGTGATGTGCGGAATGACCTGAACCGTGCCGCCGAGGTAGTCGCCGCGCCGTTCCTTGTCGATCACCGACTTGTAGATCTGGCCGGTGGTGAAGTTGTTGCGCTTGCTCATCCGCGCACGCGAGAAGCGCTCGTAATGTCCCAGATCGAGGTCGGTTTCCGCGCCGTCGTCGGTGACGAACACCTCGCCGTGCTGAAACGGACTCATCGTGCCGGGATCGACGTTGATATACGGATCGAGCTTTAACAGGGTGACGCGGATACCGCGCGATTCGAGCAGCGCAGCAAGCGAGGCAGAGGCGATCCCTTTCCCTAGGGAAGAAACCACCCCACCAGTGACAAACACATACTTCGGCATTTTATAAGCGGGGGCGGGTGATGACGGATTCTACTCCATCGCCGATGAGGGCTCAATGACAGGCCGGCTCAATGGCGCAGCAGCCGCCGCCAGGTCGCCACCACCGTGTCGGGGTTGAGCGAAATCGAGCCGATTTCCTGTTCCACCAGCCATTCCGCCAGGTCGGGGTGGTCGCTCGGTCCCTGTCCGCAGATGCCGATGTATTTGCCGTGGCGGTTGCAGGCGGCGATGGCTTCGGCCAGCAGCTTTTTCACCGCCGGATTGCGCTCGTCGAAGCCTTCGGCCACCAGGCCGGAATCGCGGTCGATGCCCAGGGTCAGCTGCGTCAGGTCGTTGCTGCCGATGGAAAAGCCGTCGACGTGCTGCAAAAAGTCGTCGGCCAGCAGCACGTTGGATGGAATCTCGCACATCATGATCAGCCGCAGCCCGTTTTCGCCGCGCTTGAGGCCGTTGGCTTCCAGCAGCTTCACCACCGCCGCGCATTCCTCAACGGTGCGCACGAAGGGCATCATCACCTCGACGTTGGAAAAACCCAGCGTTTCGCGCACCTGCTTCAGCGCCCGGCATTCCAGCTCGAACGCCGGGCGGAACAGCGTCGACACGTAACGCGCGGCGCCGCGCAGGCCCAGCATCGGGTTTTCCTCCTTCGGCTCGTAGCGCTCGCCGCCCGCCAGGTTGGCGTATTCGTTGGACTTGAAGTCGGAGAGTCGCACGATCACCGGCTGCGGCCAGAACGCGGCGGCCAGCGTCGCCATGCCCTCGGCCAGCTTGTCGACATAGAAGCGCACTGGGTCGGCATAGCCGGCACTGCGCGCATCGATCTCGGCGCGCACCTCGGGGGATTGGCCGGCATAGTCGAGCAGCGCCAGCGGATGCATCCCGATCATCCGCGCGATGATGAATTCGAGCCGTGCGAGGCCGACGCCATGATTGGGAATCTGCGCGAACTCGAAGGCGCGCTCGGGGTTGCCGACGTTCATCATCAGCTTGACCGGCGGCGCGGCCAGGGTTTCGCTGGACAGCGTCTCCACCGAGAAGGCCAGCTTTCCCGCATACACAAAGCCGGTGTCGCCTTCGGCGCACGACACCGTCACCGTCTCGCCGTCTTTCAGCACCGTGGTCGCTTCGCCGGTGCCCACCACGGCGGGAATGCCCAACTCGCGCGCGACGATGGCGGCGTGGCAGGTGCGGCCGCCGCGGTTGGTGACGATCGCCGCCGCGCGCTTCATCACCGGCTCCCAGTCGGGGTCGGTCATGTCGGTGACCAGGACGTCGCCCGGCTGCACCCGGTTCATTTCGGCCGGGCTGGCGATCAGCCGCACTTCGCCCGCGCCGATCTTCTGGCCGATGGCGCGTCCGGCAATGCGCACTTCGCCGGACGCTTCCAGCACGTAGCGTTCGCTGCAGCCCGCGCGCGCCTTCACCGTTTCCGGGCGCGCCTGCACGATGAAGAGCTCGCCGGTCTCGCCGTCCTTCGCCCACTCGACGTCCATCGGGCGTCGGTAGTGCGCCTCGATTGCCATCGCCTGGCGCGCCAGTTCCAGCACCTCGGCGTCGGTCAGCGAAAACTG
>DAHWJK010000132.1:0-2600 GCA_027344185.1 Thiobacillus sp.
GAGCCACGCATGAAGCTGTATGGATTCTTTCGCAGCGGAACTTCGCACCGCTTGCGCATCGCGCTCAACCTCAAGGGCTTGGCCTACGAGACGGTGGCGATCGACCTGCGCAAGGAAGAGCACGCGGGCGCGGCGTACCGCCCGCTTAACCCGCAAGGCCTGGTGCCGACTCTGGACACCGGGAACGGGCTGCTGATCCAGTCGCCGGCGATTCTCGAATGGCTGGAGGAGCGCTACCCACAGCCGCCCCTGCTGCCCGGCGACCCGGAGGGGCGCGCGCGGGTGCGGGCGCTCGCGGCAATCGTCGGCTGCGACATCCATCCGGTGAACAACCGACGGATCCTGCAGGCGCTGCGCGCCGACTTCGGCGCGGACGAGGACGCAGTGCAGCGCTGGTGCGAGCGCTGGATCGCCGACGGCTTCGACGCCATCGAGGCGATCTTGGCCACCGACGGCTCGCGTGGGGATTTCTGCTTCGGCGGCGCCCCCACGCTGGCGGACGTCTATCTGGTGCCGCAGGTCGAGAGCGCGCGGCGCTTCAAGGTCGATGTCTCGCAATGGCCTCACATCGCCGCCGTCGATGAGGCTTGCCTGAGCCTCGAGGCATTCCGTCTGGCTGCCCCAGCCCTACAGCCCGATGCCGCTCAGCCCTGAGCCCGGTCGCGCGAGGGTGTGTTGGCACGCCTGCTATGCGGCCAGCAAGCCTTCCGTCTCGAGTTCACGGCGAACTTGGCTCGTGCGCTTGCTCCAGGAAGCGTCGCAACTCGGTCGGATCGCGCGCAGCGACAGGCACTGGAGTATGCCCTTGGCCGCAGCGCTGGCCAGCGGCTCCCCGCTGCTTGTCGGGGCCTACTTTGGGCATCTTGCGTACGGCTTGGTGTCTTCGCTCGGCGGCATGGTCTTTCTGTACCTGCCAGCTACCTCGCTACGGCATCGCATGGTCTGGCTCATGGCCTGCGCTTTCGGCATGGTGGCGTGCTACGCCCTCGGGCTAGTCAGCCACTTGGTGGTGCCGATCCTGGTGCCGGTGCTCATCGTCATTGCCACGCTGGTCATGATGTGCGTGCGTCTGTATAGCGTCGGCCCGGCAGGTGGGCTGTTCTTCATCATGGCGACTGCGATCGGCGCATACACGCCGCTTACCATCGAGCAGTTCCCCACTCTGGTGGGTCTGAATGCCCTGGGCTGTCTCATGGCGGGCGCGGTTGCGTTTTTCTACAGCTTGCAGGCCCTGCAGCGGCGCCCGCCTCAGGCGCCCGCGCCACAGGCCCCGCCCAGCTTTGACAGAATGGTGCTCGAACCGGTGGTGATCGGCAGTTTCACAGGCATTGCGCTGGGACTCGCACAACTCCTGCACATGGCCAGACCCTACTGGGTTCCTGTCAGTTGTCTGGCTGTGATCCAGGGAACGTCGCTGCGCGCAGTGTGGAACAAGCAGCTCCAGCGCATTCTCGGCGCTGGCGTGGGTGTAGGGTTGGCTTGGGCCTGCCTGGTCACATCGCCAGGGCCGTGGGGCGCAGCAGCTATGGTCAGCAGGTGGCCATCTCGACCAGCATCTTGCGCCGACCTGCGTTGACCTCTTTGCACAGCGTGTCGATGCAGGCGGTCTGGTAGTCGCGCTCCACGATATGGCGATCGATCGGGATCGTCAGTGGGTCACGTTTGACCTGGGCTGTGGCCGCTCGGCGCTCGAGGTCGCCCTGCGAGAAGAACGTCTTGACGGGGCGCGGGAAGGCTTCACGCTGCCACTCCCAGAACCGAAGCTCGTCGCCGTTGGCGAGAAAGATGTATGGGACTTTGAGTTGCTCGGCGTAACACCGGGCCTGGTCGGTGGCTTCTGCTGGATTGATCGACGCCTTCTTGGCCTCGACGACGGCCAGAGCCCTCCCGTTGCGGTCGCAGAGCACGTAGTCGGCCTTGGTCTTGTCGGGAAGGACGTACTCGAAGCGCACCGCGGTGGTATCGAGCACGTCCCAGCCCTGATCCTTCAGCTGGGCATCGATCTTGACTCTGGAAAACGCCTCATTGGTTTTCGCCATGTGGGTCCGGATCCGTGAGCAGATTCTTGTTTGTCATCGTGGTCGCCAGCAAGCAACCGAGCGGGTCGATCATGGGCAAGAGTAGCAAGATTTGCTGGCGATCGGGCGCGCGACCGGATACTTCTAAGCATCCGATTGCAGTTGTTCTCGCAGTGCCTGGTTCACGGAGCCTTGTGGGGAACACGCAGCAACCCCAGCACCCCGCTGGCCAGACCCGTTGCGTATGGCCGCCGCCAGCGGCGTCGTGCTCGCGCAAGGCACCGCCGAAGCGACGCGAGGGTAGTGGCGTACGGTGGACGACCAGAAGGGCGCCGTGGATCGGATGAAGCGTGGATTCCGACGAGAGGGTGCCGTCGGAATCTCGGTACTGAGCGCAGGGCGGATAGGCGGCCGCGTGGCCCCGGCGTGGCCCCGAAAAAACAAAGCCCGCCGAGTGGCGGGCTAAGTTCTTGATGTTCCTGGTGCCGGTGAAAGGAATCGAACCCTCGACCTTCTCATTACGAATGAGCTGCTCTACCGACTGAGCTACACCGGCACGAAACCCGTAATACTACCTTAGGC
>DAHWJK010000137.1:0-9372 GCA_027344185.1 Thiobacillus sp.
ATTGCTGATCTCGGGGTCGAGAACCGGCTTCTCGGCGACCAGCGTCACAATGACGGATGTGCCGGCAACCTCAGAGGCAAGACCTGGGCGGCAGACCCCGGAGCCGAGCATGGCGACCGGGTAGTCTGCCCCTCCCACTAGAACCGGCGTTCCTTGCGGCAGGCCCGTGGTCCGGGCGGCATCCCCAGTCACGGTGCCGAGGATCTCGGTGGGAAGCCGGACCGGCGCCATCATCGTCTGGTCGAGCCCGAGGCGATCGAACACCTGGTTCGACCAGGCTCCGGTGGCCGGGTTCATCAGGAATGAACAGGCCGCATCCGTCCAATCCATCGCCCGCTCCCCCGTGAGCCGGAAGTTCACGTAATCTTTAGGCATCATCACGGTGGCCGTGCGCGCCCAGGCTTCGGGGTCGTGGTCGCGCAGCCATTGCAGCTTGAAGGCCGGCCACGCTGGAGTTGGCGGGTTCGCAGTCAGCGCCATCCAGTCTGCAAGGTTTTCTCGGGCTTCGAAATCCTCGACATAGCTTAGCGTCCGCTTGTCGTTCCAGAGCGGTACCGTTTCGCGCGCCAGGCGCCCATCGGCATCGACCAGCACGGTGCCGTGCATCTGGCCGCATGCCACAACCGCCTCGATTTGGTGACCAGCCGCCTTCGCCTCTACGGTCACTGCGCGCAGGGTCTCGCGAGCCGCGATCCACCAATCCTCCGCCCGCTGCTCGGACCAGCCATGAGCCCCGATGATCTGACGGTAATTTCGGGTGGCGATACTCAGGATGTGTCCGTTCGCATCGACCAGTGCGGAACGGGTAGAACCAGTGCCAACATCGATCGCGACAATGACCTTCATGCCGGCTCAGCGGCGCAGAATCTGGGATGCGTTCTGGATCACCACGGCAATCACGATGATAACGCCGAGATATACTTCCTGATTATAGCCCGGCACGCCGGCAAGATTCATGATGTTGCCTATAATTCCGAGTATCATCACACCTAGAAAAGTGTTTATCGCACCGCCGACGCCTCCCATGAGACTAGCGCCGCCGATCACCACGGCGGCGATGGCGCTCAGCTCGTTGCCCACCCCGACATCGGGCGAGCCCACACCTGATCGCGCGACGATCAGCACACCCGCCAAAGCCGCGAGGGCGCCCGAAAGCACGTATACCGCCAGAATGTGCAGGGGGACCGAAATTCCCGAAAGCCGCACCGCCTCCTGGTTGGAGCCGATCGCCTTAACCAGGCGTCCGAAGCGCGTAAAGTTCAGCACCACCAGGGCGATCAGGAAGGCCGCGAACATGACGATGGCGGGATTGGGAAAGCCAAGCGTGAAGGAGGTCCCGAACACGGTCAGGGCATGCCCGCCACGGCTCACCATGATGGGCTCGCCGTTCGACGTGATCAGCGCATAGCCTCTCGCCGCGGTCATCATGGCGAGCGTGATGACGAAGGCGGGCAAGCGGAGAAACGCGATCAGCATGCCCGAGATCAGGCCGCAGACCGCCCCGATGCCGATCCCGATCGGGATGGCGACAAATACTGAATATTTATGCAGGAACAGCGCGGACGCGACTGAGCCGAGGGCCGCGATCGAGCCCACCGACAAATCGATTCCCCCAGTCAAAATCACGAACAGCATGCCGACCGACATCAGCCCGATCCCGGAAATCTGCAGTAGAATGTTCATGATATTGCCTTCGGTCAGGAAGGCCTTCGACTGCGTTTCGGAGAAAATCACCAGCAGTGCGAAAATGACGACGGTTCCGTAAGTCCTGAATATCCTACTCAGCTGCACCTGCCGCCTCGGCGCGCTTTCGTTTATCGTGACTGAGATATCGGTCATCGCGCTGCCCTTTGGCCAACTTCATCTGAACTCAGTGAAGCCGCGCGCGTCATCGACAGCGTCAACAGCTTCTCCTCCTGGTAGTCTTGCGGCATAAGCATGCCGCGCATTTCGCCTTCGCCCAACACCAGAATCCGGTCGCACAAGCCGAAGAGTTCGGCATGCTCCGAGGAAATCACGATGACCGCCTTGCCCGCCGCGGCCAGACGGTGAATGAGGGAATAAATTTCGGTTTTCGCGCCGACATCCACGCCCCGCGTCGGCTCGTCGAGGATGATCAGGTCGACCCCGGCGTGAAACCATTTGGCCAGAACGACCTTTTGCTGATTTCCACCCGACAGGCTCGAGATGGGGTCGTTCATCGAGCCGATCTTGATCCGCAATGCGTCGATTAGGCCCTGAACGAGCTTGCGCTCCTTCGCGTGATTGAAAAACCCCGCGACGGTTAACATCGCGGTGTTCACCATTGTCGCGTTCGCGCGAATGGTGAAGTCGAGAACGACACCCTGCCCTTTCCGGTCTTCCGGCACGAGCCCGACTCCCTGACGCACCGCCTGGCGCGGCGAGCGTGGCGCGTAGGGACGGCCGTGGAGTTCCATGCTGCCACCGGATACCGGATCAGCACCAAAAATCGCCCGCGCAACCTCTGTACGGCCGGAGCCCACGAGGCCGCCGAGACCGACAATTTCTCCCCGCCGTATCTCGAAGCTGACGTTTCTAACCCCGTTCGGCAGCGTCAGATCCACGATCCGGAGAATGGTATCGCCCAGCGCCGTTTCAGGCTTTTCCCCGAACAATTGCGAGAGCTGACGTCCGACCATCATTCGGATCAGTGTCTCTAAGTTGGTGTTGCCGGGGGCCACGGTCCCGACGTTACAGCCATCTTTCATCACTGTAATGCGATCAGAGATCTCAAAGACTTCGTGCAGACGATGCGAGATATAGACGACGCCGACCCCATTTGCGCGCAGGTCGCGAATGATCTTGAGCAGCCGTTTGGCGTCACCGGTCGACAGCACCGCCGTAGGCTCATCAAAAACGATGACCTTCACCTGGCGCGACAGCGCCTTGGCGATTTCGACCACTTGGCGATGTGCGACGGAAAGTTCCGAAACCAAGGCGCTCGGCTCGATGTGGAAACCCAGATGCTTGATCAGTTCCCGCGCCCGCGCGTGCAGCGTCCGCCAGCCGATGCACTGCGGAAGGTCGCCGAGAAAAATATTCTCGGCGACAGTCAGGTCCTCGGCGAGCGCCATTTCCTGATGAATGACGGAGATTCCTGTGCGAATGGCGTCGGTCGGCCGCGACAGTCGGATTTCCTGGCCGTTGAATTGGACGCTACCTTCGTCAGGCCGCATCTCGCCGCCCAATACTCTCATCAGCGTCGATTTCCCGGCGCCATTTTCGCCGACTAGGGCATGAACCTCGCCGCCCTCGAGTGTGAAGTCGACACCGCTCAGCGCCCGGATGCCTGCGAAAGATTTGGAGATATTCCTGAGCTCGATAAGCGGCGCCATCTCCAGCCATTCCCTCCCTGCTTTCCACCGCGCCGTCGTCGGAGCGACGACCTCGAAGGCCGCCGCTCCTCGCCGGTTCTAGGGATCGAAACCCTTATTCCGATATCCGCGAAGGATCAAAACACCGATTTCGGATTATAGTATTTGCTCACATTGGCTTTGGTAATCGCAACCGCAGGGGTGAAAGTATGGTAGCCTAGTTTCCTCTTGAGCGTTCCCCGCAGCGATTCGACGCCGATATTCACGGCCATTTTCGCGAGCACTGACGGGTTGTTCAAACCGGTCGCACCGTATTCGCCCTTTTTAATCAGCGCGAGCGCCTGCTTCTGCCCGTCAGCCGCGGCAACCAGCAGAACCCCCTTGAGCCGCCCCGCCGCCTCGAGCGCCTTGCGTGCCCCGAGCACCATCGAATCGTTCTCGCCTAACACGACGTTGATATCGGGATGCGCCGTCAGCAGGTCCTGCATCGCGGTCATCCCGCCGTCGGTAGTCCAATGGCCCCATCCCTGCCCGACAATGTCCACATTTGCATGGCCATAATCCTTCAGAAGCTCATTCATCAGGCCGGTAATGACGCCGAGCCGACGCTCGCGGCCGACGATATTGCCTTGGTCGCCCGAAATCAGCGCTATCTTGATCGGCTTGCCCTGGGTCCGCTTCGCTAGCCACGCGCCCACGAGTTCACCATTGGCGCCGTTATCGGCGGATACGTTCGTGATGATGTCAGCCCCCGGGGCGAACAGCGAATCCATGCCCACCACCTTCACGCCGGCCTTCGTGGCGGCATCGACAGCGGGAATGAGCCCTTTCGGATCACGCGGGTTGACGATCAGCACGTTCACGCCGGCCGACACCATGTCCTGAATATCGCCGATCTGCTTGACCATGTCGTTCTGGGCATTCGCCGTGCGAACCGTGCAACCGTCCTTTTTGGCCTGAGCGACGGCGGCCTGCATTTGCGCCGCGAAATAAGGGGCACTCAACGTATACATTGATACACCGACCCGGCATGCCGACGCAGCTGCTGCCGTTCCGGTTAGAGCGCTCGCGGCGAGCAAGGCGCCCATAAGCGTCTTAATCCTCATCATCAACGATCTCCCCTTCGATTTTAATTGTTGCTTAAGCCCGGGAATCTTCGGGCCTCGAACCTGTCAATAAGCCTAGCCCTCGCCCTTAGGCCCGTCAATATCATAAATACCGAAAATGTAGTAAAAATACCGGAGCGCATTGAAACACGGACAAAACCCACCTAAGCTGCCATCACAATCGTAGTGTTAATACCGTAACGGGAGTCGTATCCATGTTGGAATTGGCAGAGCCGAGGTTGTTCTCCGCGTCGGTCCAAACCGGATTGCTGGTGAATGGCGACGGACATTATCGGAAGACCTATCGGGATCTGACCGGGCTCTATGCCGATTCCGCCGCCTTCGAAAAAATTCTTGAGAACAAGGCGGACGACGTGGCCTACGAGGTCACCTCCTACACGCCAGGGGCGAAAGTCAGCGACCTGATTATGGGTATCACCCGGATGGCTCCCGGCAAGGTGGGACGGGAATATTATCTGACCCGCGGCCATATCCATGCCAGGAGCGACCGTCCGGAAATTTACCATACGCTCTCCGGCCGCGGCATCATGCAGATGGAAAGCCCAGACGGCGAAACCAGGCTGGTCGAGATGGGGCCGCAGGATATCTGCTACGTGCCCCCTTTCTGGATCCACCGGTCGGTGAATATCGGCACCCAGGATCTCGTGATGTTCTTTTCCTACCCTTCCGACGCTGGGCAGGACTACGGGATCATCGAGCGCTCGAACGGCATGCGCTTGCGGATCATGGACGATGGTGCCGGTGGCTGGCAGCGGGAAGACAATCCCAGCTGGCGGCCACGCCGCGCCGAAGAGGTGGCGGCGATTATCGCGGACGCGGAAACCACAGCATGAGCGCGCCGGTGGCGGTTTTCGATCGGATCACGGCCATAGCCGTGATGCCGGTGATTGCGATCGAAAGCCTGGAACATGCGCTGCCCTTGACCGACGCCTTGCTCGAAGGCGGGCTGGCCGCGATTGAAATCACCTTCCGCACCGCGGCGGCGGCCGACGTGATCGCGAAAATCAGCGCCGGTCGGCCCGAGATGCTGGTAGGCGCCGGCACAATCCTCGATGGCGGTCAGGTCTCGCGGGCGGTGGCGGCCGGCGCCTCTTTCGGCCTCGCCCCCGGCTTCGATCCCGCAGTCGTCGACGCCGCGAAAGCGACCGGCCTGCCCTTCGCCCCAGGCATCATGACGCCGTCTGACATCTCGCTCGCTGTCACGCGGGGCTGCCAGACGATGAAGTTCTTCCCGGCAGCTCATGCCGGAGGCCCCGCCATGCTCAAGAACATCGCCGCGCCTTTTGCGCATCTGGGTCTGCGTTTCGTCCCTACCGGAGGCGTCAGTCTGGAAACGATGGGCGACTGGCTGCGCCTTCCAGAAATCAGCGCCGTCGGCGGCACCTGGATCGCGAGTACGAAGCATATCACGGATTGCGACTGGTCGGGTATTACTGCCCGCGCTCGGGCCGCCGCCGCACAGGCGAGGGAGTTTCGCCAATGAGCCGGTACTCGCCCGCCCGAAAGCCGACGATCTATTTCATCGGCGTCACCACCCTGCAAAGCTCGATCATGAAGGTCTTTCCGGCCTGGGCGAAAGAGCTGGGGCTAGGCGATGTGCAGATCATCGGAGTCGATTTCCCCCTCCATGCCCCCTCGGCAGCCTATCGCGAAGTGGTGCAGTTCATCCGGCAGGATCGGCTATCCCTCGGCGCCCTGATAACCACCCACAAGATCGACCTGTTCGCCGCCGCGCGCGATTTATTCGACGAGATCGACCCTTTCGCTACGCTGTTGGGTGAGACGTCCTGCATTTCGAAGCGAAACGGGAAATTGATCTGCCACGCCAAGGATCCGATCTCCTCCGGTCTTGCAATTGACGGCTTTCTCGAGCCCGGCTATTTCGCGCGCAGCGGCGCCGAGGTCTTTTCGATCGGCGCCGGCGGCTCGACTATAGCGCTGACTTGGCATCTGATGCGAAACGATCGGGGCGTCGACGTTCCGTCGCGCATCTTCGTTTCAGACCGCTCGGGGCCCCGCCTGGAGGAAATCCAGCGCATTCACGACCAGATCGAGACTAGCACGCCCTGCGAATACGTCCTCACGCCCGGGCCGTCCGGCAACGATGAGATCGTGCGCGGCCTCAAGCCGGGCTCGCTCATCATAAATGCCACCGGACTCGGGAAGGACGCGCCGGGATCGCCACTGTCCGATGCCGTCATCTTTCCGGAACGCGCGGTGATCTGGGACCTGAACTACCGGGGCGATCTGGTCTTCCTCCGGCAGGCGCAAACCCAAGAGCAATCCCGCCGGCTGACCGTCGTGGATGGCTGGACCTATTTCATACATGGCTGGACGCAAGTCATCGCCGAAGTCTTCGACATCGCGATCGGCACCGATTCCGGGACGATCGACCGTCTCGGCCGCGCCGCCGCTGCTGCCGTCAGAACCTAGACAATGGCACGGATTCTCATCACCCCGCGTTCGCTCACGGCTAACCCGTCGCAGGAACTTGCGCGGCTGCGCGAAGCTGGGCACGAGTTGGTCTTTGCTGCGCCCGGCCGGCTGCCCGATGAGGCCGAGCTTCTCCGCCTGGTGCCCGGCGCCGCCGGTTGGCTCGCCGGCATCGAGCCGGTTTCCCCGGCGGTGATCACGGCGGCCGACCGGCTCGAGATCATCAGCCGCAACGGCTCCGGCACAGACAATCTGCCGATGCCTGCGCTCGATGCGCGGGGTATCCGGGTGGCACGGGCCCTTGCGGCCAATGCCACCGGCGTCGCGGAGCTTGCCCTGGGGTTGATGCTTTGCGCCTGCCGTCAGCTTCACCATGTCAGCCATGGCGTCCGCCACGGTGAATGGCCACGCATCAAGGGGCGCGAAATCGCGGGCGCCACTGTGGGCATCATGGGCGCCGGCGCAATTGGGCGGAAAGTCGCCACCGTGCTGGTCTCGATGGGGGCGGAAACCATCCTCCACGATCCCCTCACGCCCGATCTCGGCCTCCTCTCCGGCAACGCCCGCTACGCCGGCATCGACGACTTGCTTGAAAGGTCGGAAATCCTGACCCTGCACTGTCCGATGCCGCAGACTGGGCGGCCTCTGCTCGGCGCCGCGGCAATCGCCCGCCTACCTACTGGGGCGATCCTTATCAACACCGCGCGCGCCGGCCTGGTCGATGAGTATGCCCTGCGCGCGGCGCTGGATACCGGGCATGTCGCCGCCTATGGCACCGATGTCTTCGCCTCCGAGCCGCCGCCGCCAGGCAGCCTCGCAGCCCATCCCAGGGTGATCGCAACGAGCCATATCGGCGGCCTGACCGAAGCCAGCGTTCAGCGGGCGACGCATATGGCGGTGGAAGCGCTTCTGGCTCATCTCGCTCAGCGGAACGATGGGGCTTCCTGAGGAAATCCGCCCCAGCCCCAACCGGAACAGTCCGTCCGTAGCGCTGGAGCTAAGATGCCGCTGCGCAAGCACGTTTCACGGCTTCTGGCGGTGCCTGCGGATTGGTCTTATATCAACCTCGTTGGATTGCAGTCAGTGAAATATTTCATGGATGCCGGATGTTGAAAGATGGGGAGGCGGGGGCGCCGAGAAACGTTCTCGAGCTCGTGCGCATGTTGCGTCCGGAGCTGCGGAAATCGGACCGTAAGGTTGCGGACGCGCTGCTGGAAAACCCACATCGGATTCTTAACTCGACGGTTTTGGAAACCGCGGAAATCGCTGCGGTCAGCCAGCCGACGGTAATCCGTTTCTGCTCGGCGATCGGCTGTGACGGCTTTCAGAATTTCAAGATCCGCCTCGCCCAGAGCCTTGCGCTCGGCACGCCGGCGACGCAATCGGCTATTTCAGAAGAGGATTCTCCGGCCGAAATCGCCGTGAAAATATTCGACTACACCCTCACCTCGCTCGACTGGGCTCGCCACAAGCTCGACATCGAACAGATAAACACTGCCGTCGACGTGATTCTCGAAGCCAGAAGCATGGAGATTTTCGGTTTCGGCGCCTCCGCCATCGTGGCGCAGGATCTGCAGCAGAAATTTCCCCTGCTCGGCATTCCTTGCCACGCCTCGACGGACAGCCATCAGCAGCTAATGGCCGCCTCGATGATGCGTCGCGGCGACGTCGCGGTGGCGATTTCCAATACAGGCACCACGCTTTCAATCATCGAGCTCGCTCGGCTGGCGCGCGAGCAGGGCGCGAAGGTCATTTCCATCACCGGCGAGATGCACACCGCCCTGGTCGACTACTCCGATGTCGTGATAAACGTCGAAACGCTTGAAAATACTGAATTGTTTACCCCCACCACCTCGCGGATCGCAGCGCTGGTGACGGTTGACATCCTTTCAACATTAGTCGCCCGCAGGCTCGGCCGCGCGCATAATCAGCGATTAATAAGGATGAAGCGCTATCTCAGCCAGATGCGGAAGAACGGAATGTTCTGAGCCGGCCGGGCCGAGCAAGCTTCACCCTTGACCTCATGTCGATCTCTCGCTCGATTGCAGCTGCCCCTACCGGCTTGCCCCCGCCGCGGGTAGATTGGCTGAAAACACATGATTTTGTTCCGTGTGGCCAATATCGCCCACAACTTCGACAAGCCTGTCTTCCATGATCCTGCCATTGCGCGGCGATGGAAAAGTAGGCCATGTAGCGGCGGCCTGTTGCTGCGTGGCGGAGTAAAAAACAGCCCTTCTAAGGTTGTCTCATTCCAGATGGCAGGGCGACCGGGGGTGTTGACGGTGGAGGTTTATGTGGCCGGCTTTTACACCGCCGTGTACAGCCCCCGCATCATCAGCATCTTTCAATGCTGCCGCAGTTACTAATGGTGAATATTGGCGCACGATCTGCGAGACAGCGAAGTTATCGCCGCGCCTGCTTCACTTCGATCAGCCGAACGATGGCCGTTCACAGCAGGTTTGTGGAAGCTGAAAATC
>DAHWJK010000139.1:0-1521 GCA_027344185.1 Thiobacillus sp.
CAAGCTGCGGCGCGGCGTGCCGCTGCGCGTCAAGGCGGGATTCGACCCGACCGCCCCGGATCTGCATCTCGGGCACACCGTGCTGCTGAACAAGATGCGCCAGTTCCAGCAGTTCGGCCACGAGGTGATCTTCCTGATCGGGGATTTCACCGGGCTGATCGGCGACCCGACCGGGCGCAACCAGACCCGTCCGCCGCTCACCCCCGAGGAAGTGCAGGCAAACGCCCGCACGTACGAGCAGCAGGTGTTCAAGATCCTCGATCCCGAACGCACCCGGGTCGAATTCAACTCGCGGTGGCTCTCGAGCCTTTCGGCAGCCGATTTCGTGCGTCTGACCGCCCAGTACACGGTGGCGCGCATGCTCGAACGCGACGATTTTGCCAAGCGTTACAAGAGCGGCCAGCCGATCGCGATCCACGAGTTTCTCTATCCGCTCGCTCAGGGTTATGACTCGGTGGCGCTGCGCGCCGACGTGGAACTCGGCGGGACCGACCAGAAATTCAATCTGCTGGTGGGTCGTCAGCTGCAGAGCGCCTACGGCCAGGAGCCGCAGGTCGTGCTCACCGTGCCGCTTCTCGAGGGTACCGACGGCGTCAACAAGATGTCGAAATCCCTCGGAAATTACATTGGAATCGCCGAGCCGCCTGCTGACATGTTCGGCAAAGTCATGTCGATTTCAGACAGCCTGATGTGGCGTTATTACGAGTTGTTGTCATTCCGGCCGCTGGCCGAGGTCGCCGCGCTGCGCCAGGCAGTGACTGACGGACGCAACCCGCGCGACGTCAAGCTCGAGCTCGCGCAGGAGTTGGTAGCGCGTTTCCACGGGGCCGGGGCCGCCGAGCAGGCGCAGCGCGAATTCCTGCTGCGCGTCAGCGATCGGGCCGTCCCTGCCAACCTCACGCCCCAGGTGTTGAGCGTGCCCGCCGAGGGCATTCGCCTGCCCAACCTGTTGAAAGCGGCCGGCTTCGTGGCAAGTACTTCCGAGGCGACGCGAAAAATCGGTGAGGGTGCGGTGCGCATCGACGGTGAACGCGTCACCGACCGTGGATTGACGCTGAAAGCCGGTACGGACGCCGTGGTGCAACTCGGCTCCAAGCGCTTTGCTCGGATCAAGCTCGAGCTTGCCGGCTGAACGGGACCATGTCGCGGCGTGCGCCGGGCGTCTCCGGGCGCGCCGCAGGGCCGGAAATGATGGACGTGAACGGCCATAACCTTTTGATCGATATAGGTTTAGCGCCCCTGGCGGCGGTGCCTCCGAACGCGTCGCGCACGAAATGATTGCAATGCGTTGACAAGCTCTCAATCAGGGCTATACTGCGCGCCCCTTGCAACGGAAGGCCACGCGCCGGACGCTGCGAAGGGCGCCGCAGGAAGCGGCGAAAAAAGAAGGTTGACGGGCGCGAAACGATGGATATACTGCCCGCCCCTTCGAGAGCGAAGGCGCTAGCGAAAGCGAAGCGATTCACTCGAAACGCTGTGTGCCAGCCGCACAGCCGGTCTTTAAAAGTTTGGCAGGTAATT
>DAHWJK010000159.1:0-10575 GCA_027344185.1 Thiobacillus sp.
ATACGAATGACGGACTACATCACGTGCAGGTGTTGGAAACCATGTGGCCCAGCTACACAAATGCGCGGTTTGCGATGTCGATTCCCCACATTGAGTAGTCGTCCATAGCTCCATATAGTAATTCCCATCGCAAACTGACGCGATGCGTCCGATTTCGGATTGCGCAAAATCCGCCCAGGTCGGCATGCGACAAACCGTTCAAACAGGAGAGAAAAGATGACACGATTTCTAGACGGCCGAGTGGCCATTGTCACGGGAGCGGGCAGCGGGCTGGGGCGCGCCCATGCCATGGCGCTCGCCAAATATGGCGCCAGGGTGATAGTCAATGATATTGGAGGCTGCCATCCGGGGGCACCCGGTCGGAACGTGGCCGACCAGATCGTGCGTGATGGCGGCATCGCAATTGCGGATGGCGGCGACGTGACCAACTTCGAGCAGATGGAAAAGATGGTTGCGCTCGCCGTGGACGAGTGGGGACGCGTCGATATCCTGATCAACAATGCGGGCATTTTGCGAGACAAGAGTTTTTCGAAAATGACGCTCGACGAATTCCGCCTCGTGATGGACGTTCATCTGATGGGTTCCGTCAATTGCACCAAGGCGGTATGGGAGCAGATGCGCGCGCAACAGTATGGCCGAATCGTCATGACAACCTCGTCGTCCGGCTTGTATGGAAATTTTGGACAGGCGAACTACAGTGCAGCGAAGATGGCCGTCGTCGGTTTGATGCAGACCCTCGCGCTGGAGGGTGACAAGTACAACATTCGCGTCAACTGCCTGGCCCCGACAGCATCGACAGCCATGACCGAAGGCGTGCTCTCGCCCGAAGATCTGGCGAGACTTCAGCCGGCCGCCGTCAGTCCCGGCGTGGTTGCGCTTGCCGGAGAAAACGCACCGACGCGCACCATTCTTCTGGCTGGAGCAGGCAGCTTCGAGTGCGCTCACATTACCATGACGAAGGGGATTTTTGCAGGAGACGCCGAGGATACCGTGGCGGACATCTGCGCGAGGTTCGATGAAATCCATGATCGACGTGGCGAGATCGTGCCCGAATCGGGTTGGGCACAATATCGGTTCGAACTTGCCAAGGCCGGCGCGGTAGTCGAATAAGTGCCAGCGACATACTCCCTTCACGCATTTCGGCCGCATGCCGCACGTGCATTCTCACTTGCCCACGAGACGGTGAGAAACCGGCGGCACGCGCCAGACTCGTCCGTCATTGCAGACAGCGTTCCGCCGACGGACTTGGAGCGCCATTAACATGCATCACATGCCCAACGAGCGACGCTTGCGCTGCGGCTGCCCGCGACATGATGCATGGATCGTCATGCGAGCCAGGCGAAGCGGGCTCCAATAAAACAAAAATATCCGATGTCACACTTCGATCCCCTCGTATATGTGCGCAATGCACATAGTTTTTGAAGTGCCCTTCCCCGACACTTTATTGCGTGCAAGCAGTCTGCATCTGCTGCGGCAGCCCACTGCAACAGGCCAGAGTCTTTGCGCCTGGCAGCCTAATTGAAATTCAGATCGGGCAACCGATCGTTCCAGAGGAATACATGAAAGACGCTGTCATTGTCTCGACCGCCCGCACGCCCATCGGCCGTGCCTTCCGGGGATCACTCAACAATATCAAGTCACCCACCTTGATGGGCCATGCGATGCGGCACGCGGTGGACCGTGCCGGTATCGACGACGCCGAAGTGGACGATGTCGTTATCGGCAGCGTGCTGACTGCGGGAACCGGCGGAGGCAATCTTGCCCGATACGCTGCACTCGCTGCCGGCCTGCCCAATACGGTTTCCGGCCAAACCATCGATCGTCAATGTTCATCGGGCTTGATGGCAGTGGCCATCGCAGCCAAGCAGATCATCGTCGATGGCATGCAGGTTGTGGTCGCCGGCGGCCAGGACAACATCTCCGCACTGCAGAACCGCTACATGGAGTGGACCTGGCAGGATGCCGATCCGAACGTTATTGCGACAGCGGAGCATGCGTACATGCCCATGCTGAAGACGGCGGAATTCGTGTCCGCCAAATACGGCATCGCGCGCGAGGCGCAGGATCGTTATGCCCTGGAATCGCAACGCCGCACCGCGGCGGCTCAGAAGGCGGGCGCGTTTGATGACGAGATCGTACCGATCCGCACCACGATGGCCGTTTTCGACAAGGCAACCGGGCTGGCACGCCATCAGGACGTCACCTTGTCGGCGGACGAAGGAAATCGCCCCGACACGACTTTCGAAGGATTGCAGGGGCTTAAGCCCGTAATCGATGGCGGCGTGATCACGGCTGGCAATGCAAGCCAGCTTTCGGACGGCGCATCGGCTTGCGTCGTAATGGAACGCAGGCTGGCCGAGCGACGCGGATTGACGCCGCTTGGGATCTATCGTGGCATCGCGGTAGCGGGGTGCGCACCGGAAGAAATGGGCATTGGCCCCGTGCCTGCCATTCACAAGCTGCTCGACCAGCACGGTCTGACCATCAAAGACATCGGTTTATGGGAGCTCAATGAGGCGTTCGCCTGCCAGACATTGTATTGCCGCGACAAACTCGATATCGATCCGGAGATCTACAACGTCAACGGCGGCGCGATCTCGGTTGGCCATCCCTACGGCATGACTGGCGCGCGCCTCGTGGGACACGCGCTGATCGAAGGAAGGCGACGCGGAGCGAAATATGTCGTGATCTCGATGTGCGTGGGCGGCGGCATGGGTGCGGCCGGCCTTTTCGAGGTGGCATGAGTGGCGGCGTGACGCTGGCGAAGCAGCGCTCCACAGCGCTCACGCCACCGCATTACACCCAAGCAAAGGAGGGACGACGAAAGACTGTGACTGCGGCATTCCAACTGTGATTCAACCCGAGCGCCAAAACAATATGGCGTATGCATATCATCCATAAGGAAGAGGAAAATGACTATTCGCTTGAAATCCCTGATTCTGCCCGTTTCACTTGCTGCGGCGTTGGCCATCCCCGCTACCGCCGGTGCGGAAGTTGTGAAGATGGCGTTCATCGATCCCTTGTCGGGGTCTTTCGCGCCCGTCGGGGAAAACATGCTGAGAAGCTGGCAATACGTCGCCGATCTGGCCAACAAGCAGAAGTGGGCAGGCGACAATACCTTCGAGATTGTCGGCTTCGACAACAAGGGCAGTCCGCAGGAATCGCTGGTGCAGTTGAAGGCCGCCATCGACAAGGGCTACCGCTATGTCATCCAGGGCAACGGCTCGGGCGTCGCGCTGGCGCTGATCGATGCGATCAACAAGTACAACGAGCGTAATCCCGGCAAGGAGGTCGTCTACCTGAACCACGCGGCAGTCGATCCTGACCTGACCAACAGCAAGTGCAGTTTCTGGCATTTCCGGATCGATGCCAACAGCGACATGAAGATGGAAGCCATGACTTCGTACATGGCCAAGGACCCGAACATCAAGAAGGTATACCTGATCAACCAGAATTATGCGTTCGGTCATTCCGTCCAGCGCGCCGCCAGGGAATATTTGGGCCGCAAGAGGCCGGACATCCAGATCGTCGGCGACGACCTGCATCCGATCGGCCAGGTGAAGGATTTCTCGCCCTACGTTGCGAAGATCAAGGCGGCCGGCGCCGATACGGTCATCACTGGCAATTGGGGCGCCGACCTCGCGCTGCTGATCAAGGCCGCGAAAGACGCTGACCTGAAAACGAACTTCTACACCTATTACGCCGTGACCACCGGCACGCCTACCGCGATGGGTACCGCTGGTGCCGACCGTGTGAAATCCGTCACCTATTGGAACACGAACAATCAGGGTTTCGTCGGCAAGGATATCGTCGAAGATTTCAAGAAGAAGTACAACGACGACTACTACACGATGGCGACCTACACCGGCCTGAAGCTGCTGGGCCAGGCGATCAAGGACAGCAAATCGACAGATCCGGTCAAGGTCGCGTTCGCAATGGAGGGCATGAAGGTGAAGAGCCTGAACGGCGAAGGCGAGATGCGCAGCTCCGACCACCAGTACCAGCAGCCGCTCTATATCGCGACGTGGACCAAGGTCAATGGCAAGGATGTGAAGTTCGACCAGGAGAACACCGGCTACGGCTGGAAGACCAACCAGGTGCTCGATACCCATATCTCCACGCAGCCGACTTCCTGCCAGATGAAGCGTCCCTCGAAATAAGAACGTCCCCGCAGCGTGGTGCCCGGAAGTCGCCACGCTGTTTTCTTATCCATAAAAACAAGAGAGTTGCACACTCGGTAGGAGTCGCTTCGTGGAGTTTACAGTCATTACCTTGCTGAACGGCATGAGCTACGGGCTGCTGCTGTTCATGCTTTCGTCGGGCCTGACGCTCATCTTCAGCATGATGGGCGTGCTCAATTTCGCCCATGCCAGCTTCTACATGATCGGCGCCTATTTCGCCTATGCGGTCAGCAGCGTGATCGGCTTCTGGCCGGCGCTGCTGATTGCGCCGCTGCTGGTGGGCGCCATCGGCGCCGTGGTCGAGCGCTACGGCCTGCGCTCGGTGCACAAGTACGGCCACATCCCCGAACTGCTGTTCACCTTCGGCCTGTCCTACGTGATGGTCGAACTGGTGCAGCTGGTGTGGGGCCGGGCCGCCGTGCCCTATCCGATCCCGCCCGAGCTGGACGGGCCGCTGTTCACCCTGTTCACCACCACCTTCCCGACCTACCGCGGCTTCATGATGTTGATCGCGGTCCTGATGCTGGTGTCGATCTACCTGGTGCTCACCCGCACCCGCATCGGGCTGGTGATCCAGGCCGCGCTGACCCACCCGGACATGGTCGAGGCGCTCGGGCACAACGTGCCGCGCGTGTTCATGCTGGTGTTCGGCGGCGGCTGCGCGCTAGCCGGGCTGGCCGGCGTGATCGGCGGCAACGCCTTCGTCACCGAGCCCGGCATGGCCGCCACCGTCGGCAGCATCATCTTCGTGGTGGTGGTGGTCGGCGGCATGGGCTCGCTGGCGGGCGCCTTGCTCGCCTCGCTGCTGATCGGCATCCTGCAGACCTTCGCCGTGGCGCTCGACTACTCGTTCGCCACCCTGCTGGCGAGCTTCGGCAGCACCGTCACGCCGGACACCTTCGGCTACCCGGTGCTCAAGCTGACCATATCCCAGGTGGCGCCGATCATGCCGTACCTGCTGCTGGTCCTGATCCTGATCTTCAGGCCGCGCGGCCTGATGGGCACGCGCGAGGGCTGAACCGATGAATACCATGACCATGACAAACACCATCACCTACAAGCCGGTCAACCTGGGCCGCTGGCTGGTCTGGGGCGCCTTCGCGGTGATCCTGATCGTCGCGCCGCTGATCTTCAGCAAGGGCGCCTCGCTGTCGATCCTGTCGCAGATCGGCACCGTGATGATCTTCAGCCTGTCGTACAACATGCTGCTCGGGCAGGGCGGCATGCTGTCCTTCGGGCACGCCGTCTACTCCGGCCTGGGCGCGTTCTTCGCCATCCATGCGATGAACCTGGCCACGGCCGGCACGATCTGGATGCCGGTCACGCTCGTCCCGCTGGTGGGCGGGCTGGCCGGCATGTTCTTCGGCATCCTGTTCGGCTACGTCACGACCAAGAAATCCGGCACCACCTTCGCCATGATCACGCTGGGCATCGTCGAGCTGGTGTTCGCCTGCTCGCTGATGTTCCCCGAATTCTTCGGCGGCGAAGGCGGCATCTCGACCAACCGCGTGTACGGCGAGAAATTCCTCGGCATCACCTACGGCCCGCAGATCCAGGTGTACTACCTGATCGCGTTCTGGCTGTTCCTCAGCACCATCGGCATGTACGCCTTCACGCAGACGCCGCTGGGGCGCATCATCAATGCCGTGCGCGACAACCCGGAGCGGGTCGAGTTCATCGGCTACGACACGCAGTGGGCGCGCTACCTGACGCTGATCCTGTCGGGCTTCTTCGCCGGCATCTCGGGCGCCTTGTCGGCCATCAACTTCGAGATCGTCACGGCCGAGAACGTCAGCGCGCTGCGCTCGGGCGGCGTGCTGCTGTTCACCTTCATCGGCGGCGTGGGCTTCTTCTTCGGCCCCATGATCGGCGCCATCATCGGCGTGTTCCTGACGGTGATGCTGTCGGAATACACCACCGCCTGGCAGCTCTACCTGGGCGTGTTCTTCATCCTGATCGTGATGTACGCCCCGGGCGGCATCGCCAGCCTGCTCATGATGAACCTGCGCGTGGCCAAGTACGGCAGGTTCGGGCGCATCTGGCCGCACCTGTGGGCGGCGTGCGCGATGGCCGGCGTGGCATTGCTGGGCATCGTGATGATGATCGAGATGCTGTACCACCTGACGCTGGAGGCGGCCAACGGCACCGACATGAAGCTGTTCGGCTTTGCGGTCGACACCGCCGCGCCGTCGGGCTGGTTTGCCGCGGCCGTGCTGCTGGCGGTGGGCGGGTTCGGCTTCTGGCAGGCCAGGAAATCCTTTCAACAGGCATGGGGCGACGTGAATACCGAAATCGAAGAACTGATCCGCAGGGAGCAGGCATGAGCACGCTGGCCCTCGAACTGCAAGACGTGCGCAAGAGCTTCGGCAAGTCCGAAATCATCCGCGGCGCCAACCTGAAGGTGCCGCAGGGCGAGCGCTTCGCCATCATCGGCCCCAACGGCGCGGGCAAGTCCACGCTGTTCAACCTGGTCTCGGGACGCTTTCCGCTGAGCGCCGGCGACGTGCTGCTCAACGGCAAGAGCATCCTCGGCCTGCGCCCGTTCGAAATCAACCGGCGCGGCCTGTCGCGCAGCTTCCAGATCACCAACATCTTCCACCGGCTGTCGGTGTTCGAGAACCTGCGCTGCGCGGTGCTGTGGTCGCTCGGCTACAAGTATTCCTTCTGGCATCGGCTGAACGGCCTGAAGGATGCGCGGGAGCGCGCCGAGCAGGTGCTGGAACAGATCGGCCTCAAGCGCCGGCGCGACACGCTGGCGGGACTGCTGACCTATGCCGAGCAGCGCGCGCTGGAAATCGGCATCACGATCGCGGGCGGGGCGGACGTGATCCTGCTCGACGAGCCGACGGCCGGCATGAGCCGCTCGGAGACGGACGCGGCGGTGGAGCTGATCCGCAAGGTGACGGTGGGCAAGACGCTGCTGATGGTGGAGCACGACATGAGCGTGGTGTTCGGGCTGGCCGACAAGATCGCGGTGGTGGTGTACGGCGAAGTGATCGCGTGCGACACGCCGGGCAACATCCGCGCCAACCAGAAGGTGCAGGAAGCGTATTTGGGCGGCCATGCGCCGGCGGAGGCGGCATAAATGGGATTGCTCGAGATCAAGGACCTGCACGCGTATTACGGCAAGAGCCACGTGCTGCACGGGGTGGACCTGCAGGTGGGGGAAGGGGAAATCGTCAGCCTGCTGGGGCGCAACGGGGTGGGCCGATCGACCACGGTCAAGGCGGCCATGGGGCAGGTCGACGTGACCGGCTCGATCCGCTTCAAGGGCGAGGAGATCACGGGGCTGAAGGCGTTCGAGATCGCGCACAAGGGGCTGGGCTACGTGCCGGAAAACCGCGACATCTTCCCGACGCTGACGGTGGAGCAGAACCTGGTGCTGGGCGAGAAGAAGGGCCGGGGCGCCCGGAAAGGGGCGCGCTGGAAGCTCGACGACATGTACCGCATGTTCCCGCGCCTGCAGGAGCGGCAGCACACGGC
The DNA here is from genome assembly GCA_027344185.1 of Thiobacillus sp. GTDB lineage: Bacteria > Pseudomonadota > Gammaproteobacteria > Burkholderiales > Thiobacillaceae > Thiobacillus. The sequence continues at coordinate 7,665 of DAHWJK010000159.1, forward strand.
GGCGGGGGTGCTGTCGGGCGGCGAGCAGCAGATGCTGACGCTGTGCCGCACGTTGATGGGCGACCCGGACCTGATCATGATCGACGAGCCGACCGAGGGGCTGGCGCCGAAGATCGTGGACCTGGTGGCGGAGTATCTCAAGGAGCTGAAGAACCGGGGCATCTCGGTGCTGCTGGTGGAGCAGAAGCTGGCCATCGCGCTGGAGATTTCGCAGCGGGTGTACGTGATGGGGCACGGCGCCATCGTGTTCGAGGGCACCCCGGCCGACCTGCGCGCCAACACCGCCGTGCGCAAGGAGTGGCTCGAAGTGTAAGAACGTTTTGCGGCCTAAATTGGGCTTCGTGCCCTTGTCCGGACCGTCATTCGAACCGGCGCGACGCAGCTGCCGTCGGGATGGCGGCCCGTCATTCAACCTACATTGATCATTGAACTACATGTCGCAACACCTGAAGAGCCCTGTCATCGGCCAAATGATGACTCAGCCTTTACTTATTTCCAATGTCATTCAGCATGCTGACCGACATCACGGACATCAAGAGATCGTCTCGCGGCGAGTTGAGGGGGATATCCACCGATACACCTACACCGAGTGCCACAGGCGATCCCGCCAGATGGCGAATGCACTTTCGGGTCTCGGCGTGAAAATGGGCGACCGGGTCGCAACCCTGGCCTGGAACGGCTATCGCCACATGGAGCTCTACTACGCGATCTCGGGTTCCGGTGCAGTGATGCATACCATCAATCCGCGCCTGCACCCGGATCAGATCGCCTACATCGTCAACCATGCTGAAGACCAGTACCTATTCTTCGACCTGAATTTGCTGCCGCTGGTGGAGTCCTTTCACACACACTGCAAGACGGTCAAAGGCTATGTGATGATGTGTGACCTCGGCAGCATGCCGGACAGGACCAGCATTCCGAACCTGATGTGCTACGAGGCACTGATTGATGCCAGTTCCGATCTGTACGACTGGCCGCAGTTCGACGAGAATTCCGCCTCCAGTCTGTGCTATACGTCGGGGACCACCGGCAATCCGAAGGGCGTCCTGTATTCGCATCGTTCCACCCTGCTGCATTCCTATGCCTCGGCGATGCCCGATGCACTGAACATTTCCGCGCGCGACACGGTGCTGCCGGTGGTGCCGATGTTCCATGTGAACGCCTGGGGCCTGCCCTATACCGTGGCCATGGTGGGAGCCAAGCTGGTGCTTCCTGGTTCTTCGCTCGACGGCAGGTCGCTGTACGAACTGTTCGAACTGGAGAAGGTGACTGTCTCGGGCGGCGTGCCGACCGTCTGGCTTGGCCTGCTGAATCACATCAGCCAGAACAAGCTGAAATTCTCCACCTTCAAGCGTATGGTGACCGGCGGCTCGGCCTGCCCGCCGGCGATGATGAAGACCTTCCGCAACGACTATGGCGTCGACGTGCTGCATACCTGGGGCATGACGGAAATGTCACCGCTCGGCACGGCATGCACCCTGCAGGGCCATCACCTGAACCTGTCTGACGTGCAGAAGCAGACAATCCTGCAAAAGCAAGGCCGCGTGGTCTTTGGGGTCGACATGAAGGTGGTGGACGACGACGGCAAGGAACTGCCCTGGGACGGCCGAACCTACGGCAACCTGTTGGTCAAGGGACCGTGGGTCATCAGCAGCTATTTCAAGAGCGAGGGCGGCGATGTCCTGCAGGAAGGCTGGTTCCCGACAGGCGACGTCGCCACCATCAGCCCGGACGGCTACATGCAGATCACCGACCGCAGCAAGGACGTGATCAAGTCTGGCGGCGAGTGGATCGGCTCGATCGATCTGGAAAACATTGCCATGGCGCACCCGGCGGTGCATCAGGCTGCCTGCATCGGCGTGTCCCATCCGAAATGGGACGAGCGGCCACTGCTGGTCGTGGTGAAAAAGCCCGGCGCCGAGATCAGCAAGGACGACCTGATCAAGTTCTATGACGGCAAGATCGCGAAGTGGTGGACACCGGATGATGTCACGTTCGTTGATGCGCTGCCGATCGGTGCCACCGGCAAGGTGTTGAAAAACAGGGTCCGTGAGCAGTTCCGGGAGTACAAGCTTCCTGCCTGAACTGGTCTCCATGCGTGGGATGGCCGGGCGCCAGAATTTGGTCCACCTGCTCTGGGAAATTCCCGGCGTCGGGGCATCTCCCCGGGGGCAGGAGAAATGTGACCTGCTCCAGCTAGTCGGGTGAGCAATGAAGGACGTCGAGTAATGTGCAGTTATGTCTCCACGTCCTTCGGGGCAGTTTGCGATAGAGAGATAACAACCCCGCCGATTCAAAGGTTCGTCGTGTAGCTACGCGCAAGAATGTTAAGCCCAAAAGCAAAAAGCCCCAGCTGATTGCTGGGGCTTTTTGTGATACGAGCCTGACGATTACCTACTTTCACACTGGTTGCAGCACTATCATCGGCGCGAAGTCGTTTCACGGTCCTGTTCGGGATGGGAAGGGGTGGTACCAACTCGCTATGGTCATCAGGCATAACTTGTAAAGCCGTTTGTTCAGCGGTTGCTGCAACAAGCGGCCCAATCTGGAAGAAGCAGTGTTACTACGATTTAGTTGGTGGGCGTGATGATCAACATGTCACGCAAACTTGCCTACAACCTCATGCCAAGGTTATAGGGACAAGCCGCACGGGCAATTAGTACTGGTTAGCTTAACGCATTACTGCGCTTCCACACCCAGCCTATCAACGTCCTGGTCTCGAACGACCCTTCAGGGGGATCAAGTCCCCGGGAAGTCTCATCTTGAGGCAAGTTTCCCGCTTAGATGCTTTCAGCGGTTATCTCTTCCGAACTTAGCTACCCGGCAATGCCACTGGCGTGACAACCGGTACACCAGAGGTTCGTCCACTCCGGTCCTCTCGTACTAGGAGCAGCCCCCCTCAAACTTCCAA
>DAHWJK010000022.1:0-13601 GCA_027344185.1 Thiobacillus sp.
AAGACGCGAAGACCGGCCAGCTGGTTCCCGCGCACTTCATCTCCGAAGTCACCGCAACGGTCAACGGCGCCAAGGTGCTGACGGCCGAACTCGGCCCCGCCGTGTCGCGCAACCCCTACCTCGGCTTCAAGGTCAAGGGCCACAAGGCCGGCGACAAGGTCGTCGTCAACTGGGTCGACAACAAGGGCGACAAAAACAGCGCCGAAGCCACCATCGGTTAAATGCTGTTGCACCCCGCCCGGGACCTGCGCGATCTCCTTCAGGTCGCAGGCCGGGGTGTGTACCCCTGATCTGGCAGCGCAGGCGCTGCCAGCGATTGAAACAAAAACCCCCTACCGGTTCGACAGGGGGTTTTTCCATTCGGACGCGCGTCAACCGGTTTAAAGCTGAACATCAATACCACGCCGGCTGCGGTGATGCCTGCCCCTGCACCCTGAATCGCGCGGCAGCCCACAGTCGACGGGTGGCGATCGGCAGCCCGGGCGTCAGCACCGACAGCGCGATGCCCGTCTCGGCCAGCAGCAGCACAATGCCTGCCGCGGCCAGTCCGCCACCCGCCAGCATTGCTGCCGACATTCGCTCGAACATTTGATTCACTGTCAGGTTTTTGGAAGGCCGGACGCGGTCTCGACTAATCACATATACTGGTTTGAGTAGGGGTTCCGGTTGCCGCTCATGTGCCTTGCCATTCCGATGCAGATCGAATCGATCGACGGCTTTACCGCCCGCTGCCAGGCCAAGGGCGTGTGGCGCGACGTCAGCCTGTTCATGATGCGGGACACGCCGCCTGTGGTCGGCGACTTCGTCATGGTGCATGTCGGCTATGCCATCCAGAAGATCGCCGAAGCCGAGGCCCGCACCACCTGGGAGCTGCTGGACCATATCCTGGAGGCAGGGGGTGCATGAACTCGCGGTTGCCCAGGCGCTCGTCGAACAGGTGAATGCCGTGATCGACCAGCACCATGCGGCGCAAGCCAGCATGATCCGCGTGCGCATCGGTCCGCTCGCCGGTGTCGTGCCCGAACTGCTGGCCAGCGCGTTTCCTCTGGCCGCGGCCGGCAGCCGCATGGAACATGCCGCGCTCGAATTCATCCACGCGCCAATCCAGGTGCACTGCCAGACCTGCGGCGCCGAGACCGACGCCGCGATGAACCATCTCGTCTGCGGCGCCTGCGGCGACGGGCACACCCAGGTCATTTCCGGCGACGACCTGCTGCTCGAAAGCGTCGAACTCGAAACCGCGCCTTCCCCGACCCCCGACCCCTAGCCCCTATTCCCTAGATCCTGGCTCCTTAAAAATGTGCGACACCTGCGGCTGCAACCTCACCCCCGGCAACACCCACCTCGCGTTCAAGCCTGTTCCCCAAGGGGCGACCGCGGTGTCCGTGCTGAAGGGCCTGCTGCAAAAAAACGACGATCAGGCCGGCCACAACCGCACACACTTCGATCGCCGCGGCATCCTCGCGATCAACCTGATGTCGGCGCCCGGCTCCGGCAAGACCGCGCTGCTCGAGGCCACGCTCGTCGCGCTGAAGGACGAATTCACCTGCGCCGTGATCGAGGGGGATCTGGAAACCGAGAACGATGCCGAGCGCATCCGCGCCAAGGGCGTGCAGGCGCACCAGATCGTCACCGGCACCGCCTGCCATCTCGACGCCCATCTGGTGCACGACGCGCTGCATCGGATGCAGCTCGACGGTGTCGACATTCTCTTCATCGAAAACGTCGGCAACCTGGTCTGCCCGGCGAGCTTCGACCTCGGCCAGCACCTCAACGTCACCCTGCTCTCGGTCACCGAAGGCGACGACAAGCCGGCCAAGTACCCGGTGATGTTCCGCGCCGCCGACGCCCTGCTCCTGACCAAGACCGACCTCCTGGCCGTGATCGACGATTTCGACCCCGACAAGGCCGAGGCGCACCTGCGCAGGCTCGCCAACCCGGCGCCGGTGATGCGGCTGTCGGCGCGCAAGGATCTGGGCATGGACGCGTGGCTCGCCTGGCTGCGCGCGCAGATGGCCGCCCAGCGCACCCGTGTCGCCATCGGCCAGTCGCGTCGCCCGGCGACCCAGGCCCAGGGTGACGGCATGAAATACCACAGCGTCACCGCCTGATGATCGAGGCCCGCGCCTGGCTGGAGAAAATCCACGCGCTCGAGTTCGACCGCACGGTCAAGATCATGAACGTGTGCGGCGGCCACGAGCGTTCGATTACCCACGCCGGCCTGCGCGGCGCGTTGCCCAAATGGATCGAGCTGGTGCCCGGTCCCGGCTGTCCGGTGTGCGTGTGTCCGGAGGAAGACGTCTACCAGGCCATGCAGCTCGCGCTCGTGGACAAGGTCATCCTGGTCGCCTTCGGCGACATGCTGCGGGTACCGGTCAATGTGAAGAAAGGCGAGGTGCATTCGCTCGCCGAGGCGCAGGCGGCCGGTGCCGACGTGCGTCCGATCGCCAGCCCGCTCGATGCGCGCAGGATCGCGCTGGACAACCCCGATCGCCCAGTGGTGTTGTTTGCCGCCGGCTTCGAAACCACGACGGCGCCGGTCGCGGCGATGCTGGCCGAGGGCCTGCCCGACAATCTGTCCATCCTGCTGTCCGGCCGCCTGACCTGGCCGGCGGTGGCGATGCTGCTGGACGCCGGCACGCCCGGCTTCGATGCGCTGGTCGCGCCCGGCCACGTCTCTACCGTGATGGGGCCGGAGGAATGGACCTTCGTTGTTGATCAGCACAAGATCCCCGCTGCCGTCGCCGGCTTCGGCACCGAATCGCTCTTGGCGTCGTTCTATTCCGTGCTGCGGCAACTGAAAACCGGCGAGCGCTTTCTCGACAACTGCTACCGCGAAGTCGCGCATCCCGGCGGCAATCCCACTGCGCGCCGTTTGCTCCATGAAACCCTCGACATCGTCGACGCCCACTGGCGCGGCATCGGCATCATTCCGCGCTCGGGTTATGCGCTCAAGCCCGCGTATGCCAGACACGACGCATGCCTGCTGTTCCCCAACCACAGCGATCCCAGCCGCCGCCGTGCCGGCGAAATGCCGCCCGGCTGCGATTGCGCGCAGGTCGTGCTCGGCAAGATCTACCCCAACCAGTGCCGCATCTACGGCCGTGCCTGCACCCCGCGCAACCCGGTCGGCCCCTGCATGGTGTCGGACGAAGGCGCCTGCCGCATCTGGTGGGCGGGCGGCGTGCGCGTAGCCGTCGATGCCTGAGCGCATTGCCCGGTTCATCACCATCAATGGCCGGGTGCAGGGCGTGGGCTTCCGGCCCTTCGTCTATCGCCTGGCGCATCAGCATGGCATCACCGGCTGGGTGCGCAACGTCGATGGCGCGGTGGAAATTCATGCCGAAGGCAGGCCCGCGCAACTCCAGCTTTTCAACGATGCGCTGCTGAACGAGGCGCCGCCGCTGTCCGCTCCCGGCCCGCTGGCCATTGCCGTCTGCGAAGCCGAACACGCCGCAGCGTTTTCCATCCTCGACAGCTCTGTATCGAGTCATGCCGACGTCCATCTGCCCCCAGATGGCTTCGTCTGCGACGACTGCCTGGCCGAACTGCACGACCCGGCCAATCGTCGCCACCGCTATCCCTTCATCAACTGCACCCAGTGCGGCCCACGTTACACCCTGATCACCGCCCTGCCCTACGATCGATCCAACACGGCGATGCGCGACTTTCCCCTGTGCCCGGAGTGCCGCCGCGAATACGAAAACCCGCTCGACCGCCGCTTCCATGCCGAACCGATCGCCTGCCCGGTGTGCGGTCCGCACCTGCGCTTCGTCGCGAATGGCGTCACGCATGAGGGGGACGAAGGCGCGCTCGGGGCCACCGTCTCCGCGCTGCGCGCAGGAAAAATCGTCGCGGTCAAAGGCGTCGGCGGGTATCACCTGATGTGCGATGCCCGCAACGATCGGGCCGTGGCCGCGCTGCGCGCACGCAAGTCGCGACCGGCCAAACCTCTGGCCATCATGTTTAGTAATATCAATGCCTTGCGCGAAGTTATTCGCACCACGACTGAAATTGAAACGCGGCTCACCGCGCCCGAGCGCCCCATCGTGCTGCTGCCGAAACGCGCCGGTGCCGGGCTCTCCGAACATCTTGCGCCCGGTCTGGCGGAAGTCGGCTGTCTGCTGCCCTACTCGCCGCTGCATGCACTGTTGCTTGCCGACTTTGGCGGGCCGCTGGTCGCCACCTCGGGCAACCTGTCCGGCGAGCCGGTGCTGACCGACAACGACGAAGCGCACACCCGGCTCGTTCCCATCGCCGATGCCTTCCTGCATCACAACCGGCCCATCGTGCGGCCGGCCGACGATCCGGTGTATCGCGTGATCGCCGGCGTGCCGCGCCCGCTGCGGCTGGGGCGCGGCAATGCGCCGCTGGAGTTCGCGCTGCCGGCCGCGCTGCCGACGCCGGTGCTGGCGCTCGGCAGCCACATGAAAAATACCGTGTGCCTTGCCTGGGGCACGCGTGCGGTCGTCTCGCCGCATATCGGCGAACTCGACACCGTGCGCAGCCTGGATACGCTGGCGCAGGTGGCGGCCGACCTGCAGCGCCTGTATCAGGTGCAGGCCATGCGCATGCTGGTGGATCGGCATCCCGGCTACGGTTATCGCCGCTTTGCCCGCGACAGCCATTTGCCGCTGACCGAAATCGGGCACCATTCCGCCCATGCCTCGGCGCTGGCGTGGGAATGCCCGGACGTGAACGCATGGATCGTGTTTGCCTGGGACGGCGTCGGCCTCGGCGCGGACCAGTCGCTGTGGGGCGGCGAGGCCTTCACCGGCGCGCCTGGCCGCTGGCAGCGCGCCGCGTCGTTCATGCCGTTTCGCCTGCCCGGCGGCGACAAGGCCGGGCGCGCGCCGTGGCGGGCTGCTGCGGCGCTGCTGTGGGAAACCGGCCAGCCCGCACTCTTCGCGCCGGACGCGCTGCATCAGGCCTGGTCGGCCCGGCGCAACAGTCCGGCCAGTTCCTCGGTCGGCCGCCTGTTCGATGCGGCAGCGGCGCTGTGCGGCGTCTGCACCCACGCCAGTTTCGAGGGCGAAGGGCCAATGCGGCTGGAAGCGATCGCCAGCGGCGACGGCGATGCCATTCCGCTCCCGCTTGAACGCGACGCTGCCGGGATCTGGCGCAGCCACTGGGCGCCGCTCTTGCCCATGCTCGCCGACGCCACGCGGCCGCAATCCGAACGCGCGGCCCGCTTCCACTACAGCCTGGCGCAGGCGCTGGTCGATCAAGCGCAGCTGCTGCGCGCGCAAACCGGCATCGATTCCGTCGGACTGACCGGCGGCGTGTTCCAGAATCGCCTGCTGGCCGAAGCCGCGATCGCGCGACTCGAGGTCGCCGGTTTCCGTGTCCATTTGCCGCGACGGCTCCCGGTGAACGATGCCGGGTTAAGCTTCGGGCAGGTCATCGAATTTCTGTTTGCATAAAACCATCCCAATACAACCATGGACGACACCCGCATCCTGCTCGCGCACGGCAACGGCGGCCGCCTGATGCGCGAGCTGATTACCGACATTTTCGACCGCCACCTCGGCAACCCGCTGCTCGACACCGATGCCGATTCGGTGCTGCTGCCGCGCGTAGACGGCGAACTGATGGTCACCACCGACGGCTTTACCGTCGAGCCGCTGGCGTTTCCCGGCGGCGACATCGGTTCGCTCGCGGTGCATGGCGTGGTCAACGACCTTGCCGTGGCCGGCGCCGATCCGCTTTTTTTCACCCTCTCTGCGTTGATCGAGGAAGGCCTGGAAATCGCGGCGCTCGACCGCTACATTGCCAGCTTTGCGCGGGCGGCCCGGCAGAGTCGTGCAGCCGTGGTGGCCGGCGACACCAAGGTGGTGCGGCGCGGGGAAGGCGGCGGGCTCTATCTGTCCGTCACCGGCATCGGCGTGCGCCGCGCGGGGGCCCAGCTTTCGCTGCGGCGCGTCGCGCCCGGCGACGTGGTGCTGGTGTCCGGACCGGTGGGCGACCACGGCGTGGCGGTGATGCTGGCGCGCGAGCAATTTGGCCTTGCCGGCGAACTGCACTCGGATTCCGCATCGGTGCTGCCGCTGGCGCGCGCCATCCGCGACCTGCCCGACTTGAAGTTCATGCGCGACCCGACGCGCGGCGGGCTTGCCACAGTCGCCCATGAAATCGCGCGCGCCAGCGGCCACAGCGTGGCGCTCGACCAAGCTGCCGTGCCGGTGCGGCCGCAGGTGGTGTCGGTCTGCGACATCCTGGGCTACGACCCGTATTTCCTCGCGTGCGAAGGCCGCATCGTCGCCGTCGCCGATCCCTTCGCGGCGGACGAAATCCTCCGACGCTGGCACGCGCTGCCCGAAGGCCGCGCCGCCGCCGTCATCGGCCACGTCGAAGTCGGCGGTGGGCGCGTGATCCTGAACACCCCGCTCGGCGGCCGCCGGGTGCTGGACGAACTGGAAGACGATCCGCTGCCGCGGATCTGCTGACGCTACCGCTGCCAGCGGTTACGCCGGTTGCCACTGACTGGAACATGTGGACTGGGCGCGTTATACGACCGTGGCAGCGGCCTCACGATAAGTGTTCTTTCCCTCGCGCTTCGCCGTATACAGCGCCGCGTCCGCCTGCTTGATCAGCGTGTCGAGCGTGTCCCCGTCCGGGTCGCACATCGCGATGCCCACCGACGCGCCGATGTGGGCGATGTGCCCGTCCTCCAGCGGGATCGGCTGGCGCAGGCGTTCCACCACCCGGCTTGCGACTTCGCGCGCCGCCGCGGCGTTGTCGACCTGTCCCAGCACGATGACGAACTCGTCGCCGCCCAGACGCGCGATCACATCCGACTCGCGCAGCAGCTGCTTCATCCGCTCCGACGAGGTCAGCAGCACCGTATCGCCGGCCGCATGCCCATGGCGGTCGTTGACCGCCTTGAAGTCGTCGAGGTCGATGGCCAGCACGGCCATCTGCGTTCGTGCGCGGCGGGCGCCGGCAAACAGGTGCTTTTCGTTTTCGAGCAGGAAGCGGCGGTTGGCCAGACCCGTCAGCGGGTCGCGCAGGCTGAGCTGGCGGATCGTCTGCTCGGCCTCGATACCCGCCTTGATCAGGCGCGTGGTTTCCCGGTACAGCCCGAGCAGCGCCAGCCCGGTCCACAGGCCGGCCATACCCAGCAGCATCGACGACCAGTTCTGGTCCTCGATCCGCGCCTTTTCGCGTGTGTCCAGCTGGCGCAGTTCATCGCGCCCGATTTCGATCAGGATGCGGTGAATCTGCTCGATCGCGGACTTGTCGAATCCCGCCAGCTCGCGTTCCGGCGCCGTGGTCTCGCCGTCCGCCGCCGCGCGTTCCTGCAACGCGCTGAACCCGGTTTCCAATGCCGATTGCAATGACGGCAGCGGTGCCAGCCGCGCCGCACGCGGGTCGTCGGCGCCGATCAGCGCGATCAGATGTTCGGCACTGGGGCACGACGACTGGCGGCAAATCAGGTCGGGATCGAGGTCGGCGGGATTCTGCGACTCGGCATACTTGCGCACTGCAGTGTCCAGGTTGAGCAGATAGGTACGCAGCGAATCGATATAGGCCACGACCAGTCGTGTGTGCTCCACCGAGCGGATGGACTCGGCCGAGCGCTGGTGCTGGTAGAAGATCATGACGCACAACGCCAGGATGATCAGCGCGAAGATCAGCGTGCCCTTGTGGAGCACCTGCCGGAAGCCGGCAAAAACGGAGCCGTCGGTTTTGTTGCGGGTGTTCTGCATCGGTCGTGTTCGTGTGCCCCTGTTTTTCACCAACGCTGCCGGAGCAGGCTGATCGTCGGGGCGGATATGTGGACTCGGGAAATGTGACTGGCTTACGTTGCCGGGGCTGCACTGAAATGTGAAAAAAAGCCGGCAATGACCTGAATGTTAACCGCATTTTGGCTGGGCAGTAAGGCCTGGATGGCGGCCATGTGTCAGGCCTTGGCCTGGCGCCGGCAGCGGTCGGCCCACACCGCGGCCTCCACCCGCGAGCGCAGGTTGAGTTTTTTCAGCAGGTGCTTGACGTGGACTTTCACCGTGCCTTCCGCGATGCCCATGTCGCGGGCGATCAGCTTGTTGCTCTTGCCGTCGATCAGGTGGTCGAGGATGCGGCTTTCCTGTTCGGTCAGCGCGGCTTCGGCGAGACTGACAGGCCGGCTTTTTTCGCGCAGCGAGGCGACCAGCAGCTGTGTCAGGCTTTCGCTGATGGTAGTCTTGCCGTGCGCCGCCTCGACCAGCTGCTGCATCAGCGCTTCCGGTTCCATGTCCTTCAGCAGGTAGCCGTCGGCGCCGGCCTGCAATGCGGCCATCAGGTCTTCCGCCTGGTCGGACACGGTCAGCATGATGATGCGCGCATCCAGACCGTCGTCCTTCAGCGTCTTCAGCACCTCGACGCCGTTCATGTCCTTCATGTTCAGATCCAGCAGGATCATGTCCGGATGCAGGCGGTGCGCGAGCTGAATGCCTTCCCGGCCGCTGGGTGCCTCGCCGACGAAACGGAATTCGGGTGCGGCCTGGATCAGCTGGATTACGCCCTTGCGGAACAGCGGGTGGTCGTCGACGATCAGGATGCGCTGGGGTTCTGTCGGGTTCATCAAACTCAAACTCTGCTCACGGGGTGAATCGGAATGGGGGCGTCATGCGCGGCGCCCGGCATGAAATGCAGGGTCACGCGGGTCCCGAGCATGGGCAGGTTTTCGACCGTCAGCTGCCCGCCCAGGTTTTTTGCCCGTTCGTCCATGATGGTCATGCCGTAATGATGCGTGCCGGCGGCCTGGCGGATGCCGAGGCCGTCGTCGGTGACGCTGGCCGACACCGAGCCGTCGCCGTTGCAGACCACCCTGACCTCGGCCTTGTGCGCCCGTGCGTGGTTGAGCACGTTGGACAGCGCCTCGCGAAGGATCTGCAGCGCGTGGATTTCCTCGTTGGGACTGAGCGTGCAGCCGGCCAGGTGCACGTCGAGCGTGACAGGGATGCCGCCGCGATCCGAAAATTCGGCCACGGTGGTCTGCAGCGCCGCCGCCAGGCCCTCGCCCTCGATGCGCAGGCGGAAGGTCGTCAGCAGTTCGCGCAGCTGGCGATAGGCGCTGTTCAGGCCTTCGCGCAATTCGGCCAGCACCTCGGCCGCTTCCGCGCCGGCGTCCGCGCGGTCGACCAGCGGCTTCAGGCGACTGACCTGGATCTTCATGTAGGCGAGCGACTGCGCCAGCGAATCGTGCAGATCGCGCGCCAGCGCGGCGCGCTCTTCCAGCAGCGACAGCCGGCGGCTCTGTTCGGCGCGCCGCGCAGTGCCGATGGCGATGCCAATGTGGCGCGACAGCGCTTCCAGCAGTTGCACCTGCCACTGCGCCAGCTCCCTGCCCGGCGGCATTTCCAGCTGCAGCACGCCATAGTGGTGTTCGGTGTCCTTCAAGGGCAGCGACAGCACGCGCCGTCCGTTCTGCAGCGGGTGTACCGCCAGGTCCTGATGGGCCAGGCATTCGGCACAGCTCATCAGGCCGCACAGATCGGCGTCGCCCTGCTGCGGCCGCACCGTGCTCGCGATCACCCGCGCATGCGTCTCGCCGGCTTCGACCAGGCATGCCAGCCCGTGGCCCACGCCCAGCACGTTCTCCAGATCGTTCAGCAGAATGGCATAGGTATCCGGCGCCACCGGCCCGTTGTAGAGCCGCGCGATCGAGTGATACAGCAATTCGAGCGAGCGGTTGGCGATGGTGAGCTCGGCGGTCTTTTCCGCCACTCGCGTTTCCAGATTCTGGTACAGCCTGGAGAGGTCTTCCGCCATCAGGTTGAAGGCCTGGCCGAGGCGCCCCAGCTCATCGGTGCCGGTGTGCTCGGTGCGCACCTTGAGGTTGCCGCGGCCGACGTTGGCGGCAAACGACAGCAGATCGCGCAAAGGCAGGATCAGGTCGTTGCGCGCCAGATAGAGCGTCAGCGCGCCGACCAGCAGCGTCATCAAGAGCGCGGCGCCCAGCACCATGCGCAGCACCCGGATTTTCGCCTCGGTGTCCTGCTCGATCTGCTTGACCAGCGCATGGATATCGTCGACGAACAGCGTGACGTCGTCGAGCAGCGGCAGGCTCCCGGCCGGTACGGGCCGGCCGGCCGCTACTGCGAGAAAGCGCGGTTTCACCCGCGTCTGCCAGTCGTTCAGCACCCTGGCATAGCTTTGCGACAGCGCAGTCTCGTTTTGCGCCGGCATCATCGCGGTGATGCGCGCATCGGTGAGGTTGAGCTCGAAGCGATCGATCGCCTGGTGCAGGCGGGTGGACGCATCGCCGCCATCGGGCAGTCGCGCCGTCAGCGACAGGGTGGCCATCTGGTAGGTCTGCATACGCAGGCTGCCGGTCAGGTTGATCGCTTCGCCGCTACCCTGGATCGATTCGGCAATGATGCCTGAGCTGGCCATGCCGAGGATCGCAAAACTGGCGATCAGAGCCAGCGCGCCGCCCAGCTTGAGCAGCAGCGAGTGCTGCAGGAATCCGCGTTTCTCTTTCATGCCGTCTCCAGCTACCCCCGCTATGAAGGGCTACCCCCAATAGGCCAAACCGGCCGGTCCGTCTGTACCACGGTACAAGAATCCCGCTCCAGATCAAATGGTTAAGTCGCTACCCCCGCTACCCCTTTGGAGGTAGAAGGCGTTTTCTGGCTGGAATCCAAGCACTTTTCATCTGCGTTCAGGGGCATACACTTGAGCCAGATTCAAGATAAGAAGGTCCCGATTTACCGGATAAGGACGCATCATGGCCACCCAGACCCAGAAGCAGATTTCCGTATTGTCCCTGAGTACGCTGGCATTCACCGCATGTTTCGCCGTGTGGGTGATGTTCTCCATTATCGGCATTCCGATCAAGACCAATCTCGGGCTGAACGAAACCCAGTTCGGCCTGCTGGCCGCCACCCCCATCCTCACGGGTTCGCTGATCCGCCTGCCGCTTGGCATGCTGACCGACAAGGTCGGCGGGCGCATCGTCTTCTTCGTGCTGATGCTGTCGACCGTGATCCCGATCTACCTGATCAGCATGGCCACCGCGTACTGGCACTTCCTCGTGCTCGGCCTCTTCGTTGGCGTGGCCGGCGGCTCGTTCTCGGTCGGCATCTCCTACGTGGCGCGCTGGTTTCCCAAGAAGCGCCAGGGCTTCGCCATGGGCATCTTCGGCGCCGGCAACGCCGGGGCGGCGGTGACCAAGTTCGTCGCGCCGGCGCTGGTTGTGGCCTACGGCTGGCAGACGGTGCCGAAGGTCTATGCCGTCGCCATGCTGGTCATGGCCATTCTGTTCTGGATCTTCACCTACACCGACACCGCGCATCATGTGTCGAGCAAGATCACCATCAAGGAGCAGCTCGCCGCGCTGAAGGACCCCAACGTCTGGAAGCTGTGTCAGTACTACTCGATCGTGTTCGGCGGCTATGTGGCGCTGAGCCTGTGGATGACCAAGTACTACATCACCGAGTATGGCTTCGGCATGCAGACCGCCGCGCTCCTGGCCGCCATTTTCGTGCTGCCCTCCGGCATCATCCGCGCGATGGGTGGGTGGCTGTCCGACAAGTTCGGCGCCCACAAACTGACCTGGTGGGTGATGTGGGTGTCGTGGATCTGCCTGTTCATCCTGTCCTACCCGCAGACCGAGATGGTCGTGCAGACCACCAAGGGCCCGGTGTCGATGCACATCGGCCTCAACGTCTGGATGTTCACCGCCCTGCTGTTTGTCGTCGGCATCGCCTGGGGTTTCGGCAAGGCCAGCGTATTCAAGTACATCTCCGACGAATATCCAGACAACATCGGCGTCATCTCCGGCATCGTCGGCCTGGTCGGCGGTCTCGGCGGCTTCGTCCTGCCGATCCTGTTCGGCGCGATCGTCGACATCACCGGCATCAATAGCGGCATCTTCATGCTGATGTACGGCATCACCTGGGTCTCGCTGATCTGGATGTACCTCACCGAAGTGCGCAAGGTGCCGGTCATTCGAACGGCTGCTGCCGGCACCCTCAAATAAGCCCCGATCATCCCAGCCAGGAGCGCGACATGCCCACCAACATCAAGGAATGGAACCCGGAAGACCCCACCTTCTGGGAAACGACCGGCAAGAAAATTGCCTACCGCAACCTGTGGATTTCGGTGCCTGCGCTGCTGTGCGGCTTCGCCGTGTGGCTGATGTGGGGAATCATCACGGTGCAGATGTCCAACCTGGGCTTCCCCTTCAGCAAGGACGAGCTGTTCACGCTGACCGCCATATCCGGCCTGGCTGGCGCGACGATGCGGATCCCGTCCTCCTTCTTCATCCGGCTGGCCGGCGGGCGCAACGTCATTTTCCTCACCACCGCGATGCTGCTGGCGCCCGCGATCGGCACCGGCATCGTGCTGCAGCATCCCGACTGGCCGCTGTGGAGCTTCCAGTTGATGGCGTTGTGGTCGGGCGTCGGCGGCGGCAACTTCGCCAGTTCGATGTCCAACATCAGCACCTTCTTCCCCAAGCGGCTGCAAGGCACCGCGCTGGGCATCAATGCCGGGCTTGGCAACTTCGGCGTCACCAGCATGCAGATCATCATCCCGCTGGTGATGACGGTCAGCGTGTTCGGCGCGCTGGGCGGGGACTCGATGACGCTGATCAAGGACAGCGGCTGGATCCTCGGCAAGATCACCGCCGGCACCGAGACCTACATCCAGAATGCCGGCTTTGCCTGGGTGCTGTCGCTGGTGCCGCTGGCCATCCTCGCCTGGTTCGGCATGAATAACCTGCTGCCGGTGACACCCGCGCTGGGCAGCACGCTCGTTGCCTTCATGAAGGTCACCTGGCTCTATACGCTCGCTTTCATCCCGGCCATCGTCGGCCTCTATCTTTACCTGCCGGCGCCCACCGGCCTCGGTCTGCTGAACATGTGGGTGGCGATGCCGCTGATCATCGCCAGCACGCTTGGGGTCATGAAGGTGGCCGCGATCGGCGCGATGAAGGAAAACATCGGCAAGCAGTTCGCCATCTTCAAAAACAAGCACACCTGGTCGATGACCGCGCTGTATCTGGTCACCTTCGGTTCCTTCATCGGGTTCTCGATGGCGCTGCCGCTGTCGATCACCGTCATCTTCGGCGAGCAGCACCTGTTCGATGCCGCCAGCCAGACCTGGACCCACGTCAAGAATCCCAATGCACCTTCGGCGCTGACCTATGCCTGGATCGGCCCCTTCGTCGGCGCGCTGATCCGTCCGGTGGGCGGCTGGATTTCCGACAAGGTCGGCGGCTCCATCGTCACCCAGGTCATTTCGGCGGTGATGGTTGCAGCCTCGGCCTACGCCGGCTGGATCATGATGCAGGCCTACCAGTCGGCCACGCCCGAAATCTTCTTCACCCAGTTCCTGGTGGTGTTCGTGGTGCTGTTCGCCGCCACCGGCATCGGCAACGGCTCCACCTTCCGCACCGTCGGCGTGATCTTCGACCGCGTCCAGGCCGGTCCCGTGCTGGGCTGGACCTCGGCGGTCGCCGCATACGGTTCCTTCATCGCCCCCGAGGTGATCAAGGGCCAGATCAATGCCGGCACACCCCAATACGCCATGTACGGTTTCGCCATCTTCTACGCCGTGTGCCTGGTGCTGAACTGGTGGTTTTATCTGCGCAAGGGTTCGGAGATTCGGAATCC
>DAHWJK010000179.1:0-6034 GCA_027344185.1 Thiobacillus sp.
CGCCGCATAGGACCGGATCCGCATCCATTCCGAGATCCGCGACATCATGAAAAAAGCCGAAAGGCCCATGATGATGCGGCTTTTATGGACGGCATTGTATTCATGGACACCCGGAACCGGCGCATACAGGCCGAGCGCCACGATCGCCATGAACGCGACACTCAGGAACAGGCCCGAGTACAAACTCGTGAAACCCAGCATGAACATCATCAATGCCAGCGGAAACACGTAATAGATCCCCGATCCCTCGACGCCGCCGTGCATTACCAGAAATATCGCCAGCACGCCGGCCTGGATGGAGAACAGATAACTCACCGCCCGGACCCGTGCAGTCAGACGACTGTAGGCCATGAACAGGATGCAGAACAGGGAATTGGCGATCAGCACCATGCCGAGCAACGTGCGCCCCTTCACCAGCGAGAGCGCTCCGAGCGGCACCAGGATCAGAGAGCCCACCACCGCATAGAATCCGATCAGGAAAACCCTGCGGTTATGTTCGATGTCCTGCGGTGTCCGGCCAAATTTCATGAGTCAGGATTCCTGTTGTCTGTCGGCGCCAGGCCCGTTTGCGTTGCCTTTCACGCGGACCGATCCGCATCCAGCGCATCAGTCCAGATGTCGTAAGGCCCCTTGGGTCGAGGAACAATGTTCAGCAGCATCGACAGGTCGGAATACACGTCGGCCGGAAATCCATGGCGGCCGCCGCGCGTGTCCACCAGCAGATTCTGCAGCTTGTCGAAGCAGCTGGGCGTCCCCCAGAACGCCAGGATCTCCGGAACCAGGCGCGGAAACTGTTCTTCAATCGGGCTCAGATCAGACATGGTCTTTACTCCCTTCCACGAACGCAATGACCACGCAGCGGCCGACGTCGACGTCAGTCGACGCCCGGATTATTCCCGCTCGACCACGACAAAATCGAACTGCAACGCATCGCCCTTCTCGCCGGTATGCGATGTGCGCGAGACTTCCCTGAACGCATGCGCGTCGTACTCGGGAAACCAGGCGTCGCCCGCCGCTTCGATGTCCACCTCGGTCAGGTACAGCCGATCGGCCAGCGGAATGGCCTGGGCATAGAGTTCGGCGCCGCCGATGAAGAAGACTTCGTCGGCATCCTCGCACAGTGCGAGCGCGGCGGGGATGGAGTCGGCGACCAGGCAGCCTTCCGGCCTGTAGTCGGGGTTGCGGGTGATGACGATGTTGGTACGCCCGGGCAGCGGGCGGCCGAGCGACTCGAAGGTCTTGCGGCCCATGAGGATGGGGTGGTTGAGGGTGAGCGCCTTGAAGTGGGCGAGGTCTTCCGGCAACCGCCACGGCAGGCGGTTTTCGATGCCGATGACGCGGTTCCTGGCGAGCGCGGCGATGACACTGACGCGCGGTTTCTGCGTCGTGCTCATACCGCCACCGGCGCCTTGATCGCCGGGTGCGGATCGTAACCGGCGAGGGTGAAATCCTCGAAGCGGAAGCCGAAAATGTCCTTCACATCCGGGTTCAGCGTCATGGTCGGCAGCGGGCGCGGCGCACGGGAGAGCTGCTCGCGCGTCTGCTCGAGGTGGTTCAGATACAGATGCGCATCGCCCAGGGTGTGGACGAAGTCGCCGGGCTTCAGGCCCGTGACCTGCGCCATCATCAGCGTCAGCAGGGCGTAGCTTGCGATGTTGAACGGCACGCCGAGGAAGATATCGGCGCTCCGCTGATAGAGCTGGCAGGAGAGCTTGCCGTCGGCGACATAGAACTGGAAGAAGGCGTGGCACGGCGCCAGCGCCATCTTGTCCAGATCCGCGACGTTCCAGGCCGAGACGATGATGCGGCGCGAATCGGGGTTGGTCTTCAGCGTTTTCACGACTTCGGAAATCTGGTCGATGGTGCCGCCGTCGGGCCTGGGCCAGCTGCGCCACTGATGTCCGTAGACCGGGCCGAGGTTGCCATTTTCGTCGGCCCATTCGTCCCAGATCGAGACACCGTTTTCCTTCAGGTACCTGATGTTGGTGTCGCCCCGCAAAAACCACAGCAGTTCGTGAATGATCGAACGCAGGTGGCATTTCTTGGTGGTGACGAGCGGGAAGCCTTCGGCCAGGTTGTAGCGCATCTGCCAGCCGAACACGGACAGGGTGCCGGTGCCGGTGCGGTCGTCTTTACGGGTGCCGTGCTCGAGCACGTGGCGCATCAGGTCGAGGTAGGGTTTCATGGTAAGAATCTTCAGGGTTTTGCGGGGGCGGCCTGGACCGCCTGCGTATCGTTTGCTGCCGCGGGATCGGACAGCGCGCTGTCGAAGAAACCGGCAAACCGGGTGGCAGGCGCGTGGCCGTAGACATTCCAGAATGCGATCTCGAAGTCGGCATTGTCCTGCACCGCCAGCACCAGCGCACGAAAGCGCGTCTCGTCGTGGGCCTTGAGCCAGCCGACCAGCAGCATGGACTGGCGGTAGAACTCGTGGATGCCGAGCCCGGAGGCCGCGGCGCGGTGGCGCCTGTCCGGGGTGTCGCGCGCGCCGAGCTTGACCTGGCGGCCGGCGCGGATGGCCGCATAGGCCTGGGCATCGGTGGCGTATTCGGCGCCGCCGCCCTCGGCAGTCAATGAGGCCCAGCCTTCGTGGAACCACACCGGCAGGGTGCTGTGATAGTGGCCGATGCGCTGGCCCAGATGCAGGTGAGCCAGCTCATGCGCCAGCAGCGCCGGCAGCCGGTGCTTTTCGCGGCCGTCGAGATTGGGCGACAGGATCAGGCGATTATCGGGGATGACGGCGGCCGACAGTTTGGGCGTCAGCACATGGCGCTTGAAACAGACCGCGCTGCCGCACACATGCACGCGTGGCGGCCGGACAAAGGGCAGGTAATGCGCCGCCTCGACTTTGGCGATGGCAGCCGGCAGTGCCGCCGACACCCGCTCGCCATAGGCTTCGTAACCCGGTTCGACCCATACCCGCGCATCGGCTGCCAGCGGGACAAAACTTTCCAGCGGCGTGAGCGCGCGCGGGTGACTCACGGTCATGGCGCAGCCGGACAGCAGCAGGCACCCCGCTGCCGCGATCACGCCCGGAAGCGCCCAGCTGTTAGAGGGATTCGGGGAGTCCATTTTCCGCATTTTTATATTGTCAAAATTCGACGTGGGTTCATGCAGGGCCGCACACCTCGCATTATCCACCCTGCCCGGCACCTTGGCGTGGGCCGGACATCCGCCGATGAATACGGGGCCGCCGCCGTCCTCAGTCGCCGGCCGGCGGCGGCGCCATCAACTGCCAGCGGCCGTCGATCAGGCCTTCCAGCGGCGGGTACAGCTGCTTGTAGGCCATCTTGCGGCTCTCGCCGATCCAGTAGCCGAGGTAGAGATAGGGCAGTTCCAGCCGCTTCGCCAGCTCGATCTGCCACAGCACGCCATAGACGCCCAGGCTGTCGCGGTCGCGCGCGGGATCGAAGAAGGTGTAGACGGCCGAGATGCCATCGTCGATCTGGTCGACCACCGCCACCATCACCAATGTCTCGCCGTCGCGGAATTCGACCATCACCGAATCGACGTTGGACGACAGCAGAAACTGCGTGTACTGGTCGGGGCCGTCGCGGTCCATGCCGCCGCCGGCATGGCGGCTGCCGAGGTAGCTGCGATACAGCTGGTAGTGCTCGTCCTTGAAATCGAGCGGCAGGAAGCGCGCGCTCAGGTGCCGGTTGCGCTTGAGGCAGCGGCGCTGGGTGCGGTTGGGCGTGAATCGGCAGACCTCGACCCGCACCGGCACGCAGGCATCGCACTGCTCGCAGTGAGGGCGGTAGGTGAACTGGCCGCTGCGGCGGAAGCCGGCGCGGATCAGCGCGCTGTAGGCATGCGCGTCGATCATGTGGGTGGGGGTGGCGACCTGCGAGCGCGCGCGCCGGCCCGGCAGGTAGCTGCAGTCGTAATGCGCGGTCAGGTAGAACTGGATGCGCTGGAAAGGCGGTTCGGTCGGGTGCATTACGGGTCAAAGGTCCAGGGGCCGCTTCGATGCGGCAAGTTTACCAATTCCGTCACCCGCGCCGTGAATGCCGCGCGCGGCATCGTGCGGGCGCCCATGCTGGCCAGGTGCGGGGTTTCCATCTGGCAGTCGATCAGACCGAAATCCCAGCGCTGAAGTTGCTGCGCCAGCCGCACCAGCGCCACCTTCGATGCATCGGCTACGCGGCTGAACATCGATTCGCCATAGAACATGCGGCCGATCGCCACGCCGTAGAGACCGCCGACCAGCTGGCCGTCGCGCCAGGTTTCCACCGAATGCGCATAGCCCGCCTCGAACAGGCGGCTGTAGGCCGCAATCATCACCGGCGAAATCCAGGTGCCGCCGGCGTCCTCGCGCGGCGCGGCGCAGGCGCGCATCACGTCGGCGAAGGCGCTGTCGACGCGCAGTTCGAAACCGCTATTGCGGATGCGCTTGGCGAGCGAGCGGGGGACGCGCACCTCCCCCGGCACCAGCACCATTCGCGGGTCGGGGCACCACCACAGGATCGGCTCGCCGGGATTGAACCAGGGAAAGATGCCGTGACGGTAGGCGTCCAGCAGGCGCGCCACCGACAGATCGCCGCCCATGGCCAGCAGACCGTTGGGGTCGGCCAGCGCGGTGTCGACCGGGGGAAAGAATGTGGCGTTTTGGAGACGTTCCGTCATGGCTTCATGGTATCGGATTCAGCAGGACTTGCGTCCGCACCATCCATAGTATTAAGATATTGATATCTTCAATATTGTTTAAACGAGGCCGACCATGAAAACAACCCTGCTTGCCTTGGCATTGATTGCCGCCCTGCCCGCTTCCGCCCTGGCAGACAACTGGATGATGCGCGTGCGCGCCATCGACATCGCGCCGGACGTCGAGTCGTCCAGCCTGCCCGGCGTCGACGTGTCGGATGAAGCGGTGCCGGAAGTCGACTTCACCTATTTCGTTACGCCCAACCTCGGCGTGGAACTGATTCTGGCAACCGCCCGTCATGAAGTGACGCTGAACGGCGTGCGCCTCGGCAAGCTGAATCACCTGCCGCCGACGCTGCTGCTGCAGTACCACTTCAACCCCACGTCGAGAATCAAGCCGTACGTCGGCGCCGGCCTGAACTACACCCGCTTCTATAATGTCGATTTGCCCGGCTTCGACGTCGACAGCAACAGTGTCGGCGGCGCGTTGCAGGCAGGCGTGGACATTGCAGTCACCAAGAATGGCTATATCAACCTCGACGTCAAAAAAATCTGGATCGACACCACGGTCAAAACAACCGCCGGCGCCACGGTCACCGATCTGGACATCGATCCGGTCGTCTGGGGCATCGGCTACGGGTTCCGCTTCTGACAACGCGCGTTTCTTGACGCCAGCGGCCGTTCCGACCTCTCTCCCGGATCAGCCGTCTGATCGCGTCCTTTTACGGGGCGATTCGTGAGCCGCTCGTCCGGGCTCACGGACGCCCCTTCTTTTTCGGGCTGTTTTCACTGCGGCCTGCCGGTGCCGGACGGCGCCCTCTATCCCATCCAGTTCGGAGCCGACACCAAACAGGCCTGCTGCCGCGGCTGCCAGGCGGTCGCGCAGACCATCATCGACAGCGGCCAGGGCGCCTACTACACCCACCGCACCGCGTTGCCGGCGACGCCGCGCGAAGCCGAAGCCGAACTGGCGCAGCTGGGCCTGTACGACCTGCCGGAAATCCAGGAAAGCTTCGTCAGGACGGAATCGGAGAATATCCGCGAGGCCGCGCTGATCCTGGAAAACATTGTCTGCGCCGCGTGCATCTGGCTGAACGAACGCCACATCGCCGCGCTGCCGGGCGTACTGTCGGTCGAGATCAACTACGCCACGCGGCGGGCGCGGGTGCGCTGGGACAACAGCCGCATCCAGCTCTCCGCGATCCTGAAAGCCGTCTCCGACATCGGCTATATCGCCCACCCCTTCGACCCCGGCCGCTCCGACGACATCCACCGCCGCGAGCGCAACACCGCGATCAAGCGGCTGGCGATCGCCGGGCTGGGCATGATGCAGGTGATGATGTACGCGCTGCCGACGTACACGGCGACCGACATGACCGACGACATCCGC
>DAHWJK010000181.1:0-3147 GCA_027344185.1 Thiobacillus sp.
AGCACTACCTCGGGCACCGGAACATCCAGCACACCGTCGTCTACACACATCTGGCATCAAACCGATTCAATGACTTCTGGAAGGACTGACGCCGGCCGGCTGTTACAATCAAAAATTCCGAGGGGCTGAGCGTGCATCCCCTAGCTACGCACTGAACGAACCGGCGCTTAGCGTACGATTTTGAGCAAATCGTGCGGTTACCCCTTTAACAGCCAGTTCTCAAAACCTCTTGATCGTCAGTGAGTTACGGGCGCGCGGCGGGTCCTTAGCACCACGTTTGCCCGGAGAGGGATGATCAGGGGGTTGGCTGGGGAGCGGCGTCGCGGATGTTCGGCGGCAGTGCCACGCCAACGGCCTGGAACGCTTTGCCGGCGACGCCGGTCGCAGGGGTTCGCAGGATGAAGTGTTTGCCGTCCTGCTCGACCGCGATTTCCTGAAGGCGATCGAGATCGGCGAGCAGCACGCGCCATTCCGGTTTCATCTGCGCGGCTGCCAATCGCTCTTCCAACTCTTTGCGCAACACGAGGGCCAAAAAACTACAAAACACATGGCCGCGGATCGCCGCATCGGTCTGGTGATAGATCGGCCGGGTCGCCAGCAGCGCTTTGGCCGAGCGGAACATCTGCTCGATGACCAGGAGATCGCGGTAGCGGCGCATCACCGTGAGCGGCGACATCTGGGTGTTGGTGCGCAGCACATAGAGCCCATCGTAGCGGGCCTCCTCGGCGACGCGGGCTTCATCTATGGCAAAGTGCTGCTGGTCGGGCGTCTTCAGGTAGCGCCGGTAGGCACTGTTGCCGACCAGTGACTTGTCCCCCTGTTTGAGCTTGGCGCGTAGGGCTGCGACGACGGCCGCACGGGTGCGGGCCGCCTGTGCGGCTTCGGTGAGGTTGCGACAGACGATATAGCGGCGATCACCGAGCATCACCGCCTTGGCTTCCAACTCGGTATCCGCCCTCCCCTGGTGGGGGATCACCAGGGGCACGCTCGGCGCCGGGTCGGCCAGCACCACATCGCGAACCTCCTTGGCGTTGCGTTCGCGCACGCCAAGGATGTATTCGAGGCCGCGCGCCTCCAGGGCAGAGATGGTGTCGGCGCTGATCATGCCGCGATCGGCGACGACGCAGACCCGCTCGATGCCGAAGCGGGCGCGCAGCCGATCGATCACCGGGATCAGCGTGGTCACGTCGGCGGTGTTGCCTGGCCACATCTCCGAACAGACCGGCCTTCCCTCCTGGTCAATGATGGCGCCGACGATCATTTGGTTCAGTTGCGGCCGATAGTCTTTGGAATGACCGCGCTCACCGAGCGTCTCGCCACCCGCACCCTCGAAATACAGCGAGGTGGTGTCCATGAACACCACCGAGAGATCGGTGAACAGCGAGCGCCGCCTGGCGAACAGCCGCTCATCGACGAGGTCCTTGATGCAGCGCGCCACCAGGGTCCGATCCGCCTGCTCCGCCGCGGGCAATTCCTCGCCGAGCCAGGCCATGGCGCGGTAGAGATGATGAAGCCGCAGCGCGCCGACGCCGTCGATGCGGTAGTCCTCTCGCCACTGCTCACAGGCACGATCGGAGCCGGAGACCATCAGTCGGTGCAGCACGGTGAGGAAGACGGCGCGCTCGACAGAGAATTCGAAGCCGCGTCCGGCGAGCAGCTCATGCAGCACCGCACCGCAGCCGGTGTCGCGCCACAACCGTTCGAACAGCAAGGGCGGTCCGATGCGCTTGCAGGTGGGAACCGGCGTCTCGCTCTGGTCGAGCAGGGAGATGATCACCGCGCGCTGTGCAAGACGCGCGACGGATCGCGCCAGGCGGTCGAGGTCGCCGTTGCGTTCGATGTCTTCCTTACGGCCGAGATTGCGGATGATACGCTGCTTGGTCTTGCCATCCTCGCGGACGGTCTCGACCAGGTAGACGTAGGTGTAAGGACCGATGCGCTTTTCGCGGACGAACATGGCACTAGCATTCAGACGGACGCCTATTCGTCAAGCATTAAAGGGTTCCGATCGGAATAATTTAGCACCACGCCATTTGGCAGAGCGGCGCCTCGTCAGAAAAACTTAGTCTAAATCAATGGCTTATTATCCCCCCGCAGGAACGGATGCCGTTCTACTGTTAAACTCGGGTAAGAGAGCGGAAGCCCGCGCCAGCGGCGGTGATGCGCTCCAGGATCAGCAGAAGATCCTTGAGAGACCGCGACAGACGGTCGAGTTTCCAGACAACCAGCACATCGCCCGCAGTGAGCCGGCCGAGCAGGCGCGTCAGTTCCGGCCGGTCCCAGCGACCGCCGGAGGCGCGTTCCTCATGGATGCGCCGGTAGCCCGCCGCCTCCAGGGCGCTGACCTGAGGGGCGAGGTCCTGCCCTTCGGCCCGGGATACCCAGGCGTAGCCGATCAGGACTGGCTTCGTTGCGTTATTCAGTTGCTTTTCAGGTCTATTTGGCAACCGACTTTTGCGCGGCGTAATCCCTTGTCCCGTCTTGGGTCGTTCGGATGCCGTACAAACGATCGTTTGCGCAACATGGGTTTTTGTCGATCGACTCAATGGCGGCCGGATGCCCGTTCTCGATCCGTTCGGGAATTTGGCCGAAAATCGACCGACCGTGTACCTGGGCCAAACTGCGCCCCTCAAAGCATTCTTTCTTGCTTGGCTGCCGCATCACGGGCGTGGGTAGCATTTCCGAGGCGCTCAAGGGCCTTTGCGATAGGGCTCTCAGGGCCGAGTGGCAAATAGTTATCAACAGGCCATATGTATTCAAGTATTTCAATATTCTTTAGTTCTAGATTCGTAGGCAAATTTACAATTTGAATCAGTATGTTGCGTTGCCAACTATGAGAGATTCGGGGACTCCTGTGAGGTTTTCGGGGGATTCTATGAGGTTTTCGGGGGATTCTATGAGGTTTTCGGGGAAGCCTTCGGCACACCTGTGGATAACTGTGACATGTTAACTATGAGGTTTTCGGGGAAGATAGGCTCTGCTTACTCGTCGAGGTCGAGGAAGCTACCGCCCTGCCTCGTCAGGCGGTTGGTCGAAGGCATTGGCGCGAACACATATTCTACTGTCCCCGCTAACCGGGCGCGCCGTCCCACTTTCGAGCGTTCCAATTCCTTGCCCGCTTCATGCAGTGCCTCGCTATCTTTTGGC
>DAHWJK010000184.1:0-13696 GCA_027344185.1 Thiobacillus sp.
CTGAGCGCGCGGCACGCCGCTTCCGCGTCGTGCCGCGTTGTGCCTATAATGGCCGGTTTCCGGTGGTGGCTGTAGCTCAGTTGGTAGAGTCCAGGATTGTGATTCCTGTTGTCGTGGGTTCGAGTCCCATCAGCCACCCCAACTAGATCAAGCGCTTACGGGTCCTTCGGGGCCCGTTTTGCTTTTCCGGAGTGCCGAAAATTCCCACCGTGGGAATTTCGAGGCCTCACGGGCCCTTACGCAGCACCTCGCGCGCGCGGTCGTAGATGCGTGCCGTCGTGCCGGGGTCGGCGTGCAGATTGGGCAGCGTGCCGGTCTGCTTGCGGTACTGTGTGACGTGGTAGGCGCGCAGGTCGTGGGACACGAAGGGTTCGCTGACCACCTTCGCGCCGATGGCGGTCTTCATCAGACGCGCCCACATGGTCTTGAAGCCGCTTTCGGTGTAGGCGTTGCCCTTGCTGTTCGGGAACACATAGCCGAGCTTGTCGTCGGCTGCGATCGAGCGAAGGCGGGCCATCAGATCATCCAAGGCCGGAGTCGTCTCGATGCGTTCCCACACCACCTTGCCATCATGCTGCTTGGCCCGGCGTAGCTGCACGCCGTCGGCGGATACCTGGGTCCAGAGCATGTTGAGAAACTCGACCCGACGACTGCCGGCAAGGGCGCAGAACTCCGCGAGGCCGGCCAGCACAATGCCGGTGCGCCCACGGGTGCGAGACCACTCTAGGAAGGCCACAAGCTCTGCGGGCTCGATGGCGCGGACGCGAGGCCGCTCCTTGTTCCGCTGGACATCACGGCACGGGTTGGCCTGGATGAGTCCTCGACGCACCGCGAGTGCCATGAGATTCGACATCAGGGAGATTTCGCGATTCGCGCGTACGCCGGCACTGCGCTTGTCCAGGTAGGTGCCGATGTCGCTCGGACGAACCGCGACGGCGGGCGTCTTGCCGAACACGTCGAGCAGCGGCCCGGCGCACTGCGAGTAGTCGGCCTTCGTCGCGTCGGCGTAGTCCAGCCAGCGGCGAGTTTCCTGGAACTCCCGCCACAGATGCGCGATGGTGCCGTGATCCGGCGCCTGGGCGGTGATGTCGAGCACCTCCCGAAGCGCGGCGATCTTGTCCGTGCCGAGGTTCATGGGCTTGCCGCCGAGGGGGTGATAGCGATAGGTCACCTTGCCATCCTTGCGAGGCCGGGCTTCCATGCGGGGGAGCAAACCGTAAGCGGATTGCCGGTCGCGGTGTCTCATCGGGACTCCTTGTCGTGGTGCCTAGCGGACCTTGCTCCAGTCCGGGCCAACGCTCGGATGGGCGGTATGGGAGAGGGGAGCCGCCGCTTCGATCTGCTTGCGCATGACGAGGGGCAGACCATCCGGGCGCCGAGGAACGGCGACCACGTTCGGCAACCGAGCGAGGAAGCGTGCCTGCGCGCTGCGCTGTCGCAACGGACGACACAGGTCGTCGATCTCGTCGTGGGTCAGCCACGGAGGCAGGAAGGGGGGCGGCGTCAGCATTGCCCGCCCTCGAACTCGCCCAGGAGGCTGTACGGCCCGCCGATGTCGGCTATGCCTCCGGCGTAGTGAAGGACCAGGGTGGCAACAACTCGCCCGCCATGAACGGACACCCGCCAGGGCGATTGCACGCAAACACCAGTTCCTTTCTCCGCCAGGCCGACCGATTGGATTCGCACAAAGCGTTGGCCGACGCCTGCGAAAGCCTTAAGCCATGAGGGCAGGTTGAACCATGCGCGAACCGAACGACCGAACGCATCGAGTCCGCCGCCGCCGTGGAGACGGGCTCCTTTGGGCAACTGGTCTTCGGCGTCGAACTTGCTGACGTACTTGACGAGGTATCCGATGGCGTTACGCGCCCATTCGATGCGAGTGAGTCCATGAGGCCACCAGCCTTGCTTGTCGGGTTTGGGAAGGGTCAAGCCACGCGGCAGCCAGAGGAGCACGTGGTAGTGCAGGGCGCCGCGCTTCTGCAGCTCGGCGACCCAGACATAGGGGAGCTTGTGGCCTCTACGCTCCATCCATTGCCGGATGTGCTTGATGAGGTCCGAGATGTGGCGAGCCGCCCACCCATCGACATCGCGATAGGTCAGGGTCAGCATCGCAGGCTTGAAGCGCTTTCCGCGCCCAGCGAACTCGATCATGCGCGCGGACGTGACGACGGATCGCTTCATCCGCCGCATGCGGCCTACCTTCTGATCGATCTCCACCGAGTGCGGGAGGGGCGTGTCACTTGTTCCATAGTTGACAAGCCCAGGGGCCGCCGTCGCGCGCGCGCCTGCCGGCGCGCTGTGCGCCGGCGGCTTCTGGCAATGCTCGTCAGGGGCGTGAGTGATCTTCATGTCCCCTCACTTTAGAGGGGACATGAAAACCCGTCAAGGGAATTTCACTACCTATCCGCCGATGGAGCGCCGCTCCTCGCGGCTGATGTCCAGCTTGTGGGCACCAGAGACGACCTTCCAGAAGTTGGACATGGCCTGGGCCGCCTTCAGACCCACCGACCGATCAGCTTCGGGCCCGAGCTCCGGGAACTCCTCGCGTACGTTGATGCCGAGCAGGCTTTCGTACTTCGCGATGGTCTTCTTGCTGTGGACTAGGTAAAGCACCTTCCAACCCACATGGCGACCGACCACGTACATGCCGATTGCCGCCTCGAGCTCGTCAAGTTGCCCCTTGAACTCCCGCATGGCACGGTCCATCACCTCGAACATGCGAGCAGCATCGGCTGGCGACAAAGGCGGCGCGTGGTTCCGTACTTTCTTCATGTCAACAGAGTACCACGGAGGGGCTCTCATTTCCCCTTGATCCTTCGCCCGAGGTGCGAGACCAAGGCGCACCTATGCGGAATGTGCAACATCTTCCGTCCCCTCGGGCTGTAGGATTGAGCGCAATTCGGACTCGGAGCACTCATTCAAGGCGCGGGGTGGGTGCACTTGCGATGCACCGCACGACGGCCTTCGCGCTATCGAACCTAGAAAGGTGGGGGAAGAAATGACAACGAAGAAGCGTGTTTTTATAAGCTTTGATGTTGACAACGATAAGGGAACGAAAGAGATGCTGGCCGGCCAGGCCAAGCTCGATGACAGTCCATTCGAGTTTAAGGACGCTTCCGTGAAGGCGCCATTGACTGGCGACTGGAAAGACAAAGTTAACCGCCGACTCGACAATATAGATATTATGATTGTCTTGTGCGGGGAAAAAACAGATACAGCCACGGGCGTCGCTGCAGAATTGAAGATGGCAAAGGATAAAAATATTCCGTACTTCCTGCTGTGGGCCTATAAAGATAAAACTTGTGTGAAACCCGTGTCCGCCGATAAAACGGACAAGATTTACAACTGGACTTGGGAAAATATAAAGGCGCTCATCGGCGGTAGTCGATAGGGAAATTCTCAATGAGGGTATTCGTCATACACCGTTCCGCCAGCAGGCGGAACGCCGTTTGCGCGATAAGGAGAGTAGCAAAAGCGACCGGCCTCTCGCTGCGCATGTCGATGCTCGACAGCTCAAAGCCCAACCGTTGGCAACGGGACGCGGCACAGCAGATTGGCGCCAGCGAGGTTGTTATCGTTTATAACGAGATTGACTGTAAAGCTTCGCCCAACGCACTCTGGGAAATTGAGTTGGCTCGCCAACTTCAAAAGCCAATTGTCTCATTTGACCATCCCGTGCCGAGCCAGGAAGCTATTGAAAAGCTTCAGGCGCTTTACGATAACAATGCGGAGTTCGAATCAAATTTTGCGATAAAAATCGGACGTCGCGTGCGGGTGGGGCAGGCAGCAAAAGCGGACTCGGATTCAAAGGAAGTAATTGAGTTATACAAGATAATGGTTGCTTCGTCCGAGCAACTTGTTCAGCGTCGTCAATCGGTCAATGCTTTTTTTATTGCGGCGATTGGCGGTCTTGTGGCGCTTGCCGGTGCGGCTACGAGGTTCGGACAGAGCGTTCCAATTGCGCTGATTTCGGCCGAGGTTTGGCCGCTGACTTTGGCGGCGCTACTTCTCTGTCGCTCCTGGAGTAACTTGATTGAAAACTACGGAAAACTGAATCGCGCTAAATTTAGGGTCATTCTCAAGATGGAGGAGCACCTCGCAGCGAGGGTGTATGCTGCAGAATGGGTTGCGTTAGGTAAAGGGTTGCGTCCGCAGAAATATAAATCGTTTACGGCAACTGAAAAACA
Organism: Thiobacillus sp.; assembly: GCA_027344185.1. Lineage (GTDB taxonomy): Bacteria > Pseudomonadota > Gammaproteobacteria > Burkholderiales > Thiobacillaceae > Thiobacillus. Next base: position 4,188 of record DAHWJK010000184.1, read on the forward strand.
TCTTCCCTTGAGTTTTTCTCTGCTGATTTTTGCGCTCTTTATTTTCACTCAATATCTATATTTCTTCGGAGGGGCTCCTACGCGACACGCGGCCCCCCTAGCTCAGGCTCCCGTTCTGGTTTCCCATGATCGACTCAAAAAGTCGCCGACGTCTCCGGCATGGGAGACGAGGAAAAGTAGCGAAAAGCCGCCTACTGCTAAGCAGGAGGGCTGATCTTCCCTGAAGACCAGTCCTCCTGCTTGCCAGCGTACATCTCGCGAATTGTCAAGGGTACGCTTCGCCGGGCATGCGCCCGCCCTTGACAAGACATGGTTCGTTGCTCGCCGACCTAAAAGACACTTCTAACCGCAAGCCAGTGAGCAGTCGATCGGGAATGCTTTCTGGGATGGGCCGCATCGGGGATCCCGAAATTCTTCGCTGCATGCTAATGAAGAAATTCCCACGAATAGCTTTCACGCAGCCGGATATGTTGACTCGACGCCCGGGATTGTGATTCCTGTTGTCGTGGGTTCGAGTCCCATCAGCCACCCCAAAGAATGACCAACAATGGCGCGCACTTAGGTGCGCGCTTTTGTTTTCTGGGGAACTGCCAGGGAACTTTCTCTCGACGCACAGCCCAGGTCGGCGTGACCTGCCATAGCGTTCTTCCCGGGCCGAGCCTATCCCGCGAGACAATCTGACCAGCACAACGACTTGACCGTGTGAAAGTCGGCAACGGCCGAGGAGCGGTCGCGTGCCAAACGCAGCCCCGGTTGCGCCACCTACAGGTAATGTCTCCTGGTGTGGTGTGGTGACCCAGGGCGCTGCGCATATGGCTGGCTATCCGTTGGCCTCGACCGGCGGGATTGCGGTCAGTGCGTCGCCAAGTCTGGCAAGCGGAGCGTCTGGAGCAACGGATAGGGGCGATACAGATCATCCCGGAAATACGCGGCAAGATACCTCTCCACGTCCTCAATCGGGTAGTCCAGACCGTTGATGACGTCGAAGGCGGCCATGATGCGCACATGCCGCTCGAAATTGGCAACGTAGTAGCCATTGGGCCGCGTGGCGGTGTCCAGCGCGAAGAGATCGCGCGCGATCAGGCCTGGCAGATCACCGCAGCTGTCAGCGTTGCACGCGTCGAGCGCCTGTTTGAACAAGGTCCGCGCCTGGGCAAAGTCATTGCTGCGCAGGCAATGTTTGGCGCGCGCGTTCAGCAGTTGGGGCCTCCGCCGGGACTTGCAAGGATTCGCCTCGGCTTGCCGCAGCAGATCTTCAACCAGGGCCTGTGCATTCGCACGTTCCGGCTGCAGCTGCCCGTTGAGGTGGATGTCCATATGAATCAGCGCCGCGTCCAGGCGCTGTTCGTCCGTGTCGGCCAGTTCCGTCATGCGCCGGGCAGCGGCAAGGCGAACGTCGGCGGCCTGGTGACGCATGGCGACATTGCGCGCCGCGCCGTGCGACGCGAGAGCTGCCAATGCCGCCTCCGGCGCTTGGGAGCGGAGCATGCGCAGCACGGCTTCGGCTGTCTCGATGTCGTTCACTTCGGCGACCCAGCGGGCACGCCTAGACTCGAGGAGCGCCACACTCCGGCCGGTGTCCGTAGCCCACCAATCCTCCAGCGACTGATTCGGCTTCAGCGACGCGAACCGTTGGGTCAGAACCGCGGGCAAGTCCTGCGCGGAAATGCGTCGCTTTGAAGGCAGGATCGACAGGAACAGATCGCCGCGCTCCCAGGGCGCCAGCTGTTCCTCGAACCACGTATCTTGCCTTGCTGCATCGCGGCTAACGGCTGCGGCCTGGATGGTGAGGTTGTAGATGCGTTTGAAGATGCCGAACAGCTGGAGGATCTTGTTTCGATGCGGGTCAGGGTCGCCAGGATCGATCCTGGGCGTCAACAGGTCGGCGAGCTCACGATGGGCGTACTGCACCGCACGCGCGAGCAGCAGCCGATTGCGCACGGTGCGCAGGCTGGGCTGTGCATAGCGCTCTCGCATCAGATGGCTGAACCGTGCCGTGTCGTCCGCGGTGCCGACGTCGGCCAGCACCGCTTCGATGCGGTCTTCCGCCATGGCAATCTGCAGCCTCAGGTCCCCAGGCGTAAGCCCCCGACGCTCGACAAAAGCGCGCATGGCGGCGAGTGCGGCCTGGTCGTCCGCGTCGACGGGCACGCACAGACAGTTGCGGAACGCGAACTCCGTGCCCTCGGCGAAATATGTCTCGATGATTGAGCTGCGCGGCACGTCGCCATCACGCCACTTGGCCAGCGTTCGCTTCGCCGACTCCGGATCGACCTTGGTTTGTCCATTGTTCCAGCCGATGGCCGCCCGATGGACGGGCTGCCCGAGGAGGTCTTCGAGCCAGTCCAGTATGGCCGCCACCGGCATCCGAAGCCTGGCCGCGCCGTCGTCGGTGTCAATGCGAGGCAGGTACCAGAAGTCGCCTCCCGGCATGCCGGCATCTCCTGATTGGGTCAGCTGCCAGAAGGCCGCGTGTCGCGCCAGTCCGGGCACGTAGACGCAGGCGAGCAGGTACCAGGCCACCTGCCGCGCCTCGGCGCCGAACGTCCAGGTTCCAATTTCCAGCGCCTTGTGGAAGCTGGTGAACTCAAGCAGGTTCCACTTGGCGTCCGCCTTGGCCGCATCGTCGAAGCCGATGGCCGCGAGGATGTCGTCGAGCAACGCGTCCAGGGCCTGTAGGTGTTGATCCACGGGGCGTCGCAGATCGCGTAGCTCCTGCTTCTTGCGCGGGGCTTCGCGGCCCAGGGCCTCGTGCACGGCCAACAGGAGGGTTTCGAAATTCGGAATCGCGGCCATGGTCGTCGAGCAAGTTGGGAGGGAAGCCCAGTGTTGCGCATGTCCATCGCCGCGGCCAGGAAACTTCTCTCCTCCCCCCGTCGACCGCGTGCGCCGCGTCGTCGCCGCGACATCGAGCGCCCGCGCTGGATCTCGGAAGGGGGTGGGCGCCGAGTTTCGTAGGCGGATCGCGCGTTGGAGCCGATAGTCCGTGAAACCCTTTCACGGAGCATGCTATGAGCACCCATTTCACCTGCGCCGCGGCACAGGTCGTCGTTAATTGGCATATTACCGAAGCCTGCAACTTTCGCTGCCGTTACTGCTACGCGCATTGGCAACGGTCGACCAGGCGGGATCTGATTCGTGACCCCGCCGCGTGCCGCGCGCTGCTTCAGCGACTCTTCGAACACTTCGCGGCACGGAGTCCGCAGCGTCGCCCGCGACTGAACTTCGCCGGCGGCGAGCCGTTGCTCTTGTCCGAAGATCTCCTCCGCGCGGCACGCGACGCGCGCCAGATCGGATTCGACATCTCGCTGATCACCAACGGCAGTCGGCTGACCGCGCCGCTGGTAGAAAATCTCGCACCGATAATGTCCGTGCTGGGGGTCAGCCTCGACAGCGCGTGTCCGCAGACCTTGGCCGCGATCGGTCGCCGTGATGCGCGAGGTCGACAGACATTGCCCGCATCCCTGGTTGCTCCGCTGATGCGCGCACGTCAGGGGAACCCGGCCCTGGCCCTCAAGATCAACACCGTTGTATGCGGTGCGAACTGGCAGGAGGACCTGTCCGACGTCATTCAGGAGCTATCGCCGAGCCGCTGGAAGGTGCTGCGCATGCTGCCGGTGATCGACCGGGACCTCGACGTCACAGACGCGCAGTTCCAGGCCTTCGTCGCCCGGCATCGGCGGTTCGCCGCGATCTCGATCGCCGAAAACAACGCCGACATGCAGGGCTCGTACATCATGGTCGACCCGATGGGGCGATTCTTTCAGAATCGCGTCGACGCCTGCGGCTACGACTACAGCGCGCCGATCCTGCAAGTGGGCGTGGCCAACGCGTTCGCGCACTTGGGCTGGTCCGCGCTGAAGTTCGACCGCCGGTACCGCGCTGTGGGCGAAGGAGCCATGAAGTGAGGTACTCGCAATCGAAGGATGTTCATAGCCTGGTTGTGCGTTACCTGCAACTCGGCTGGACGTTCCGGCGTGGCAAGCGGCACGGGCTGCTGTCGCCCCCAGGTTGCGGCCTGTTCGTCCCTATTCCCAGCACGCCCAGCGATAGCCGCGCCGTCAGGAACTTGGCGTGTACGCTACGCCGCGTGGCAGCCAAGGCGGAGAGACCATCTCCGGCGTGACTGGTTGATGATCACCCGTTCGGCGGCGCGGTCTGGATGATTAATCTGACGTTTGGCGTATTGCGAATCCCCGTGGCCCAGCCCGGCCCCAGACGTTGACGCCGGCGGGGCATCGCGTTGCCTTCCGGCTTCAAGGTGCTCCCTCCGCATGGCGATTCGTTGGGCAAGGTCTGAGCAAACACGCCGCGACGTGTTGGTGCCCGAAACGACCCGATCCGCTCGACCGGGGCAGGGAATTTTCTGGGGAACTTCCAGGGAACTTGATGGGCAGGAAGGGGAACAACGCATCGTGTCTCCAGAGGGAAAACGTCCCCTGGAGTCCCCGCAGCTACCCGCCCATTTGGGTTCGAGTCCCATCAGCCACCCCAAGCATGGAACGACGAAGCCCGGCCAAGTGCCGGGCTTCGTCGTTTACGGCCAACCGCTGTGCGAGGTTGCAAGGGCGTCACGATTCCGGCGCCGCGAAGCCGCAGGCCGCACGCAGATCTGCGACCGTGGTCATCAAGGTCATGGCATCCAACGGCGACTCATCCAGGCCGAGGCCAAGGTAAAAATTGCGTGCCTGATCGGACAGGGCATGCACGATCATGCCGCGTATGCCGATGGCATCTGATGCCCGGATCACGCGCCGCCCCGCGTCCTGGAACAGCGCGCGGCCCAGACCCAGTCCGTGGTGTGTCGTGGCGACGGCCAGCCTCCCGAGTACGACGACTGGAATGGGGTCGGGCATATTGCGACGGAAGCGACCCGGAGCCGAGACCACTGCGATCGCGCTCGACGCGAGGGCGTAATAGGCGACCACACGTCTGTCGTCGTGGACCACGAAGGTGCGTGAAGCGCCGCTGGTCTGGTTGGGGCTTGCGCGACGCACGAGCCACTGGTTCAGCGAGGTCACGCCGCAATCGAACCCGGCCAGCACGTGACTGGCACTCAAGGGCTCCGGCGGGTGCATCACCTTTCAGGCGGGTTTCCAGGGAGCCTTCGCGCGCATGGTCTTCCGAAGGCGTTCGTTTGGCTGCGCCGGCTGATCGAGACGCTCGAGGAACTGCGCGTAAGCCTCCGGGCTGACGACTGTCAGCGCTCGGTCGAGCAGAGTTTCTTCGGCCGCGCGCCGGGCAGCCTCGAGGATGAAGTCGGTGCGCGTCTTGCCGGTCGACGCGGCTGCGCGGTCGATGAGGTTGCGCTCGGCTGCCGGAATGCGCAGGTTCAGCGTGTCCCGACGCGGTTTGTCGGTGGTGGCTGCTGTCATGTCGTGCGCTCCGATCCTGTGGAGGAATACATGCGAGAGACTATCAGGTTGTAACGACCCTGTCATTACGGGAGATTGCGACCTTGTAGCCATTGGGTGCCGTCGCACCCAGCATCGGCCCATCAGGGCGCCAGCGAAAACATCCAGTTCGCATCTTCGTCCCGCGCCGTACCCCAACGAATGAAATGTCGAAAGCCCAGTTGCCGCTGGGCTTTCGCGTTTCTGGCGGTCTCAATTCCGCGGCTCGTCCATGGGCGTGGCTTGGTGGTAGCGCAGTCGCCACCGGCCTGCGGCGCGCAGCCAGAGGGAACAGCGGTGCGCATGCCGGGCGATGCCGCCGCCCACCGCGCGTTCTGCTGTCCGATAGGTCAGCAGCGCAGCGTCCTCACCCAGCACAGTGAGCTCGAAGCCATCGGACAGGATCGCGTTGCGACATGGCGGCTCGGAGGCGAGGGCGGCGATGGTTTCGGCGCGCGTGTACCTGGCTCCCGATCGACCTACCTCCTCGAAGTCCGGATGCAGGAGCGCATCGACTCGAGCGTGATCGTGGCGGAAGGACGGATCGTGAAGCGTCGTCTCCAGGGTCAAGAGAAGGTCGCGGAGCATGACGGTGTCGGCTGCGGGGGCGGCGGGCTGGTTCACTGCGTAGCGGTGGTCAGGCCGGCGTCTGAACGTTGTGGGGTTGCGTGACCAGCTCGACACCCAGTGCCCGGCAGACGCGCAGGATGATGTCGAATCGCGGCTTGGCTCCTGGCTTCAGCGCGTTGTAGAGGTTCTCCCGACCGAGTCCGCTGTCGGCAGCCAGCTTCGCCAATGCGCGCGCACGTGCGACATGACCCAGGGCGCGGAGGATCTCGTCGGAGTCCCCGTCGGTGAACACCCGCCGCAGGTACTCCGCGATGGCTTCATCCGAGTCGAGCTCCGCGACGATGTCGAAGGGGATCAAGTTCTTGTTCATGATTCAGATCTCCTTGGACATTCTCACGGCGCGCCGTATATCGGCGCTCTGCGTGGACTGGTCCCCGCCGATCAACAGAAACACCACCATCCTCTCCCGGATCGTGAAGTACAAGCGGTAGCCAGGTCCGGTGTCGACGCGCATTTCGGAGACGTCACCGCGAAGCGGCTTGGCGTCTCCCAGAGGGCCTGCCTGGGTGCGCTCGATGCGACGCCGCATCGCTGTCGCAGCCCGCAGATCCTTGAGGCTCGCGGCCTGAAACGGCGTCACGTCGCGCGTGGCGACCATCAATGCCCGCGAGGCGGCGGTCGCGGTGATGTAGCCGTTCGCCGTGCTGATGGCCTTGCCCTCGCGTCGCGCCCGGGCCATCAGAGTCGCGTAGGTCTGCGACGCATCGAGATCGAAGGGCAGAACGCGGCTCGTGAAGGCTGGTAAGACCTCGCGTTCAAATCGGGCGCGTTGGGCCACAGTTCGGAAAGGACGTTGGTGTCGACGAGGATCATTCGATGCTCAGTGGCACGGCGGGCGTCTTGTCGCGGAGCTGGCTGAACTGCTCGAATTCGGCGTCGGTCAAGCCGCCGGCTTCACGAGCGATCGAGGCAAGCAGCGAGCCGAGTTTGAGTCGACCTTCGGGCCTTGCTGCCTGCTCCAGGATGTCACGAACTTCGGCCTCGGTGCTGCGGCCGTGCTGCGCCGCGCGCACCCGCAGTGCGCGATGGACCTCGTCCGGGAGATTTCGAACCGTCAGAATGGCCATGGCAGCAAACGGTCAGCCCTCGATGCGAACCACGGCACGGCCGCCGACGGCCTGGGCGTAGCGTTGCACGGTGCGTAGCGACGGCGGGCGGCGGCCGCTCTCCAGGCGGGCGACCACGCTTTGGGTCGTGCCCATGCGCTGCGCGACCTCGGCCTGGGACAGTCCGGCGCGAGCGCGGGCAGCGGTCAGCTCGCGCGCGATGGCGAATTCCTCGGCCAGTGCGTCGTACGCTGCCTTGGTTTCCGGGGTGGCCAGCAACTCGGCCTTCATCTGCTTCAAGGACTTCATCGCATGGCCTCCAGGCGTTTGCGCGCGATCTCGATGGCGGCGCGCGGGGTAGTCTGCGTCTTCTTCACGAACACATGCAGCACGGTCAGGGTGCTCGTCCAGTTCCCGTCTTCGTCTCGCCCCGCACCCCAAGCATTGAACGACGAAGCCCGGCCAAGCGCCGGGCTTCGTCGTTTACGGCGGGCCTCTGTGCGGCTTGTAGTCGGACTCGCGCTGCGTACGAATGGCGAGCACGAAGGCGACATCGATTTGCGGCACGAAACGGTAGAGCGCGACATATCCGTGCGCACCATGACCGATGACCAACTCGCGCATGCCAGCCTTGATCTTGCGGCCGATCTCGGGGCTGTTTCGCAGGATCTGGATCGCCTCCAGGATTTCCGCGATGCGGCCGGGGACATCGTCATCAAACTGCGCGAGGTGGTCGAGGAAACGATCGAAATCTTGCAGAACCTCGGGTGCCAACTCGATGCGTGCCATCGGTGTCGTCAGCGCTTGAGTCGACGCGCTGCCGGCTTGCGGGGCGCTTTGCCCCGGGCCCGTGCCGTGACATAGGCGCTGGCTTCGTCCCACCCGATCGACTTTCCGCTCGCGAGCAACGTTGCCCAGCGTTTCTCCGCCACGCTGTGAAACGCCTGGTCGAGTTCGGATTGCGCGATGGTCTGTTCGATGGCGTCGAGGATGAACCCATGGGCCGTCGTGCCTGCACGTTCTGCGGCAGATACGAGGCGTGCCTTGAGTCGTTCGTCGATCCGAATGGTCGTCGTGCTCATGCATCCTCCGGTGGCTGCGCAAAGACGAGGCAACGATAGCACAAAAGTGCTACGTCTGGACCATTGGACACTCCGACCGCGCGGGCCTTGCTTCGCGAACGACGAACCCGTGCCACCCGGCGGATGCTGCCGGACTGAAGCCGGGAAGGCATGAGCCTCGGCGGCTCTCGGGTCATAGGCACGGCTGGCGTCGCGTGTCGGGCTTGCCATGGACGACGAAGCCAGGCCGAGCGCCGGGCTTCGTCGTTGGGTTCCGGCCTGTTTCAGGGAGCAGGCGGCGCGTGATCAGGCCTTCAAGTGCGTGAACCGCGAACGCGACAACAGTTTCCTGAAGTCGCGGTCGAAGCTCACCAGATGTTCGCCCAGCTGTTCCACGGCGGCGGCCAGCCAGGCATCGGGAAGGTCGTTGCCGGATAGTTGCTTGTCCAGGCACAACTGTCGCAGCCTCGCCCATTCCGGGCCGAGGGGTGCCAACTCGACACCGGGGGCTGCCAGCATGGCGTCGACGAAAGCGACCGCATCGGCCGTGGGTGTCGGTTGAAGGAAGATCTTCGTGCTCGTGACCAGGCGCAGCAGGCTGGACAGGACCATCGGCATCAAGGTCAACGTGCCGCCGCTCCGGGCAGTCGCAAGCGCCTGCTCAAGCCACGCGCGTGCCACCCGATGATGCGGATGGTCGCTGCGCGAGGCTGCGACGAGAACGTTGACGTCAGGCGTCATCGCCGAGTGCCGCGAGAAGCGCCTTGTTGCTTGTCGGATCAACGCCTTCGACGAGGCCGCCGCGCCCGCGGAATACCGGCAGCTTCTTCGCTGGGCTGTCGGCGCCAGGGACCTTGGCGCGCAGCCGCAGCTGCAGCCCTTCCTCGATGATGCGGGTCAGGCTGGTGCGCTGTTGAGCCGCCAGCGCCTTCGCATGGGCGAGCAACTGGTCGTTGAGGTCGAGCGTGGTCTTCACGCGTGCATCATACAGAATTCTGTACGACTAAGACCTGAGTCCTGTGGGGAAGCTGATGGGACTTCTCGCTGCAAACCGACTGGCCGCTTGCATTGACCGCGGACAGCCGGGCACGTCGCATGGCTCGAGAATGCGGCGCCCGGCAGTGGGTCAGACGGACTTGCCAAGGAAGGTCGTGAACGTGTACGCGGTTGAGTGCGTGAACCGAGAACGCGACGACAGTTCGCTGAAGTCGCGGCCGAAGCTTTGCGGCTCAGGACCTGCGCTTGTCCGGCGCGCCCTGATTCGAGGGCTGAAGGAGCAGGGCGGCCACCGCCACCACGAGGCTGCCGTTCGCCAGGATCAGCAGCGTGGCCAGGGTGCGCCACGGGTCCCACTGGGCACGCCCCACCCAGGCGGCGAC
>DAHWJK010000196.1:0-5228 GCA_027344185.1 Thiobacillus sp.
CGACGGAACGGCTTTCGTGATCCGGGGGAACAGGTAGATGATCGCAAGCCCCGCTGCGACCAGAAGGTAAGTGACCGGCGCGACATGGGTCAGCTGCGGCATCTGCGCCATCAGGATCAGGATGGCGAGTGCGTTGACAAATCCGGTGATCACCGATCGCGAAACATAGTTCATCAACAGGTCGAGCCGGAGGAGCCCTGCGATCAGCTGAAATATGCCCATCAGGATCGTTGCGGCGAACAGATATTCGACGCCGTGGTCGTGAACGAGCGGGATGATCACGACTGCGACCGAGGCAGTAGCGGCCGATATCATTCCCTGCCGTCCGCCGACAAAAGCGATGATCACCGCAATCGAAAAGGAGGCGTATAGGCCGACGCGCGGATCGACTCCGGCAATCACCGAAAAGCCGATGGCCTCTGGAATCAGCGCCAGCGCAACAACAATGCCCGCGAGCACATCCGCGCGCGGATTTGAAAACCAGTCGCGTTTGATCGCGGCGGGATTAAGCATAATTTTTGTTCTGTCTTGGTGGGGTATCTACCGCACAGGCAAAGGCCTGACGGGTCGTCGCATGGAGCAACGCGATACAAGGGTTATCCCGGGGATGGGCGCCGGGCCGAGCCACCCGGCAAGCCGGGTCCGAGGGAAGCCCCGGCAATTAGCCTAAGGATTACGATGCTGCAAGTGCGAACTGGCATGCCAGGCAAACACGGCGGCATTCATCCACCAGCCTCGTCGCAAGCAATGTCCTCGCCGAATTCCCGGGTCGTTGCGTGCATGGGGGCAGAGGTGGGGCGGCCACGAGCACCGACCGATCACGTCAAGCAGGATCTGTGCGGCCTCGTCCTCATGCTCATACGCAGCGGGGGCTCTCAGCCGCTCGATTTTCCGCAAGCGCGCCGACTGCACGGCGGCGATGGCGTTCCAGTTCGCATCGACCAATCTCGTGCTCGAACTCTGCATCATCCTCGCCGTCCTGCTCGGCTGGCGGTTCACCCTGGCCGAATTCGTCAGCGTCCCGATCATGATCGGCCTCATGGCGTCCGTTCTGCGACGGCTCATGACGGAGCCGCGCGTCGCGGCGGCGCGAGCGGAAGCGGAGCGTGGCAGAAGCTGGCGGATGGAGGGTCATGCGGCGATGGACATGTCGCTCGCCGCAGCCCATAGCATGCCGGAAGTCTTCGATAGCGCGCCCAAACCTCCTATGCTGGGTTGCGACAAGCAGAGAGGATACCGGGCGTCTCCGGCCTGAAGGCGGCGAACGCGGCAGTTATGGCGCAAGGCAATGAACCCAATCCGGCGCGTCTGCGGGTTATTCTGGCCTTCGGCGCGCTTGGGCTGCTCGCAGTGGCCGGCGTTGCCGCGCTTGCGGCCGGTCTGTCCTTCCATGGGCTGACCGCCTCGCCGGACGCAATCGTCCGCATCGTCCGCTCCTGGGGTGCATGGGGCGCGCTCGCCGCGATCGCCCTGATGATCGCGCATTCCTTCCTGCCGCTGCCAGCCGAGGTGATCGCGGTTGCAAACGGCATGATCTTCGGGCCCTTCTGGGGAACCGTGATCACCTGGACCGGCGCGATGCTCGGGGCTTGGGCCGCCTTCGGCCTCGCGCGCCTCTTCGGCCGCCCCGTCGTCGAGACATTCGTCCCCGCACGATATCGGCACACGCTCGATGACTGGGCGGAAACGCGGGGTGCGATGCCGCTTCTCATCCTCCGCCTGATCCCAATCATCGCGTTCAATCTTATCAACTACGCGGTTGGCCTTGCGCGCATCTCGTGGTGGACCTTCACCTGGACGACCGGCCTCGGAATCCTCCCCATGACCCTGCTGATGGTGGTGCTGGGAGACCGTCTGGCCAGCGTCTCCGGCGAAGCGGGGCTGATCGTCCTCGCCGGCGTGTTGCTGGCCTGGCTCGCGGTCAAGCTGCTGCGGAAGCGCCTCCCACCGCACCGGCCGGGCCAGAGATCGCCGGCCCGCCCACGCTCTGGATCATGACCCGCCCAGCCGGTCCGGCCGACTTCAAGAAACTGAACATTGCTTGTCTGACCGAACGGCATGTCGTGACCATCGATCCAGGTCATGGCCGCGTCCAGTGTGGATCTGTCGCGCTGTTGCGTCGGACCAATTCAACGCTCCTCACCATCACCCTGCTGCATCATTCGCAAATGGTCGGTATCGCATTGCACCGCAAGTCAAGACGTTTTGAGGCGATGAGATTATTGCGTCCCCTGCTCATGGCACTTTAAGGCAAGGGACCCGCCCCGATGTATTGGCTCACTAGCAATGAATGCCACAAAGCGGTGACGATCGGGCTCGATTGCAACCACGCCCGCGCGGCATGGGATAACTTGCGCGCGATCTCGATGCGATCATTACCTGGCAGGCAACGTGTGGGGTCTCTCATGTGGCTACGGCATTCACACATTTCACTTGCCGTAATAGCCATCCGATGATTCTCCATGATTTTGAGGCTGATGGAGCAAGTGGTGGCGGTACGGACTGGAGCTTTGGGTCACTTTGGTGATACGCGACGTGCGGCGATGGACAGTGTGCCGTTAAGGACCGGCACCAAGCCATACCCGGCGATTCCACCCTACGCCTCCTCCAATCATTTTGCGCCCTGCTTCTCCGGCCTGCGATACCGCTAATATTCCCCTTGCAATCGGGGAATTTCGCCGCCGACCTCGCTCCTGAAAGGAGCGCTGCATGTCGGGCACCAAGATTCTCTGGGGACAGATCACCATCGTCTTTGCCATCGTGCTGACGGCAATGTGGGCCGCGACGGAATGGGTGGCGTGGCATCTCGGCTTCCAGGCGGGACTGGGCGCGCCCTGGTTCGAGCTGTTCGGCCTGCCCGTCTATTTGCCTCCCGCCTTCTTCTGGTGGTGGTACGCTTACGATGCTTATGCCCCGTCGTTCTTCATTCAGGGCGCCTATATCGCCTCCTCGGGCGGCATCATTGCTGCGGCCTCCGCCATCTTCATGTCGGTCTGGCGCGCCAGAGAGGCGAGGAAGGCAGAAACCTATGGCTCCGCCCGCTGGGCAACCCGGGAAGAGGTAAAGGTAGCGGGCCTTCTGGGCCCGGATGGCGTCATGCTCGGCCGGCACGAGACGGCCTATCTCCGTCATAACGGGCCGGAGCATGTGCTGTGCTTTGCCCCAACCCGGTCGGGGAAAGGCGTCGGGCTGGTGGTGCCGACCCTGCTGACCTGGCCCGGCTCCGCCATCGTCCACGACATCAAGGGCGAGAACTGGCAGCTGACCGCGGGCTTCCGGGCACGGCACGGCAAGTCGCTGCTGTTCGACCCGACCAATGCCGCCTCGGCCGCCTATAACCCGCTGCTCGAAGTCAGGCGGGGCGAATGGGAGGTGCGCGACGTCCAGAACATCGCCGATATCCTGGTCGACCCGGAAGGCAGCCTGGAGAAGCGTAACCATTGGGAGAAAACCAGCCACGCCCTACTGGTCGGCGCCATCCTGCACGTCCTCTATGCCGAGACCGACAAAACGCTAGCCGGTGTCGCCAGCTTCCTTTCCGATCCCAAGCGCCCGATCGAAGCAACCCTGCGGGTCATGATGACCACCCGCCATCTTGGCGAGACCGGGATTCACCCGGTGATCGCCAGCGCCGCACGCGAACTGCTCAACAAATCGGACAATGAACGATCCGGCGTGCTGTCGACGGCGATGTCGTTCCTGGGCCTTTACCGGGACCCGGTCGTGGCCCAGGTCACGCGCCAATGTGACTGGCGAATCGCCGATCTTGTCTCCGGCACGCATCCCACCACGCTCTACCTCGTTGTGCCGCCCTCGGATATCAGCCGCACCAAACCGCTCATCCGTCTCGTTCTCAACCAGATCGGCCGGCGTCTGACCGAGGAACTGAAACCCAGCACCAAACAACAGCGCATGCTGCTGATGCTGGATGAGTTCCCCGCTCTGGGGCGCCTCGATTTCTTCGAAAGTGCGCTCGCTTTCATGGCCGGCTACGGGCCGAAGAGCTTCCTGATCGCCCAATCGCTGAATCAGATCGAAAAGGCCTATGGCCCCAATAACGCTATCCTCGATAACTGCCATATCAGGGTCAGTTTCGCGACCAATGACGAGCGCACCGCCAAGCGGGTTTCCGACGCCCTCGGCACCGCCACCGAGATGAAGGATCAGAAGAATTACGCCGGCCACCGGCTCTCACCCTGGCTCGGCCATCTGATGGTCTCGCGCTCAGAGACCGCCCGCCCGCTCCTGACGCCGGGTGAGATCATGCAACTGCCACCCACCGACGAGATCGTCATGGTCTCGGGTATTCACCCGATCCGCGCGAAGAAGGCCCGCTATTACGAGGACCGGCGTTTTCAGGAGCGTATCCTGCCACCGCCCCAATACGCGCCTCATACCCCACGGCCGGATGACTGGTCACAGCTACCGTCTTTGCCCCCTACACGCGATCTTGGCAAAAAGCTGGCGACAGACGGCGACAACGCCGATGGCGGTATCCGGCGTGAACCGGCGTTGCAGGAGCAGCCTGATCAAATCGCCCTGGCGCAAGAAGCATCCCTCGCGAATCCTGAGCGGGATGAATTCGATATCCTGGACGACACACCAGACGACGCAATTCGCCAACGCCAAATCCAACGCCAACGCATGCAAGGCCTTGCGCGGCAAGGCGCGATGGATCCGGCCGACGGACTTGGGTTGTAGGAGAGACAATGCGCGACCGCCTTAACCTGTCCCTCCCGGTCGAGATGATCGCACAAATCAACGAACTTGCGATCCGCAAGCGCCTGACACGCTCCGCCATCGTCGAAGCTGCCATTGGTTCGTTTCTCTCGCCCGATGGCGCTGACCGGAGGGAAGCGGCGTTCACGCGCCGGCTCGACCGGCTGACCCGGCAGGTGCAGCGCCTCGAACGCAATAGCGGCATTTCCCTTGAAGCTTTGGCGCTTTTCGTCCGGTTCTGGCTTACCGTCACGCCGCCTTTACCTCCCGAAGCCCAAACCAGCGCCCAGGCCAAGGGGCGGGAGCGCTATGAAGGGTTCATTGAGGCGCTGGGCCGCCGACTAAATCATGGCCGCACCTTGCTCGACGAAATTCCCCAAGATCTCCGCCGCGCCGGTGAGACAGCACCTCATGTAGACAACCCTGATGAGACGCATGGCGAAAGAGACTGACCTACGCCCCCGCAATTCTTTTCGCTCCGTCCTGCGCTCTGCTTGTCCCGAGCCAAA
>DAHWJK010000205.1:0-4335 GCA_027344185.1 Thiobacillus sp.
CATGAAACGCGCACTCGTCACCGGCGGCAGCGGCGGCATCGGCTCGGCGATCTGCCGCCGCCTCGCCGCCGACGGCTGTTTCGTTTACATCCACGCCAACCGCAATCTGGCGCAGGCGCTGGCGCTGGCCGATGAAATCAAGAGGGGCGGCGGGCAGGCCGAGGCCATTGCCTTCGACGTCACCGACGCCGAGACCAGCCGCGCGGCACTGGAAGCGCTGGTCGCCGACGCGCCGATCCAGGTGCTGGTGAACAACGCCGGCATCCACGACGACGCCGTTTTCCCCGGCATGAGCGCGGCGCAGTGGCACAGCGTGCTGGACGTGTCGCTTTCGGGCTTCTTCAATGTCACCCAGCCGCTGACGCTGCCGATGCTGCGCAGCCGCTGGGGGCGCATCGTCAACATCACCTCGATCGCCGGCCTCACCGGCAATCGCGGGCAAGTCAATTACGCGGCGGCCAAGGGCGCACTGCATGCCGCGACCAAGTCGCTGTCGCTGGAACTCGCCAGCCGCGGCGTGACAGTCAACGCGGTGGCGCCGGGCATCATCCAGACCGGGATGATCGACGGCGTGTTCGACGCCAAGGCCATCGCCGGCATGGTGCCGATGAAGCGCGCCGGGCGGCCGGACGAGGTGGCAAACCTGGTCGGTTTCCTCGCCTCGGAGCAGGCGAGTTACATCACCGGCCAGGTGATTTCCGTGAACGGGGGCATGATTTGATCCGCCTCGCTGCGAAGCGTGTCTCGCTTGCAGACGACGGGGGCAACTCAGCCCGGCTTGACCGCCTGATACTCGGCCAGGACCGACAGCGCACGGGATTCGATATGGCGTTTTACCCCGGTAAAACCCGCGTTCTCCAAGGTTTCAATGACCCCGCTCGGCGGCACGCAGGCTTCGATGGTGTCCCAGTAATAGCGCCACAGCCGGGCCGATTCGGCGCTGCTGCCGATCAGGCGCGCAAGGAGCGGCACCACGCCGCGCATGTACACCTTGAGCAGCGCCTGGCTCCAGGCGCGTTCCGGCTTGGTGATCTCGAGCAGGCACAGGCGGCCGCCAGGCTTGAGAACGCGATGGAATTCGCTGAAAGCGGTCGACAGGTCGCTGATGTGGCGCAACGCATAGCCCATGCTGAGAAAGTCGAAACTGGCATCGGGGAAGGGGATCGCTTCCGCCCGCCCCTCAATCAGTTGAACGCCCGGCAGGTCGGCGCAGGCCATCATGCCGGCGCTGGGATCGACGCCCACCACCAGGGCGGGATCGCCCACCAGCTTCACCGCTTCGCGCGCGACCAGACCGGTGCCGACGCCGATGTCGACGACGCGCATGCCGGGTTTCAACCCGGCCCGCTGCAGCGCCTGGTTGCGATACCAGGGGCCGCTGCCCAGCGCGAGCAGGCGGTCGATGCGGTCGTAGTCGGAAGCGGTGCGGTCGAACAGCGTGCCGACGAAGCCGCGCCGTTCCTGTTCGCTGGCGTAGTAGCCGGTGAGGGGCGGATGCGGGGCATGCACCGGCTGCGCGGGTGAATCGGGCGTGTTTTTCATGGGGGGGGTGACCGGAAGGTGTCGAGGCGCCGCAGCAGCAAAAGCGGCAAGCGCAGCAGGAAACCCAGCATCAGACGCAAGTGCATCCAGCTGAGCAGCATGTTGTCGCGCAGATAGTTGAAGTGGGACACGCCCCCTTCGTCGGCGCGCAGGTATTTCACCGGCGCGGGCAGGTTGATCGGGCGCACGCCGCGCCAGCACAGGCGCACCACGGCCTCGGGGTCGAAGTCGAAACGGCGCATCCAGCGCTGGCCGCGCATCACCTGGCGCAGCGGCTCGATGGGATAGACGCGAAAGCCATAGAGCGAATCGCCGATGCCCGCCCACAGGGTTTCCAGGTTGGCCCAGGCGTTGGAAATCTTGCGACCCTGCACGCGCAACGCGGGGGCGTCGGCGTCGAACACCGGTTTGCCGAGCACCATCGCCGCAGGTGACTGCAGCGAGGTCGTCATGAAGGCCGGGATCAGGTCGGCCGGATGCTGGCCGTCGGAGTCCATCGTCAGCGCGTGCGTGAAACCCTGCTGTGCGGCGAGGTCCAGGCCATGCAGCACGGCCGCCCCCTTGCCGCCGTTTGCGGGCAGCACCCACACCTTCAGCAGGGAGTCATTCGCCGCCATGTCCTGCAGGCCTGCGGCCGTGCCGTCGGTGCTGCCGTCCACCACCACCCACACGGGCGCCCACTGGGCGCGTGCAGCGCGCACCGTTTCGTAGACCTGGGGGCCGGGGTTGTAGCTGGGGATCAGTACCAGATGACTGGCGGAGGCATTCATGGCGAGCGCCATCAGGTGAGTCGCGCCATGCCGGATTCCTTGGCCTGGGGTGCGTCGGGCGGTAGAAAACGCGGGGCATCCCGCAGCGCCTCGATGAAGTAGCGCTCCAGCTCATCGGTAAAGGCCGCGGCTTGCAACGGCGGCGCGAAGCGGCGGCCGAGTCGGACGCGATAGGTGATGGGCATCGTCGGCCGGCGGAACAAGGGCCAGCCCTTGCTGAGGTAAGCCGAGTCGGTTTCGATAAACACAGTCTGGATGGGCACCCGGGCGCGGCGGGCGATCAGCGCGGTGGTGCCCTTGCAGGCGTTGACCGGCCAGCGGGTGGTGCGGGTACCTTCGGGGAAGATCAGCAGCTGGCTGCCGCTTTGTAGCGCGGCGACGGCCTGCCGGATCATGCTGAGCTGCGCGTCGTTGCGGATGTAGCCGGCGAGACGGGCGCCGGCGCCGAGGAAAATGTTGTCGACGATATCGACCTTCATGATGCAGGTCATATTGGGCAGGCGCGAGATGACCATCAGCGCGTCGAGCAGGCAGGGGTGGTTGGGGGCAACGATCATCGGCCCTTCGCTGCGCAGCGCGTCGAGCGCACTGAGGTCGAAGCGGCAGGCCCCGATGAGGCCCAGCGCGCCGAGATAGACACGGAAGCCTGTCGTGTTGGCCCAGCGCCCGAGCGGGACGGCCCAGCGCCGGGGCAGGACGTAATACAGCGGCACGGCCAGCAGTGTCCAGGTCAGCGAAATCACGCCGAGCAAGCCCAGACCGAAGCCCAGCGCGCAATATTCATACAGTCGATGCAGCCCGCGTCGAAGCCGGCCTGGCCGCGATGTACCCGGTACGTTCACTCGGCCGTCTCCATGCAGGCGCCAAGGCGGCGCCCGTCTTGCAGGCAGCCCATCAGGCACGGGCGGCTGGCGCGCAGCGGATGGCGGTGGCGAGGCAGGGCACGCTTCATCTTGAATGCGCCGTTAATCGTGGCCGAGGGCATGACCGCCCGAGGCCTCGATTTCGACCAGCAGGTCGGCCCGACACACATCGGCCTGCAGGAAGATCGCCGATAGCGCGTCGCCGATGGCGTGCGCCATTTCGCTGCGGACCGTTTCCATATCCTCAGCCTGACGAACATAGACCTTGTAGGCGAGGGTCTCGAGACGAAAGCCGGCCTCCGGTGCCTGACGGTTGGCCTCGGCGAGGATGGCGGCGATGTTTTGCAGGCATTCCCGTGTCTGCGCCCGCACATCGTCGTGGTGCAGCGTCTGGTGGCCGACGATGCTGGCGGTGCCGGAAATGAACACCATGTCGCGTCCCCCCAGCCGGACCAGTGCTGCGCGGGAAAATGTCGGGCTGCGCGGTCCGTACTGGCTGGGGTAATGGTAGGCGCTCAACTGACGCGGATTCTCGACGCTGATCACGTCCGCGCGCGTCGCGAGAAAAGCAATCTGGAGGCCGCCGCCCGCGGTGCCCAGGGCGCAGGCGGCGGGCGCCTTGTCCACGATCGAACGACTGTGCGACAGGAAGGCATCCTGGCGGCCGATATTGAACTGGCGATAGCGTTCCATCGCGTGGCTTTCACGGTTGATCGCGGGAAAATAATTCCAGACGCGCAGGAGAGCGTGATAGCCGCGCGCATCGAGCAACTCGAAAATGGTCTGATACGCGGCTTCCGCCGCACCCTGCAGCGGGGTGCGCGCAGCCCGAGGCGACTCCCCTGCGTTGTCATCGAGGCTCAGGCAACCGAACAGCAGCGTGTCGCCCAGACGATAGTGGATGGGGCCATGCTGTCCCGATTCGAGCGGCTCATGGCTGTGCCAGACCTCACAGATCGCCGCCCCTCCAGGCGGCAGCGGCATGTCCACGGCCAGGAAAGGCAGATCCACAGCGTTGGGTGCGCAAGCCGGATGGGAAAAACAGGCACCCCCCAGCACGCTGCCCTGTTCGAGCTGGGCCAGTCGGTACGCAGGCAGAATCTCCAGCCGCAGCATCGCGTCCGCAGGCAGCGTCAACAGCCAGCACCTACTGCATCCGT
>DAHWJK010000218.1:0-8081 GCA_027344185.1 Thiobacillus sp.
CTCGCCCTTGCGCAGCACCGGGCCGGCTTCCATCGAGGTGTGGATTTCATCGCCGGTGCGGTCGAGAAAACCGGTGTTGATGAAGATCAGGCGTTCGCGCGCGGCGCGGATGCATTCCTTGAGGTTGAGCGTGGTGCGCCGTTCCTCGTCCATGATGCCGATTTTCAGCGTGTTCCTTGGCAGCTCCAGCACATTCTCGATACGTGCGAACAGGTCCACGGTGAAGGCGACTTCGTCCGGACCGTGCTGCTTGGGCTTGACGATGTAGACGCTGCCGGTGCGGCTGTTCTTCAGGGGGCTGCTGTTTTTTATATCGTGCAGTGCGCAGTAGCTGGTGATGAAGCCGTCGAGCAGGCCCTCGAACACCTCGTTGCCCGCCTCGTCCAGCACCGCGTCGGTCGTCATCAGGTGGCCGACGTTGCGCACCAGCATCAGGCTGCGGCCGGGGATTTCGAAGTGGCGGCCTTCGGGCGAAAGATAGCGGCGGTCCGGATTCAGATTGCGGGTCAGGGTCTTGCCGCCCTTCTCGAACGAACTCGCGAGCTCGCCCTTCATCAGGCCCAGCCAGTTGCGATAGACCTTGACCTTGTCCCCCGCGTCCACGGCGGCCACCGAGTCCTCACAGTCCATGATGGTGGTGAGCGCCGCCTCCAGATAGATGTCGCGGATGCCGGTGGGGTGCAGTTCGTGGATGGGGTGGTCGGTATTGAAATGGATCTCGATGTGCAGGCCATGGTGCAGCAGGAGCAGCGAGGCGATGCCGCCGGCCCTTTCCTGATAACCCCTGAATTGACCGGGATCGCGCAGGCCGGTGTGCGCGCCGCTCGACAGCGTCACCGTGAGGTGCCCGGATTTTACCGAATAGGCAATGGCGTCGAGGTAGCTGCCTTCAATGAGCGGCGCGGCCTCGTCGAGGAAGGCCTTGGCGGTGGCGATGACCCTGGCGCCGCGCACCGGGTTGAACGCGCCCTTCTTCCCGGCGCCGCCCTCGTCGGAAATGACGTCGGTGCCGTAGAGGGCGTCGAACAGGCTGCCCCAGCGCGCATTGGCGGCATTCAGCGCGTAGCGCGCGTTGTTCACCGGCACCACCAGTTGGGGGCCGGCGATGCGGGCGATTTCGTCGTCGACGTTGTCGGTGGCAATGCTGAAATCATCGCCCTCGGGCAACAGGTAACCGATGTCGACCAGGAACTGTTTGTAGGCGGCGGCGTCGTGCGCCTGCCCCTTGCGCGCCAGATGCCAGGCGTCGATGCGGGCCTGCAGCTCGTCGCGGCGCGCCAGCAACGTGCGGTTGCGCGGGGTCAGCTCGCGCACGATGTCGGCAAAACCCTGCCAGGCGCGGTCGGCTGAAATGCCGGTGCCCGGCGCGATCTTGTCGCGCACCAGGTCGTAGAGCGATTTGGCGATTTGAAGGCCGGCTACAGAGATTCGTGTGCTCATCTCTTTACCTCATGCATGCGTTCAGGTGACAAGATTGCTGGGCGTGCCGGCCACGAAGGCTTCAATGTTGTCGACCAGCTGGTCGGCCATGATCTGCATCGCATTGCGGCTGGACCAGGCGACATGGGGCGTCAGAATGAAGTTGGGCAAGTCGAGATCGAGCAGCGGATTGCTTTCGCGCGGCGGCTCGACGGCAAGCACATCGAAGCCGGCACCGGCGATCCGTCCGGACTTGAGTGCCTGAATCAGCGCTATCTCGTCCACCAGGTTGCCGCGCGCGGTGTTGATGAGGAGGGCGCTGGACTTCATCAGGCCGAACTCGCGGGTGCTGATCAGGTGCCGCGTTTCGGGGGTGAGCGGGATATGCAGCGAAATCACGTCGGCCTCTTTCAGCACTGTGTCGAATGCCGCATAGCCGTCGCGCACGGTCGAGGCGTTCTTGTGTTCGGCAACCAGCACTTTCATGCCGAAGGCCTCGGCGATCTTGCGTACGCCGTTGCCGAGCGTACCGTGGCCGACGAGCCCCAGCGTGCTGCCATAGAGGTCGTTGATCGGGCGGGTGAACAGGCAAAACTGGTCAGACTTCTGCCACAGCCCGTCACGCACATCCTCGCGCCAGCCGATCAGGTTGCGGCGCAGCGCCAGCAACAGCATGAAAACGTGCTCAGGAAGGGTATGCACGGCGTAGCCGCGGATGTTGGACACGACGATACCCTTCGCCTTGCAGTAGGCGAGATCGACGTTGTCCGTGCCGGTGGCGCAAACGGCAATCATTTTCACGTTCGGCGCCTGCGCCAGGATGTCGCCAGGGAGCTTGACCTTGTTGCTGATGACGATGCTGGCATCCTTGATCCGCGCCAGGACTTCCTCGGGCCGGGTCTGGTCATGGTCGGTCCAGTCATGCGCGAATGCGGGCGCGCGCAAATCGGCGATCAGGCTCTTGCGATCGAGGAAGACGATGCGATGGCTCATTGGCGCTCCATGCCGGACTCGCGTTCGACGACTTTCATCACCGCCGCCGAGTCCAGCTCGGCATCGCCGGTGCCCATCAGCGCGTTGAGATGCTGCATCACCAGCGCTGCGCCCGGCAGCGCGAGACCGAGCTCCTTCGCGGTCTGCATCACGATGTTGATGTCCTTCTGGTGCAGCTTGGTCTTGAAGCCGGGCGTGTAGTCGTTGTCGAGCATGCGCTTGCCATGCACTTCCAGGATGCGGCTGCCGGCGAAACCGCCCATCAGCGCGTCGCGGACTTTCGCCGGGTCGACGCCGTTCTTGCGTGCGAAGACGAGCGCCTCGGCGACACCCTCGATGGTGACCGCCACCACGATCTGGTTGCAGGCCTTGGCCACCTGGCCGGCACCAATGTCGCCGACCCGCACGATGTTCTTGCCCATGGCCTCGAACACCGGCTTCACGCGTTCGAACACCTCAGGCTTGCCGCCGACCATGATCGACAGCGTGGCGTTGATCGCGCCGACGTCGCCGCCCGACACCGGCGCATCGAGCATCTCGATGCCGCGCGCCTGCAACTTGTCGGCGAACATCCGGGTCGCGGTCGGCGAGATGGTGCTCATGTCGACCACCACCGAGCCGGGTTTCGCGCCGGCCGCGACGCCGTGTTCGCCGAACAGCACCTGCTCGACGTCGGGCGTGTCCGACACCATGACGATGATGATGTCGGCCTGCGCTGCGGCGTCGGCGATGGTCAAGCAAGCGGCGCAGCCGGACTCGACCGGGAGCGCCATGGTTTCGGCGCGGCGGCCGTGCACGAAGACCGTGTGGCCGGCCTTCTTCAGGTTGACGGCCATGGGCCTGCCCATGATGCCCATGCCGATGAATGCGATGTTCATGGTGATCTCCCTACATCCTGTGTCAGGCAGGTGTTACTTGTACAAGACGCTCGGCAGCCACATCCCAATCTGCGGCCAGAGGTAGAGCATCGCCATGGCGATCACCTGGATCCCCATGAACGGCAGCATGCCGGCAAAGATCTGGTTGAGGGTCACATGCGGCGGCGCCACGCCCTTAAGATAGAACGCAGCCATCGCCACCGGCGGCGAGAGAAAGGCGGTCTGCAGGTTGAGCGCCACCATCAGGCCGAAGAACAGCGGATCGATGTTGAAGTGCGCCAGCAGCGGGATGAAGATCGGCATGAAGATGACGATGATCTCGGTCCATTCCAGCGGCCAGCCGAGGATGAAGATGATGGCTTGGGACAACAGCATGAACTGGACAGGCGTCATGTCCATCGACAGCACCCATTGCTCGATCAGCGCCTGTCCGCCGAGCAGCGCAAAGGCGGCGGAGAAGATCGAGGAGCCGACGAACAGCCAGCACACCATGGCCGAGGTCTTGGCGGTGAGAAACACCGACTCCTTCACCGTCGGCAGCATGCTCACCTGCGGCACCGCCAGCAGGCACCATACGCCCATGGCAGTCATCGACAGCCAGCCCACCCAGTCCGGCGGGGGCGTTGGCAGTATGCTCGCCTCGAACAGGAGGAACCAGACCACGGAGACGCCGAACAGTATCCACAGCGGAACCCAGGTGGCGCGCAGGCTGCGCCGCTTTTCGCGCGACGTGTTCAGCGACAGGTAGAACGCGGCGAGAACGAAGCCGCCGAAGGAGCCGACCGCCGCTGCTTCCGTCGGCGTGGCCAGGCCGAACACGATGGAGCCGAGCACGGCGAGAATGAGGATCGCCAACGGAAAAAACGAGGTCAGCAGCATCTTGAAGATTTCGAGCCGCGCGAAGGTGAACAGCGCATAGACCACGAGCAGGATCGCCAGGCCACCGGCCAGTACTTTCCAGTACGCGGAGGGGACCGGCATGCGCTCGACAGCGCCATCTGCCGTAGCGTGCCCGGCCGCGAGCGGCGTTTCCGCGGGTGCCTCTTCCAGCGGGGCGGCCCCCTCGGGTTCCTGCAGGTCATCGGCTGGCGGCTCCTGCAGGAAGTCGGCCATGGGTTCCGGGAGTGCTTCGGGCGGCGGTTCCTGCACGCCGTCGGCAACAGGATCTTCTATCGGAGGCTCCGAGATGCCCTCGGCCCGGGGTTCATCCAGATCCGGGGCCTCCGTCGACTCCTCGCTCACCATGCCCATTTCCTGCAGCACGGAAAGATCGGTTGCCGTGTCCGGTTTGGTGAGTGCCTGCCACGCCAGACCCATGATGACGATGAACACGATGGCGGGCAGCAGCGCGGTCAGCAGTTCGCGCATGACGTGGCCTTTGGAATCTCCGGCGTCATTTTTTGCGAAAGCTGCGCGCATCAAGGCGGGCAGGGCAAGCCTGCCGAAGCGTGCGGCGATGCGGGCGTTCCCGGGAGGCAGCGGGACGATCCGCTCAGCTTCCGGCAAGGGGGGGGCGAGTTCCGGCTTCAGCTTGGCCAGGATCATCACATAGGCAACATAGAGCAGGGCCAGCATGATGCCGGGGAAGAACGCACCGGCATACAGCTTCACCACCGACACCCCGGCCGTTGCGCCGTAGACAATGAGCAGCACTGAAGGCGGTATCAGGATGCCGAGGCAGCCGCCCGCAGTGATGACACCGGCCGACAGCTTGACGCTATAGCCTGCGCGCAACATGGCCGGCAGCGCCAGCAGGCCCATCAGCGTGACCACGGCGCCGACGATGCCGGTGGCGGTGGCGAAGATGGCGCAGGTCACCAGCGTGGCGACGGCGAGCGAGCCCGGAATGCGCGCCAGCGCCAGATGCAGCGACTTGAACAGCTTCTCAATCAGGTTGGCGCGCTCGACCAGATACCCCATGAACACGAACAGAGGAATCGAGATCAGCACGTCGTTGGTCATCACTCCGTAGGCGCGCTGCACCATCAGATCCAGGGTTTGCGTCACCGCGAGGTCCGGGCTGCTGCTGCGATAGGCGAACCAGGCGAAGATCATGCCCATGCCCATCAGGGTAAACGCCGTTGGGAAGCCGAGCATGATGGTCACCACAACCAGGCTCAGCATCAGCAGGCCCAGATGGCCGTTGGTGAGGTTTCCCCACGGCATGAAAAGGACGATGGCGATCAGGATGATCGCCATCAAGCCGAATCCGAAGCGCAGTTCCTTCTTCACGGTTTGGGCCCCTGCTTCACCACGTACCGATCCAGTTCAGCGATGTCTTCGTCTTTGACTTTCACCATCTCCTTGAGCTTGTCGACGTCGACTTCCGCGACGTCCTGGACGCGAGAGGGCCAGACGCCGTCGCGCAGGCAAATGGCGCAGCGCAGGATTTCGACGGTCCCTTGCATCAGCAGAAAAAATCCGGCGACGGGAATCACGAACTTGAATGGATACAACGGCAGCGGGTCGGGGCTGAAGGTCTGTTCGTGGATGGCCCACGACTCGTTGGCATAGATCCAGCCGGCGTAGGTGAGGGCAAAAATTCCCGGTAGAAAGAACGCCACATACAACACCAGATCGATCGTGGCCTGGGTGCGCGGGGCGAAAAATCCATACAGCACGTCGCCGCGCACATGGCCGCCGTGCGCCAGCGTATAGGCTCCGGCCATCATGAACAGGATGCCGTAGAGCATGATTTGCACGTCTAGCGCCCAAGGATGCGGGGTGTTGAGGATGTAGCGGGAAAACACTTCCCACGAAATCAGAAAAGTCAGTCCGATGATGGACCAGGCAAAAAACCGGCCGGCGAAGGTGCTTACCTTGTCGACGAAGAGCAGCAATCTCTGCATGACTTGAGTTCTTGGAATGGCTGCAGAAAACGGCCACCCGTCCGGAGCGGGCGGCCGTGCGAGACATTGGCTACAGATTTAGCCTTTCTTCTTGGCGAAGAAGTGGTTGTACGCCATCTTGTAGTCCACGTTGGTGTCGTTCTGCCAGCGTGCCGCGCGTCCGGCGAAAGCGCGCATCGACTCGAGC
Organism: Thiobacillus sp.; assembly: GCA_027344185.1. GTDB lineage: Bacteria > Pseudomonadota > Gammaproteobacteria > Burkholderiales > Thiobacillaceae > Thiobacillus. Next base: position 6,327 of record DAHWJK010000218.1, read on the forward strand.
ACCTTCTTGAAGGCCGGGTTTTCGGCGCTCTTGGCGACCATGATCTTGTCCCAGGCCTGCAGCTGTTTCTTCAGGATGGCATCCGGCGTCTTGTAGAACTTGACGCCCTTTTTCGTGCTCATGTCGATGTAGTCCTTGGAGTAGCGGTCGATCGCCTTCCACGACATGTCGGCCGAGGAAGCCTCGAGGGCATACTTGATGATGGCCTTGTGCTCGGCATTCAGCGCATTGTATTTTTTCTTGTTGAACAGGATCTCGAACTGCTCGCTGCACTGGTGGAAGCTCTGCAGCATGCAGACCTTGGCCACGTCGGGGAAGCCGAGCAGATTGTCGGAAGATGCATTGTTGAATTCGGCCGCATCGAGCAGGCCGCGGTCCATGGCCGGCACGATCTCGCCACCGGGCAGCGGATTCACCGCGGCGCCCAGTTCCTTGTACATATCGACCGCCAGGCCTACCGTACGGAACTTGACCCCCTTCATCTGATCGGCGTTGGTAATGGGCTTTTTGAACCAGCCGAAAGGCTGGGTTGGCATCGGGCCGTAGAGCATCGACACCACGTCCATGTTCATGCTCTTGTAGATTTCATCCAGCAGTTCCTTGCCGCCGCCGTAGTAGTGCCAGGCCAGCACCATGTTGGGGTCCATGCCGAAGGCGGGGCCGGAACCCCACAGCGCCACCGCAGAGTTTTTGCCATACCAGTAGGCGATTACCCCGTGGCCGCCGTCCAGCGTGCCCTTGCTCACCGCATCGAGCAGATCGAAGGGCTTGACGACCGCACCTGCCGGCAGCACCTCGATCCGCAGTTCCTTTCCCGACATCGCGTTGACCTTGTTGGCAAAGTCCACTGCATACTCGTGAAAGATGTCCTTCGACGGCCAGGTGCTCTGAAAGCGCAGGCTGATCGGGGCTTGCGCCTTGGCAATCGAGGGAAAACCGAGCGTCGCCGCGCCGGTCGCGGTTGCCGCGGCGGCTCCGAGAAATTTTCGGCGGCTCAGTGCAGAGTCTGTTTGGGGGGCGGGCTTGCTGTTCTTCTTGCTCATGGCGGTCTCCGGGTTCTTGTCGAGGGGCAAAGCAGCTTCACATTAGTACAGCTTATGTGCGGCATCAATTGTCCATTGCGAATATTTATCGCGGTTGCGGAGAAACGGCCGGAATCCGTGGTGTGGGGCTAGCGAAAGACGGGCTGGAATGCGGGCGCGGCGCACAGCAAAACGGCCTCCGGCGGGAAACCCGCGGGAGGCCGTTCAACGGTAAGGTGGTGGCCAGTCTCGGAATCGAACCAAGGACACGCGGATTTTCAATCCGCTGCTCTACCAACTGAGCTAACTGGCCAAAAGAGGCGGCAATTTAACCGGTTTGACCCGGTCAAGTCAAGATGAAACCGTGCGGGGCGGGCTCAGCACGCCAGACCGTGCAGCCCGCACAGGTGGCGTTTGGCGAGCGCCAGCACGATCCACAGCCAGAGCAGCAGGAAGAAGGCGAGCGCCGGGATGTGGACATCGAGAATCAGGCGCGGGGTGATGAAGCGCACAACGCGGACTGCAGGGCTGGTGACGATGCGCAACACGCGATAAAAAATGTTCTGCTCGCGGTATTTTCCGGCCAGCAGCGCCAGCACCCCCTGTCCAAGTAGCGCGAGGGTGGCGATCTGGACCACGGCGAGCAGAATTCTGACCAGCAGGATGTCGAGCGGCATGACGAGCGTTCCGGAGGCGAGGCAATGATTCTAACGCAGCTTGTCAGGCTGCCGCC
>DAHWJK010000225.1:0-6066 GCA_027344185.1 Thiobacillus sp.
GGTGATGAGCGAGAACCCATACCGGCTCGCGCACGACATCAGAGGCATCGGCTTCAAGACGGCGGATGCGATTGCCGCAAAACTCGGCATCGAGAAGACGGCGATGATCCGCGTCCGCGCCGGCATCGGCTACGCCCTCTCAGAGGCGATGGACGAGGGGCACTGCGGTCTGCCGGTCGCGGAACTGATCCCGCTCGCGGAACGCCTGCTCGAGGTTCCGGAGGCGCTGATCCGCACCGCGCTCGATCTGGAACTGGCCGACAGCGCGGTGATCGCCGACCGCATCGGCGAGGCGGACTGCATCTTCCTCGCTGGCCTTTATCACGCCGAGCGCGGCATTGCCGAACGGCTGCGGGCGATCGCGGCCGGCGCGCTGCCATGGCCCGCGATTGACGCGGAAAAGGCCATCCCCTGGGTGGAAAAGCGGATCGGCATGACGCTCGCCGAGAGCCAGCGCCACGCGGTCGGCCTTGCCCTTGCCGCGAAGCTGCTGGTGATCACCGGCGGCCCTGGCGTCGGCAAGACGACGATCATGCGGGCGATCCTTGCCATCCTCGCCGCCAAGGGGGTGCGCCTCCTGCTCGCGGCCCCGACCGGGCGGGCAGCGAAGCGAATGAGCGAGGCGACCGGGTTCGAGGCCAGGACGATCCACCGCCTGCTGGAGATCGACCCGCGCACCGGCGGCTTCCGGCGCGGACCCGATTACCCGTTGGAGTGCGACCTGCTGGTCATCGACGAGGCCTCCATGGTCGATGTGCCGTTGATGCACGCGCTGACCCGGGCGATCCCCGCGACGGCGGCCCTGCTGGTGGTGGGGGACGTGGATCAGCTCCCCTCGGTCGGGCCGGGCCAGGTGCTGGCGGACCTGATCGGCTCGGGCGCGGTGCCGGTGGTGCGGCTGACCGAGATCTTCCGCCAGGCGGCGTCCAGCCGGATCATCACCAGCGCGCATCGGATCAACCGCGGCGAGATGCCGGACCTGACCCGCGCGGAGGCCGGGAGCGATTTCCACTTCGTCCAGGCCGACGACCCGGAGACGGCCGTCGCGCGCATCATCGATCTGGTGAAGACCCGCATCCCCCGCCGCTTCGGGCTCGATCCGGTGCGCGACATCCAGGTGCTCTGCCCGATGGCACGCGGCGGCGTTGGCGCTCGCTCGCTGAACATCGATCTCCAGGCCGCGCTGAATGGCGAGGCGACGCCGAAGGTCGAGAAATTCGGCTGGACCTTTGCGCCGGGCGACAAGGTCATGCAGATCGAGAACGACTACGACCGCGAGGTCTACAACGGCGATATCGGCTTCATCTCGACGATCGACCCCGAGGAGGCCGAGATCACCGTGCGGTTCGACGGGCGTGACGTGGCCTATGGACTTGGTGATCTGGATGCGCTGGTGCCGGCCTATGCGGCGACGATCCACAAGGCGCAGGGTTCGGAATACCCAGCCGTGGTGATCCCCGTCCTGACGCAGCACTACGCCATGCTACAGAGGAACCTGCTCTATACCGGGATCACCCGCGGCAAGCGGCTGGTCGTGCTCGTCGGTAGCCGCAAGGCGGTGGCGATCGCGGTGCGCAATGTCTCCGGCCGGCGGCGCTGGTCGAAGCTGCGGGAATGGCTCGCTGTGTTGCCGGCTGGAGCGGCCGGCTTGTGACAATATCGACCGACTGGTTGGCTACGGCCGAAGTGGGCCGAACGCGGACCGGCCGCTTTCGGTATACAGGTAGCATAAGCGGCGATGTGCAAGCGCTGGAACAGCGGCGGTTGGTGCTGACAGGCTGGCTATTGCAGGTGTGGCTGGTAGAAGGGGTTTTCTCCGGCAGCGTTGGGGCATGACGAGGTGCGAGTGTGTTTCATCTTACGATGCGTGTGGCGTGGCATGATTCGCGCTGGAACGGGCGGGTCTGCGCGGCTCCGTCCTCGAACGCGTTCTGCGTCGCGCTCGATCGCATCCGGGAGGAGAAGGACGACGCCGAGGACGCCCTGGCAGGGAAGCCATGGAATGAGCTAACGTCGGAAGAGCTGCCGCCCTGCAAAGCCGAGTCGGGTGCCTTCATGAACGAGGCGGAGTGGGTCCGCCGCTTCGAGCACCCTTATGCGTCCATCAAGAAGGCGGCGGCGACGCACGGTCATCTGAAGTCGACCATCGTGAAGGTCCCGCCATTCGCGGCGTTCGCTGTCCCGTTCGGCTGGATGCTGCGCAGCGAGCAGGCCGCTATCGACGCGAAACTGCCGAAACCCTTACCGCCCGACGAGCAGTCGCCGTTCGCGAGCCCCTGGGTTTTTGGCCGAGCTCGCCAGACCGCGCTCGTCGATCATGTGTTCGACCGCCTTACGCCCGAGCGTTCGCTCGTCTTCTTCTACTGCAAAGAGGGCCAACCGCTCGGGGACACGATCTCGCGCCTAGTGGTCGGTGTCGGTCGTATCCAGTCCATCGCCCCGGTGAAGCAATACGACGCGCCCGCCGGCAAGGACGCCTATCCGATGTGGGATCGTCTGCTCCGGCATTCGATCCGGCCGGACGGCTTCGATGGCTTCCTACTGCCGTATCACGACTATCTCGAGTCGACCGGGGACGCGGCCGAGGATGCGCGGAGGGCGGGACTCCTCGCCGACATCGCGGTTCCCGCCGACCCAGCCCACATGCGGGTATTCTCCTACGCGGCGGAGCTCGCGCCCGCGGACATCGCGCTCTCGACGCTAATCCGGTGCCTCGAAGCTGTTCGGAAGATCCGAGCCCACGGGATTGCCAAAGGACCGTGGGAGCGCCGCGAGGAATGGCTCAACACCCAGATCGGGCTCGCCTGGAAAGACCGAGGGGCTTTTCCTGGCCTCGGCTCAGCCCTCGAGGCGCTGGGGATGCGCTTGGGGACGGCGCTGACGCTCGAGTTGTTGGCGTCGGGGGCGATTCTGACCGATGGAGATCCTTGGCCCCACGTCGACGCGCTGCTTCGCGGCAAGGTGAAGCCGCCGCAGCCTGCCTACGACGCCGATCTCAAAGCCGTCCGCGACACGTGGCTCAACCTAGCGGACGAGCGGCGGGTCCTCTTGAAGCTACTCTCGCGCTTCGCTCTCACGCCGGCGCAAGCGAGCCGTTGGTTCGACCCCGCCAAGCGGGCGGCAGCGAGCACGGCGACGACGACGGATGCCGACGTCATCATGAACCCCTACCGGATATGCGAGGTCGACCTGGGTGACGCGAAGGAATCTCCAGTCTCGGTCGGAACGATCGACCGCGGACTTCTCCCAGACGCAACGATCGCGGCCAAACACCCCGTTCCGGAACCGTCGCGCGTCGAGTCTGCGGCCGACCCGCGCCGCCTACGGGCGGCACTCGTTGCCGTGTTGCAGCGCGCGTCCGAGAATGGTGACGCGCTGCTAAGCATCACGGAAACGGTCGAGAAGGTCGCCGCGCTCGAGCTGGCCCATCCCTGCCTGATCGGTATCGACTGGCCTGCCGCCAATGCGGCTGCGCTAACAGGTGTCGTCGAGCTTATCGACCTGCCGGCGCCGCAGGGTCAGCTGGCCGGGATTTCCGCGCTCCAGCTCACGGAGCTGAAAGCGCGCGAAGATAAGCTGCGGAGCGTGCTCTCGAAGCGGGCGGGCAAGGCCGCCTCCGCCGTGGCGGCGGATTGGAAGAAGCTCCTGGTTGCTGCGATCAAGGCGGCGGGCGGCGCGTTCGACCCCAAGAACGCGCGGCACGTCCTGGCCATTGACGAACAAGCCACCGCACTCGCCCGCGTGACCTCTCGTCGTCTGACGGCGCTCGTGGGGCGGGCCGGCACCGGCAAGACGTCGGTCATGGGGGCGCTCTTGCTCAACGAGGCGCTCGCACGAGACGGTATTCTTCTGCTCGCGCCGACCGGAAAGGCGCGGGTCCGGCTCGGAAAGGCCGCCAACGCCGAGGCGATGACTGTCGCTCAGTTTTTGAACGAGCTCGGACGATACGATCGGGTCCGCCAGCGTCCGCGGTTTCATGGCAAGGAGAAGTACCGCAAGGAAAAGACGGTCGTCATCGACGAGTGTTCGATGCTCACCATGGACGATCTTGCGGCCGTGCTCGACGCGCTCGACCTCGCCCATGTCCAACGGCTCATCCTAGTCGGTGATCCCAACCAACTGCCTCCGATCGGAGTGGGACGTCCGTTCGCCGACCTGACATCCTATCTGCAGACTACGGATGCGAAGAGCGATACCGGCCTGGCGCTTGGCGAGGCGCTGGCGCGGCTGACGGTGGAGGTCCGTGCTGTCGCGGGCGCGGATCAGGCGTCGGACACGCTTCGGCTTGCCTCCTGGTTCACCAGAGAGACGCAGCCCGTCGACGCCGATCGCGTCCTCAGCGACCTGGAAACGGGACGGCCCTTCAACGACCTTGACCTGTTGTTCTGGACCACGCCCGACGAGCTGCGCAGCCGCTTGAGCGAGGCTTTCCAGAAGCACCTCGGGCTTGCGCAGGCGGCCGACGTCGTCGGCTTCAACGCCTCGCTCGGCATCGACGAACGCGGCTGGGTTCCCTTCGATGAGCCCGACGGCTCCGAGCAGTGGCAAATCCTGTCGCCCGTTCGCATGCATCCGCACGGCGTCCACGACCTGAACCGCTGGACGCAGCGTCGCTACCGTGCACGCGAGCTGAAGGCGGCCACCGACCCGTGGGTGGTCAGTCTCGGTGACGAAAGCATCGTCATCCGCGACAAGGTCATCCAGGTCTCGAACCAGTGGCGCGGCGCCTATGACGGACAGGAGTCCGGCGATCATTACGTAGCCAACGGCGAGGTCGGGCTTGTCGGTAACGGGAAGGCTCCTTGGCTGAACGTGGTCTTCGCCGGACGACCCAATCTTCGTTTCGGCTACAGCGGTCGCGACTTTCCCGGCGGCTCCGGACCCCTTGAGCTCGCCTACGCCATCACAGTTCACAAGTCGCAGGGCAGCGAGTTTCAGAAGGTGTTCGTCGTCCTGCCCAAGAACTGCCGGCCCCTCTCGCGCGAGCTGCTCTACACGGCCCTTACCCGGTCGCGCCGCCAGCTCGTGCTCCTGATCGAAGGCGACAATCCTTCCGTTCTCTTTGACTATACCCGGCCCGAGCGGTCGGAGACCGCGCGACGGAACACGAACATCTTCCAGGGTGTGCTCCGGCGCGTCGAGACCGAGGTCCCGTACGCCGAGAACCTGATCCATCGTACGGAGAAGGGTCATCTGGTTCGCAGCAAGTCCGAGCTCGTGATCGCCAACATGCTTTTTCAGTCCGGGGTCGAGTACGAGTATGAGCGCATGCTCGATGGAGAGGTCGAGCCTGGCCGGCTCCGTCCGGACTTCTCGTTCGTCACGGCTGACGGCGACCTAATCCTTTGGGAGCACCTCGGCATGATGGTGCGCGAGGACTACCGGAAGGGATGGGAGTGGAAGAAGGCGTGGTACGAAGCCAATGGCTTCGGTGTCGGTCGATCGCTCTTCACCTCGCAAGACGACGAACGCGGAGGACTGGATTCGGCGAGCCTGCGCTCCACCGTCGATGCGATCAAGGCGTTGCTGGACTGAAGCGCTCGAGGACAATGGCCTTGTAATCGCAATCCCACCAAAGTGAAGAGTGGCGCGCCCGAGTTTGTGAGGGGCGCTCGGCTTGGTAACGACCGTCCCGGCACATACGGTCTGATTTCGACCGGGTGGAATTCGTCGAGCTTCATCAGACAAAGATGGGAAAGCTCGCATATTCGGCACCGTCCGCTTTCGGGAGGTTCCTAGCCAACTCGCAACGTCCACTTTGGTGAAGGTTTTCGGATGCCGGCCGTCGCAGGCCGCGCGTCTGAGCATGGGGCCGGCGTACGAAAACCGCCCAAGCACGAACCCGCGGGGATGCGGCGATGGTCTATGGGGATTTCGAGTTTTGCTCGGTTGATGTAGTTGTAGCGCGACAATCTGGGTGAGAAGCGTATTGCCTCACGAGAATATGTTCCCGGACGGTGATGGCGTTGCCTCACGAGAATGTTCCCTACATCGATCCGGTGTTTCGGTCCACTCCGTGGTTGATGGGGCGTTGTGCAGCGGAGCCGTAGGCGCAGCGGAGCAACG
>DAHWJK010000031.1:0-4084 GCA_027344185.1 Thiobacillus sp.
GTTGTCGCGGCTGGGCAAATTCCTGCTCGGCTACACGCCCGGAAACCGCATGAAGAGCACACGCGAAACCTGCGTCCCGTGCTTGAAGAAGATGCCGAGTGCGCGATAGCGTGTATTGGCCTGTTGCTGCGGGAATTCGAATGGGCAATTTAGAGAGGCATTGGTACTTTTCACGCCTCGTCACGGGCGCGATGTGGGTGCATCAGTCTGGAAAAATCCGCGGCTGTGCTCGCGGAAGCCGGGGCAGGAATTGGAGGCAGCGAAGCTGGGATAATGTGCAACCATGAAGCCCTCGCAAGCCCTGCAAAACCATCGCGCCGAGATTCGCCGCATCGTGTTGGCTCATCGTGCCCACAATGCGCGCGTTTTCGGCTCGGTCCTGCATGGCGAGGACACGGACGAAAGCGACTTGGACATCCTGATCGATCCGACGCCGGAAACCACCCTCTTTGACATCGGCACCATCCGGCACGAGCTGCTGGAACTGCTCGGCGTGCCCGTGGATGTGCTGACGCCCAAGGCCCTGCCAGACAAGTTCCGCGCAAAGGTGCTCGCCGAAGCCGTGCCCGTATGAGCCGAGATCAGCAACGCCTGACCGACTACCTGGCGCACCGCCGCACCTGGCCGAGGGGCTGGGCCATGCAAGGCCCGATGATCTGACCGACATCGAGATCACGCCCAGCGGGCTTGGACTGCACTTCCCCAAACTCGACGCCGACCTGTACCTGCCGGCGCTGCTGGAGGGCGTCTTTGGTTCGCGCCAATGGATGGCTGGACTGATGGGGCAAACCGGTGGAGCCATGCGAACGCCGGCCAAGGCCGCGGCTTCCCGTGAGAACGGCAAGCTGGGTGGGCGGCCCCGGAAACCCATCGCCGCTTGAGCGCTTTCACCTGTGGTTGGCGCCGATGCCGATTTGAGCCACATGCCGATCGGCGACTGCGCCATGGAAAACGAGCTGCGCGGGGCGTCAGACTTGAATTTCGTCGCGCTCTAACCGGTTCACCGCAAACCCGGCGCATGGCTCAAATCGGCATCGGCGCTAACAACGCTGGTTGGTGTAGTCCTTGGCTTACGGCGAATTCGATTCGATCAGATCGTTTGGGCTCGCGTAAAGGCCGATTGCAAAATCGATTCAATCTGCCATCAGAAGTGCTATCATATCTTAATGAATAGCAAGCACCGCAAGACGCTTGAAGCAATTTTCTCCAGCCCGGTCAACGGCAATCTTGAGGGGGCGCGTATTGAGGCTTTGCTTGGGGCCGCTGGGTGTCGTGTCATTGAGGGAAGTGGATCATCCGTGACGTTTGAGAAAGACGGGCTACGTGTCCATTTCCATCGACCACACCCGCAGAGGGAGGCCTTGAACTACCGGGTCAGGATGGTGCGGGAGTATTTGGAGAAACTAGGGGTGACGCCATGAACAACGTGATGACTTACAAGGGCTATGCCGCCAGCATGACTTATGACCCGGACGACAAGATCCTGGTTGGGCGCGTGCTGGACATTGCGGACATCATCGCCTTTCACGGGGAGTCCGTGTCCGAGTTCGAGGCGGCATTCCACGAAGCGATTGACGACTACATCGACGCCTGCGCGAAACTCAAACAACAGCCTGAAAAACCGGCATCAGGCAAATTGATGCTACGGATCGATCCCGGCATTCATGCGGCGGCGGCCAAGGCCGCGGCGCGTGAAGGGCAGAGCATGAACAAATGGGTGGCGAAGGTGCTCTCGGAAGCCACGGCGCACCGCTGAACCGTCTTCCCCGCTGCGCGAGGATTATTGCGGCGCCACCATCCCATAGTTTTCGACCATATTTGTGCCGTCGCGTCGACCCAGCGATCGAAGCCGGGCGGAGTTTTCGACTTTAGGCAAGATGTCAACGGACGTGGCGGGCGCGTAAGCCACGCCGATGCTAGGCCCGTGTTTTCGACTTTAATTGGTTAGAACAGTTGTTGTGCGCGGGAAATAAAGTCGTTAACTGCAAACAAAGTCGCTGACTGGGAAATAAAGTCGCTGACTGGGTTGAGCCCAGAAGGAAATAGAGTCGCTTACCGGGAAGCTGCCGCGCGCCCCGGTAGGGTACAGATCCGCCTGCGTCGCCATGGTGAAGCTGCAGCTAAGGGCTGTCCCGCGCAGACAGGACCTATCCCGGTTCGAGCAGCCCCTCCCCTCCGGGATCGCCCATCACGATAGCCAAGTGGGGTTCTTCAAGGGAATGTGGAGACACACACACCCGGCGCTGCTTCGAGCGCTGCGGTTGGGTGTGCTGCCGGTCGACGCAGCGATATCGCGACAGGAGGACGCTCACCCTGCTGTGGCTTGCTAGGCTGAGCTGCCGGTTCTCGGCCAGAACAGCCATTGGGCATGGCTTGCGGCGACGACCGCTCTGCTGCTGCCACCGGTCGCACGCGGCGTCAACGTGCCAAGCGTCAGCTTCCTGAGTCCGCGAACTGGCGCTCTCGACCCTAAGCAGAGCTTCCGAACGAACTCCCAGGCTCACGGCGCCGAAGATGATGGCGAGAAAGGAAAATGCCAACCCGCCCCAGCCCAGGCCGACGACGGCACCTGCCCCGCTCGCCTGGAACGCACCCCCCACTCCGCCGATGAACAAGGTGACCAGTGCGGCGAACACGCCAAACACGCCACCGATGACGCCCAGAATGCCCCCTGCTTTCTTCATCCCCAACTCCTGTGGTTGCGACAACGAACCACGGGGTGCGTGCTGGATTCACCGGCCATCGATCGATGCGTCGCCCGGCCTTTCGCAACGCCACGTCAGGCGCAAGAGTGGTCAGACAAGCTTCGATGCAGACCGGCGGAGCTAGCAGCCCTCCGCGGTGGATGGCTGCATTGTGCGCAGGGTGCGCGACAACATATGTCGCACAAGGAAAGAGGGTCGCGCTGCGTCACAACGCCGCACAACCCGGGAAAACACGGGATGAATCAAGACGGGACGCCGAATCCGAACAGCAACCCAGACGGCACGCTCAAACCCCGTACAACTCCGCTGCCTCGGCGATGCGCAGCAGCAGATCGGCGCGCAGTGCGGCGGGGCCGAGCACCACGGCCTGATTGGCATGGCTCAGCAGCCACCAGCGCAGTTGCCAGGTGTCTTGCACGGTGGCCGTCAGGGCGCAAAAGCCTTTTCGTGCCCGACCCAGGGTCTGGTCTTCCGACAACGGCGTTTCGCGCAGGATTTGCGCCAGGGCCACGTCGACCCGCGCCTTGAGGCGAATGGTTTGGCCAGCACCGAACTGCAAGGCGCCGGAGGCGATGTGAGCGTCCAGATCGAACTCGGCAGACGCTTGCGCGGCCTGCTCCAGCACCTCGGCGCTGCGCATGCGGTGCACGGCGTAGGTGCGGATGTCGGGGTAGTCAAATGCCGTGGCCACCAGATAGCTCACCGGTCCGCGCTGCACCAGGGCTAGCGGATGCAGGGTGTAGAGGGCGGCTTCGGTTTCGCCCGCGCGCTGGTAATGCACCTGCACCTGCCTGTCTCCCAGCAAGGCCTCCTGTATGCCGTCGAGCACACCGGGCATGACTTGCGGCGGCAGCAAGGGCAGGCTGGCGGGAACCGTGCGCACCTTGCCCGCCCAGCGCGCCTGCGCATTGCTCGGCGCCAGCTCCGCCAGTTTGTCGCGCGCTTGTTGCAAGCGTGGCTCCAAGGCACGAAGCAAGGCGGAAGGCAGCAGCGGGCGCAACAGGTCTTCCACCAGGCGCAGTGACAAGGCGTCCCCCAGACTGACGCCGGGAATGTTGAGTGAAGCCCCTTCCACCCAGTGCCAGCCGTAGGGCATGCCTTTGTCGTTGCAGGTAAAGCTGAACAAGCGCGACAGCTCGTTCAGGTCGCGCTCCACCGTGCGCTTGGTGACGCCGTAGCCCAGATCGCCGAGCTTGCCCGCCAACGCGGCGGCGGTGATCCCCGGCGCCCGGGGCGGCAGCAGCTTGAGCATCTCCCATTGGCGGGCCAGGGTTTGTTGGGAATCGGCTTTGGGCATGGGGATGACGGGCGTGCTGGGTGGGAGTTCTTCAAGGCGTGCGGGCGCAACCGCAGCACCGCCAAGCGTAGGCGCCCTGATG
>DAHWJK010000253.1:0-4278 GCA_027344185.1 Thiobacillus sp.
TTGATCTGCCCGCTCGGCGTGGTGGCTAAGGTGTGGCTGTCCATGTGGGCGTCGATCCAGATCAGGCCGACGCGGCCGCGCGGGGCGAGCGCGCGGTGCACCCCGCTCCAGGTACCGATGGCGCAGGAATGGTCGCCGCCCACCACCAGCGGAAAATGACCCGCCAGCAGCACCGACTCGACTTCGTCGGCCAGCCGTTCGGCGAGCGCCGCGACGGCATGCAGCGGCGTGTCCGTTGCGTCGCGCGGTACGCGCAGGATCATGTCCCACGCCACGTGCTGCAGCGGGGTGTCGTGAAACACGGCGGCGCGGCGCAGCGCCGCCGGCCCGGTGGCGGTCGTCGCGTCGGGTGCGCCGGCGCCGCTGGCGGCGCCGATGATCACCACGTGGCGAGCAGGAAGGGGCGACATGCGCAGGCGTTGCCTTAGCCGAGCCCGCCCAGATTCACGTACTTGGTGTCGAGGTATGCGTCGATGCCGCTGCGGCCACCCTCGCGCCCCAGCCCCGATTGCTTGACGCCGCCGAAGACCGCTTCGGCGGTGGAAATCAGGCCGGCGTTGATGCCGACCATGCCGTAGTCGAGCTGCTCGGCCAGGCCCCAGGCGCGGCCGAGGTCGCGCGTGCAGGCGTAGGCGGCCAGGCCATAGTCGGTATCGTTCGCAAGCCGGATCACCTCGGCCTCGTCATGAAAGCGGATCAGCGGCGCCACCGGGCCAAAGGTCTCTTCGCGGCAGATCTGCATGGCGGGCGTGCAGCCGGCGAGCACCGTCGGCTGAAAAAACAGTCCGCCGAGCGCGTGGCGCGTGCCTCCGGCCAGCAGCGTTGCGCCCTGCGCCAGCGCGTCGGCGATGTGCGCCTCGACTTTTTCCAGCGCGGCGACGTTGATCAGCGGGCCGGTTTCCACGCCGGGCGTGAAGCCTTCGCCCACCTTCAGTTGCGCCACCGCGTCGGCAAACTTCTGGGCAAAGGCGTCGTAAATCGTATCCTGCACGAACACCCGGTTGGCGCACACGCAGGTCTGTCCGCTGTTGCGGTACTTGCTGGCGAGCGCCGCGTCCACCGCGGCGTCGAGGTCGGCGTCGGCGAACACGATGAAGGGCGCATTGCCGCCAAGCTCGAGCGAGACGTGCTTGAGCGTTGGCGCACTTTGCGTAAGCAGCTGCCTGCCTACGGCAGTCGAGCCGGTGAACGAGACTTTTCTTACCAAAGGATGCGAAGTCAACACGCCGCCGATCGTCGCCGCGTCGCCTGTGACCACGTTCAGCACGCCCGGCGGCAAGCCCGCGCGCTGCGCCAGCTCGGCCAGCGCCAGCGCGGTGAACGGCGTCTGCGATGCCGGTTTCGCCACCACCGTGCAGCCGGCGGCGAGCGCCGCGCCGGCCTTGCGCGTCAGCATCGCGGCCGGGAAATTCCATGGCGTGATCAGCGCCGCCACGCCGACCGGCTGCCTCAAGGTGAACATGCGACGATCCGCCCACGGCGACGGCACCACGTCGCCGTAGACCCGCCGCGCCTCTTCGGAAAACCACTCGATGAAGCTCGCCGCGTACTCGATCTCGCCACGTGCCTCGCTCAAGGGTTTTCCCTGCTCGCTCACCATGATGACGGCGAGGTCGTCGCGGTGGGCGAGGATCAGGTCGAACCAGCGGCGAAGCAGTTGCGCGCGGGTTTTGGCAGGCTGGTCGCGCCAAGCGGGGAAGGCGGCATGTGCGGCAGCGATGGCGCATTCGGTATCGACGGCAGAGCAGCGCGGCGCATGGCCGATGACCTGCGCATTGGCCGGGTTATGAACGGCGAAACGCGCGCCGTCGGCAGCGTCGCACCAGCCTCCGCCTATCAGCGCCTGTTCCCGGAATAATGCGGTGTCAGAGCGTTTCATGCTGGGGCCTCCTGCTACAGCAAGCCGGTCACTCGTAATGTGTCCACATGCGAAGCACGCGCACCGTGCATGATTCGGTGAAAACCTCATACACCAGCCGGTGCTGGATATTGATGCGGCGGGAATACGCGCCCGCGAGATCCCCGACCAGCTTTTCATAGGACGGGGGATTCTGGAAAGGGTCGCGTTCGAGAATCGCCAGCAGTTCGAGTGCCTTGGGTTTGAGGCCGCTTGCTGCCAGCTTCTTGGCGTCCTTGAGCGCGTGCTTGGCAAAAACGACTTGCCAGCTCACCAGTCCAGTTTCCTGACGCTGGTGTCGAGCGGCTCGGCCATGCCTTCCTTGATGGATTCACGCATCCCGGGCACCGAGAGCAGATGGAGTGTTTCCTGGATCGCCTTCCAGTCTTCTTCGGACACCAGCACCGCGCTACTGCGCTTGCCAGAGATCAGGATGGCTTCATGCGACTCGGCCGCCTGGTCAATCAGGCGGTAGAGATTTGCGCGTGCTTCGCTGGCGGTGAGTGTGGACATGGGATCCTCTGGTCAATGCGTACGTTAAAGAGTACGCCATGTTGCCCTGAAAGGGAAGCGCCGGGCGTGTCAAAGCTGGCGCGTTTTCCTTAATGTTGGCCTGAGCAGTAAATACTGAACATTGTTAATTAGGGAGTGTGCAATGTCTGCTGAGCCAACACCATCAGTATCGGTCTCTGTTTGTAACGGCTTGGTTCTAATACAGGTTCGAATTAGTGTTAACACGCCCTAGTGACCCTGTTTGAAACCAGAAATAGAGTCAAATGCCTTGCAAGACGCGCGGTCGAGGAAGACGACGCGCTCCTTGCCGATCAAGACGCGTGGCCGTTCACTTGCCGTTGCCGAGGTTGTCGCCGACCAGACGCTCGAGCGCGCGCATGATCGCCGATGAATCGAGCTCGCTGTCGCCGGCGCCCATCAGCGCATTCATCTGCTGCGCGATCAGTGCTGCTCCAGGTAATGGCGTGGCGGTTTCCTGCGCGTTGTCCATGACGATGGCCATGTCCTTGTGGTGCAGCTTCACCTTGAAGCCGGGCTTGTAATTGGCGTCGAGCATGCGCTGGCCGTGGACGTCGAGGATGCGGCTGCCGGCGAAGCCGCCCATCAGCGCTTCGCGCATCTTGACCGGGTCGACGCCGTTGCGGCGTGCCAGCAGGATGGCTTCCGCCACGCCTTCGAAGGTGAGGCCGACGACGATCTGGTTGCAGCATTTGACGACCTGGCCGGCGCCGTGACCGCCGACGTGGACGATGTTCTGGCCGAGGACTTCGAACAGCGGGCGGATCTTTTCAAAGATGGGCGCCTCTCCGCCGACCATGATCGACAGCGTGCCTTCGCGGGCGGCGACTTCGCCGCCGGAGACCGGCGCGTCGAGCATGTGCACGCCGCGTTCGGCCAGCGCCGCGGCAATGCGGCGGGTGGCGGCGGGCGCCACGGTGCTCATATCGACGATGGTGTGGCCGGGACGGGCGCCGTGGACCAGGCCGCGGTCGCCGAGGATGATCTGCTCGACGTCGGTGGTGTCGGAAACGACAGTGAAGGTGATGTCGGATTCGGCGGCGACTTCGGCGGGAGTACCCTTGCCCATCGCGCCCATCACCAGCACCGGTTCGATGCGGTCGAAGCGACGGCCGTAAACATAGAGTTGGTGTCCGGCACGCAGCAGGTTTTCCGCCATGGGGCGGCCCATGATGCCGCTGCCGATGAATCCGATTTTCATGATGCGATGCCTTTCACGACCACAAGCCAGAATGGCAGCGTAACCAATCCCACCAGCGTTGACCAGCCCATGATCAGACCCGCCAGCCGGGTGTCCAGTCCAAAGCGGTCGGCCAGCGCAATCACCATCACCATGGTCGGCATCGCGGCTTCCAGCACCGCGGCTTCTCCCGGCTCGCCGAGGGCGCCCGGCCATGACAGCGCAATGCCCAGCGCCAGCAGCGGCATCAGCGCCAGCTTGATGCCGAGCGCCACGAAAACCGCCTTCTGCGGGCGCAGATCGTGCCAGGGTATCGTCAGCCCCAGCACGAACAGCATCAGCGGAATGGTCGGGCTGCCGGCCCAGTGGGCGGCTTCCACCAGCGGCTCGAGCCCCAGCCCGGACAGGTTGACCGCAATGCCGGCGGCGAAGCCCCATACCGGCGGCAGCTTCAGCCACATCTTCAGGAAATTGGCGTGTTCGGTATGCTTCCCGCAACGAAAGGCGATCCACACGCCAAGCGACCACACCAGCGGCGTGGTGGCCAGCATGTCGGCGAAGAAAGGGTAACGCGCGCCGGATTCGCCGTACACCGTGGTGAGGAAGGGATAGCCGAAGAACAGCACGTTGCCGAAGCCGGATGCCAGCATGATGGCGCCGCGCTGCGGCC